>NZ_CP017014.1:3218474-3524967 GCF_001767395.1 Rhodococcus sp. WMMA185 | reverse complement strand
CGTTGAATGCAATCCTCACGGACTTCGATGCCGACCTCGGGAGTGGCATTTTCGTCGTTGTCGGGTTTCTCCTCACCTTCGCGGCGAGCATGCCGCTAGCCGGGTGGGTTGGAGATCGTTTCGGCCGCCGTCGCGTCTATTGCGCGGCCATGCTGGGAACTGCTGTCTGTTCTGTCGGTGCAGCACTGGCGCCTTCGCTTCTGGTGCTGGTGATCTGGCGGTCTCTCGGTGGAATTGCAGCGGCCGCCATCGTGCCGGCCGTCATGGGTTTGATCACGTGGCTGTTCGGCCCCGCGAGGCGGGCTCGGGCGGTCGGTGCCTGGGCTGCAGTGAACGGGATCGGTCAGGCAATCGGTCCGTCGCTGGGAGGTGTGGTCAGTGACTGGTGGGGCTGGCGTTGGGCGTTTGCACCTCTCGTGCCGATTGCTCTGATCGGTTTTGTCGCAACCCTTCGGCACGTCCCCCGCTATCCGGGCAAGAAGATGCATCTCGACGTATTGGGCGCCGTCGCGGTCACCGTCGGCGCAGCCCTGTTCGTTCTGGGAATCACCTTGATTCCGCAGGATCGGGTACCTGCCGTTGCCAGTGTCGCTCTGGTCCTAGCTGGGATAGTCACACTCGTACTCTTCGGCGTTCACAGTCGCCGCACAGCCGACCCGTTCATTCCGATTCGCCTTGTACTAGAACCGAGGTTCCTTCGCAGTGCGCTGGCCGTATTCGTCTTGATGTTCGTTCTTTCCGCCCTCCTGCTTGCCCTCCCGCTATATCTGACGGACTCGGGACTCTCGACGACTCAGGCAGGATTGATGCTCTTCGTACTTCCAGCAGTCATGACCTGTGTGGCGCCCGTCGTGGGCCGCGTTGTCGACAGAATCGGTGGCCGAGTGGTCATGCGTTCGGGCTTGTCGATAATGATCGGTAGTCAAGTGGCACTGGCTATCACGCTGTCGTCCGGTGTTCGGAACTCTATTGCTATAGCAGCGATACTTGTGGTGGCAGCCGTCGGAATCGGAATGGTGCAGACACCGGCAGCGGCCGGTTCGACTCGTTCGCGCGCTGGGGCCGTCGGAACTGGTCTCGGACTGTTCAATCTGATTCGCTTCGGGGGTTCCGCAGTCGGAGCTGCCTGGGTTGGCATTGCAGCGCACCTGGCAACGGAGCCATATGCATTGCTCTTCTCGGTCGCCGCCGTCGTCGCATTGGTCGGGCTCGCGGGATCTTTCGTCGGGGAAAACCCGCTAGATGTCTGAGTGCTGAGCCACGATCTCGTTGTCCACTGATTCTCGAACGGCCGACAGCAGATCGAGGCGGAGCGCGAGCCACAAAGTGAACTGGTTCTCTGGTTCGCGAATATCCATTCCAATGAGTCTTGACATGCGATCGAGCTTGGCGATCATGGTGTTTCGGTGAATCCCGAGTCGCCTCGACGTGGCATTGATATTTCCGCCCTCCTCGAGGTACGCGAATAGCAACTCCTCGCTGTCGCCGTGCGAACTCGACGCCCGGAACGGGCCGAGAACGTCGCGGATGAGTCTTCGGCTCTCATCAGTATCGGCTGCCCGCGTGAGGACGTTGAATCCTCGTAGCTGGTTATAGGCGACCGAACCGGACAGTCCTAGTCGCTGCGCGACGCCCAGAGTGGTGCGTGCCTCACGGTAACTCTCGCCAATAGCGCGGGCACCGACCGCCGGACGGCCGTGAGCCACCGGAATGTGCTGTCCTAGACGGTGCTCGAGATCAAGAGACATTGCCCTTGCATACTCGTCGATTTCCGCCTCGAGTTGTGGTCCGCTCGTAGCGATCAGCGAACGAACGACCACGAGCACGTTCCCGATCACAGTGACATGTGAGCGCGCCTTGGAAGGGGGTAGAACCCCGGCGGCGTATCGGGCCAGTCGCACCATGCTTGCCCCCGGACGGTCTCCGGATCGGTCGACGAGGCCGGGTGCGACGAAGACGATGTAGTGCAGATCGAGATCGATCTCGTGTAGAGCGGCACGAGTGGTCAGATCGTGGTCGTTGGCGAAGTTTCCGTGCACCAATGCCTGGACGAAGTCGCCCCGCGCCCGTTCTTCCGCCTCGTCGACGCTACGTTGGCGAAGCATCTCGGTGCCGACTATCGTTCCTGCCTGTTCGACTACCACCTGGTACTGAGCGATGTCGTGTCGCCGCGGGTTCGCCTGCGGCACGATCACTACAATCCACCCCTCGTAGCGACCGGCCAATTGCATGGCGCCGGCCACCACTGTCGTGGGCGCGAATAGTCCGTCCGGGTGTTCGAGTTGATGTGTGTGGACCTTGTGTGGATGAGTCGTTGACGCCTCGTCCAATCGAGGAAGTGCTGCAACGAGCGATTCCCGAAGCGCGACCGATTCCTCGGACTCGACGTCCTGCAGCCCCGAGTGTGCGAGTAGCTGGCCTCGAACATCTAGGGCCACAGCGATATCCGACGTCAGTGCGGCTACCTCGCGGATCAGCATGGGGAGTCCGGCACCTCGATGCAAGAGGCCGGCGAGAGATTGGTGCACGGACACCGCATAGCGCATCACGTGCGCTTCCTGCGTGAGTGCGCGTTCGGCGAGGAGTCTATTGAGTGCTGTGAATCCGACCGATCGTTCGAGTTCTACAACGGTGAGTGCGGCAGGCCAGCTGATCTCCGTCGGCGCCGGTCCGTCGACGACGAGCACGCTCGCCCCACGTGTCACCACTGTCTCGAGTTCTGTGAGGTGTGCGGACAGGGTTTCCGGTCGGGCGTAGACGGCGACGTCAGACAGGGAGTCCCGTCGGCCCATGACCTCGCCCCAGGGTAGGCACCAGGTAACGGCTGCTCCGAGGCCTTCTCTCCCCGAGAGCACCCGGGCGGACGCCATCAACGGCTCCTCGAGCAGGCCGCGTACCGACAGGCGCTCGTTGTCTTCGCTTGATGTCGCTGTGTTATTCACGGCGGCCCTCCTCGGGGAGCGATGAATGTGCAGTATGTCGGAGCGCACTGCCAGGACCATTATGCATTGTGCCCTGATTTTCGGTGATTCTCGGGCCATCATGCACATGGTTGTTCGGCGGTGCCGGTGATAGAAATCTCAGCATCAACTTCCTCCCGACGACTCAACGGAGAAGACATGCATCAGGTTCATCGGATCACCCTCGACGACGCACTTCCGCTACTGGCGGCCGGGCGAGCCAAGGCAGAGGAGATCGGTGTCAAGCAAACGCTGTGCGTTTGCGACGACGGTGGCAATGTCCTGGCGCTGCACCGACTTCCGGGAGCCCGACTCACCGGTGTCGACATCGCTATTGCCAAGGCCTTCACGGCGGCCGGCCACGAGCGCGCCACTCACCTCTTCAACGAGGCACCGGACGGCCCAGCGCTGCCAGGTAATGAAGCGTTCGGTATCAGTCACATGCTGCCAGGAAAGTTCGCCATTTTCGTCGGTGGTTTTCCCCTTGTCTTCGAGGGGCAGATCGTCGGTGGAATCGGGATCAGCGGAGGAAATGGCAAGCAGGACAAAGCCGTCGGCGCCGCCATGCTCGAAGAGTTCGAGGCGCTTGCCCTCATGCGCAGCTGAACGCAGATTTCCAGACGAATCAACACTCCATTTCGAGAAAGATGAGGAACATCATGACCGAACTACTTGGCAGGGACGAGTTCCGCACGGCGCTCGAGAACGCCATCAAGGGCCGCGAAGCGAAGGATGCATCGTTCAGCAAGGCTTGGGCTGAGGGAAAGCTCGAGAGGCACCACTTCGCTCGGTGGGCCGAGAATCACTACCACTACGTCGGCCCCTTCGCCGACTACTTGGCGAACATCTACTCGAACACCCCTGATCACTTCACCAATGCAAAGGATTTCACTCTCCAGAACATGTACGAGGAGGAGCTGGCCGATATTCGGCATACCGACCTGCTCATCAAGTTCGCGGAGTGCTGCGGCACCACGAAGGAGCGGGTCGAGGATCCCTCGAACATGAACGCCGTCACTCGCGGATTGCAGGCCTGGTGCTACGCGGTCTCGCAGCGCGAGCATTTCGTAGTAGCGACAGCTGCTCTGGTGGTGGGCCTGGAGTCGCAGGTTCCGAGCATCTACCGGAAGCAGATCGTTCCGCTGCGTGAGGTGTACGGATTCACCGAAGACGAGATCGAGTTCTTCGACCTGCACATCACGTCGGACGTCGTGCATGGTGAGCGCGGCTACCAGATCGTGCTCGATCACGCGGATACCCCCGAGCTGCAGCAGCGTTGCCTCCAGTTGGTGCAGTGGGGAGCCGAGATGCGCTTCTCCTACACCAAGGGTCTCTACGACTCGTACGTGGCGCCCGAGCTCGAGGCCGCGGCAGCCTGATCGTGCAGATGGGGGAGCCGGCGGCAAAGTCGGCTCCCCCATCTGCACGCTTGTCGTCCGAACAGGAGAGAACGATGGATACGAACTGGACGCGGGTAGCCACCCTGCGCGAGGTCGGCCGCCGGCGAAAGCTCCGAGTCGACGTCGGTGACACCCCAGTCGCGCTATTTCAGGCCAATGACCGGATCTATGCGTTCCACGATCTGTGTGTTCACCAGGACCGGTCGCTTGTCAGAGGCACTCTGCTCAACGGCCGTGTCATCTGCCCCGGCCACCAGTGGGCGTTCGACCTCGACACGGGGTACGAGGAAGATCAAGACCAGTGCCAGCCCACCTACGCGGTGAAGGTTGAGGACGACTACGTCTATGTGGATCTCGCCCGCCGACCCGATTACGCTGAGACAGCGGTTTCGCCTGCCGAAGCCGCCTCGAGAGAGCAAGTGACACCATGACGCTCAATACCATCGCCACCATTGGCGCCGGTCAGACCGCTGCGGTAGCAGCCCGAACCCTGCGGCGCCGAGGGTTCGACGGCAAGATCGTACTCATCGGCGACGAGCCTCACGCGCCGTACCAGCGGCCCCCGCTGTCGAAGGAATTCCTGGCAGGGCAAGAGGACCGCGAGTCCTTGATGCTCCTGCCCGAGGCATGGCGGGAGAAGCAGGACGTCGAACTGCTGACCGGCACCGCCGTGACCCGGATCGATACGGCTTCCGCGGCGATCGAGCTGTCCGACGGACGTAGCGTTTCTGCTGACGCTGTACTGATCGCAACCGGTGGGCGCCCGCGCACAATGCCCGTGACCGGCCCTTCTCCGGAGCGCGTGCACTACCTCCGCACCATCGACGATGCGGAGCGACTCGCCGCCCAACTCCGGCCGGGTGTCCGTCTCACGCTGATCGGTGGAGGATTCGTCGGCCTCGAGATCGCCGCGACCGCGAAGGGGCTCGGCGCCGAGGTGACTGTCCTCGAAGCGGACCAGGTACCTCTCGCGCGCATCCTCGGATCCGAGGTGGGCGAGGTATGTACCCGCATGCACTTGGACAACGGCGTGGCCATTCGGGGTGGCGTCCGTGTCGCCACCGTGGCGACACGACCTGACGACGTGCTCATCACACTCGATAACGGCGAGGTGATCGGCACAGACGTAGTGGTGGTCGGAATAGGCATCGTCCCCAACGACGAGGTGGCTCAGGCTTCCGGGCTCGCCGTCGAGGGTGGAATCCTCGTGAATGCGCATGGACAGACTGCCGTCCCACACATCTATGCAGCCGGTGACGTGGCGGCACGATTCTCCGAGTCCGCCGGCCGTCACGTACGTGTCGAACATTTCGACAATGCGAGTAAGCAGGCAGCAGCCGCAGCGAATTCGATGCTCGGCCGCGCCGGAGCGGTGGACGCGGCGCACTGGTTCTGGTCGGATCAGTTCGGCAAGAATCTTCAGCTTGTCGGTAGCGCCCGATATACGGAGCTGGTGCTGCGAGGCAGCGCCGAGGACGGCGAATTCACGGCCTTCTACCTGGACGACGGGATCGTCCGCGGCGCGTTCGCTCTCGATCGAGGTGAGGACATCGGTGTGGCACGTGAGTTGATTGGCCGCGCGATCGGGCCCGCGCGATTGGCAGACGAGGAAGTCGATCTGTACGACTTGCTGGACGAGGATGAAGAAATGGTGACAGTGTGACAATCGAGGGAATGAACTACATTGACGGACAGTGGGTTCCGTCTTCATCGGGTGCAACATTCACCCGCCGCAATCCAGCCGACCACGGCGATGTGGTCGGAGTGTTCCCCGATTCGAACTCCGCCGACATAAGTGCTGCAATCAGCGCCCTTGCGAAGGCAGCGCCGCAGTGGGCAGCCACCCCGCCCGAGCGCCGTGGTGCGATTCTCGAATCCGCGGCCGAATATCTGGAAGAGCGCGCAGACGAGTTGATCGCCGAATTGGTCAGGGAAGAAGGCAAGACTCGCGCAGAGGCTGCGATGGAAGTCAGCCGCACCCCGATGAATTTGCGTTTCTATGCTGGTGAGGCGCTTCGCACTCTGGGTAGTACCTATCCTTCGCCCGGCGAGGGACTGGTCTTCACGCTGCGTCAACCGATAGGCATCGTGGGCGCGATCACGCCCTGGAACTTTCCCTTGAATATTCCGTCGCGCAAGCTCGGTCCGGCGCTGGCAGCGGGAAACGTCGTGGTGTTCAAGCCTTCCGAGGTGACGCCGCTGATGGGTCAGCGTATGGTCGAGGCTCTGCTGGCCGGGGGACTCCCAGCCGGAGCCATTGCCTTGGTGCAAGGTTCGGGTCGAGCGGGTGCCGCGATTGCTGCTGACGAGCGCGTCGATGCTGTCACGTTCACTGGGTCCACCGAGGTGGGCCGGGCCATCCATGCGTCAGTGGGACCCACTCGCCGTAGCCAACTCGAAATGGGTGGCAAGAATCCTGTCGTGGTACTCGAAGATGCCGACGTGGACAAGGCCGCTGCGCTGATCGTCAAGGGCGCCTTCGGATTGACCGGACAGGCGTGTACGGGAACAAGTCGGGTGATCGCCGTCGACACCGTTCACGACTGGTTGCTCGATCGCGTGGTCGAACTGGCCGGCGAAATCACCGTCGGTTCAGGAGGCGACGCCGGCGTCGGGATGGGCCCGCTCGCTACATCACAGCAGCGAGACAAGTTCCTCGACTACGTCCGGATCGGTCGTGAGGAAGGTGCTGAACTGATCTGTGGCGGTGAGCCTCTCGGTGCTGGAGACGGCTTCTTCGTACAGCCGACCGTGTTCGCCGGTGGCAGCCCGGACATGCGAATCGTTACCGAAGAGGTGTTCGGACCGTTGGTTGTATTTCAGCGGGCAGCCAGTTTCGACGAGGCGGTGGCCTTGGCCAATGATTCGGAGTTCGGGCTCAGCGCGGCAATTGTCACCAACGACGTCGCCAAGGCGCTCGCGTTCGCGAGCCGTTCCGAAACAGGGTTGGTCAAGGTCAATCAGTCCACCACGGGTCAGAGCATGAATGCACCGTTCGGTGGTCACAAGTCATCGAGCACGCAGACCCACAAGGAACAAGCGGGCGAAACGATGATGCAGTTCTACCAATCCGAAAAGACCGTCTATCTCAGTCCGTCGGGCTGAGACCTAACCTTTCGCTTGAACCCCCTGATTGGAAGAGAAGACCATGGAATTCACTCGTGTTGCACGCTCCGGACAGGTTCCCGAAGGGATTGTGCGCCGCTTCTTCGCCGGCGAACACGAGTTCGCAGTTGCGCGTCTCAACGGAAAAGCCTATGCCACCACCAACTACTGCACGCACCTGGACTGCCTGCTCTCCTCCGGGAAATTGGTGGACGACGGCATCGGATGCTCCTGCCATGGCAGCGTGTTCGATCTCGAGACCGGTGAGCCGGTGTGCCCACCTGCCACGGTGGCCATCAAGACCTATCCGGTCGAGGAACGCGACGGCGAGATCTTCGTCGGGATCGATCCGAATGACACCGGTTCGGTGCCGCGTCGGCGCGCTGTGCGGGAGTCCACGAAATGAACCCGCGGCCCGCGACACTTTCTGCCGACGGAATGGTCTCGTCGAGCCATCCTGCAGCGAGTACGGTGGGGGCGCGCGTGCTGGCGGAGGGGGGCAATGCAATCGATGCCACGCTGGCTATGGCGGCGATGACCTGGTTGACCTTGCCAGGGCAGTGCGGAATCGGTGGCGATATGTTTGCCGTGGTTCGAGAGCCAGACGGTTCGGTATGGACTGTGGGCGGAAGCGGCTTCGGGCCCGACGGCGGTGATCTGGGGTTCTATGCGGATCGCGGCTTGCGATCGATCCCGATGGACGGCGCATTGGCGGTCACAGTGCCAGGTGCGCCCGCCGCTCTGGCCGCACTCCACACCGCTGGGGCCACACGTTCGCTCACCGACCTCTGGGCGCACGCGAGTCGGGCCGCAGAGCGTGGTCTGCCATGCTCCGCGAAGACCCGGAGGGATATTCGAGAGGCCGAGAAGGCCATCGCCGCCGATGCCGGTCTCGCTTCGGTATACCTCCCGGGCGGGCGGTTGCCGCAGGTAGGGGAGGTGTTACCGCAGTACGAGCTAGCCGACTCGATTCGCGCATTGGCCCGCGACCCACGCAGCTTCTACACGGGTGTTCTCGCCGAGAAAGCTGTAGACGCCCTACGTGCCGGGGGTGCACCGTTCAGCGGTGACGAATGGGTGGCCGGCGCCGAGGTGAGGCCAGAAGCCGCGATCAGCGGTCACTACGCGGGTGCAGTGATTCATCAGACACCCTTGCCTACACCCGGGTGGATGGTGCTGCAGCAAGCAGCGCTGTGTGACCAGGTGGTGGGCTTTTCGCCATGGCTCACCGCGCCGGCCATCGACCGGATGGCGAGTGCGGCACGGCTGGCCTTCGAGGATCGTTTGTCTAGCTGTGGCACCGACAACGATGCCTGGAAGGCGCTATTGGAACCAGAAGCTATCGATGTGGAGAGGGGTCACCTCGATCGAAAGATAGCGTCTGCAGGTGCATTCGACGTACGCGAAGGTGATACCACCTCGACAGTTGCAGTTGATTCGGAAGGCCGGGCGGTGAGTTTCATTCACTCGCTGGCGTTTACGTTCGGATCCAAGATGACCGTCCCGGGCACCGGCATCGTGCTGAACAACAGATGGGCGCGTGGTGCATACCTGATTCCCGGGCACCCCAACGCCGCTCGGCCACGAAGGAAGCCCCTTCACACGCTCAACGCCTGGGTGGTCACCGATACCTCGGGAAACCTGCTGCATGTTGGAAACACCCCGGGGGGTGACGGTCAGGTGCAGTGGAACATGCAGCTCATCTCGCACCTTCTCGATCACGGTCTGGACCCGGCGGAAGCCGTTTCCGCACCGAGATTCACGGTGTTCCCCGGCAGTGACGCCGACGTCATCGGCCGTCCCACAGAACTGCGCTGCGAGTCCCGTGTCCCGGAAGGGGTTCGGGGAGAGCTGGCGGAACTCGGACACGACATTGTTCTTCAGGAACCGTGGGGGGCGGAAGGAAGCGCTCAGATCATCTCTTTCGACCCCACTCGCGGCCTGCTGTCAGGAGCCGCCGACCCTCGCCAGGAAGGAATTGCACTCAGTGCCTGAGCAACTTATTCCGATTGCCCCCAAGCCTCAGGGCCGCTATGTGCCAGCGGTGGTGCATGGCGGGATCGCCTACTGCGCGGGCATGACTCCGCGTATCGACGGGGTGTTGACCGTAACCGGTGTCGTCGGACAGGACGTGAGCCTGTCGTGCGCCCAGGAGGCGGCGGCGCTGTCCGCGCGGAATGCGGTTGCGGCGGTCGCTGCGGCCGCAGGCGGGACGGACATCATCACCAGGTGTCTGCGCATGAGCGTGTTCGTTGCCTGTACACCGGATTTCCGGCAGCTGTCCAGCGTGGCGGACGGGGCCTCGAATGCACTCGCCGAAATCTTGGGAATCGATGCGTTGCCCGCGCGCAGTGCGATTGGCGTCTGCGCGCTTCCGTCCGGCGCCCCGGTCGAGGTCGAATTGACCGCGGCCGTCGACGCCCGGCTTGCGATCCGGATCTGATCGGCGGCAAGCGAGCGAACCCGCTTCGGTACCCGATGGGTCGAGATCACAACGGCGGAAGGGCCTTCTCGACCAGCCATGTGTCCCAGAAATGCCGTAGGGGTTCATCGGTGTAGTGGGCGGCGAGATCAGTGAATTGCTCGACGGTCACGGTGGAGTGCCGATGAGTCCGCGTCCATTGCTGTAGCAGAGCGAAGAAGTTCTCGTCACCCAGTCGGCGTCGCAGAGCGTGCAAGGTCAGCGCACCGCGCTTGTAGATACGGTCGTCGAACATCAGCTGTGGCCCTGGATCGGAGACGACGAGGTCCTGCGGTTTTCGCGCCAACCCCTGATGGGCCCCACAGGCGAGTTCGTGCGCAGACGGCCCTCCCGAGTTCTCGGACCAAATCCATTCGGCGTAGCAGGCGAAGCCCTCGTGCAGCCAGATGTCCCGCCATTGGCCGAGCGTCAGGCTGTTGCCGAACCACTGATGGGCGAGTTCGTGCGCAACCAGGCGTTCAGATGCGTGCTCACCCGTGCAGTGGTTGGCACCGAAGATCGAAAGTCCCTGTGCCTCGAGCGGGATCTCCAACTCATCATCGGTCACTACCACTGTGTACTCGGCGAACGGATATGCACCGAACAGTCGGGTGAACACATCCATCATTTGAGTTTGCCGGCCGAAGTCCTCGTCGAAGGCCGATCGCAGTCGAGGAGGGTGGACCGCGTACATCGGAACGTTGCCCGAACCGATGCTGCGGTGCTCGTAAGGTCCGATCGAGATGGTAGCCAGGTAGCTCGACATCGGCTCGGTCTGCTCGTACACCCATGTCGTCTGACTCGCCCGCGTGTGCTTGCTGACCAACGCGCCGTTGGCCACCGTGTAGTACGGCGAATCGGTGGTGATCGAGATACGGTAGCTGGCTTTGGAACTCGGGTGGTCGTCGCACGGAAACCAGGAGGCGGCACCGTTCGGCTGACTGGCGACGAGTGCGCCCTCGGCCAGTTCTTCCCAACCCACCTCACCGCACACACCGCTGATCGGTTTCGGAGATCCCCAGTACGTGATGGTGAGAACCAGTGCTCCACCCGCAGGGATCTTCTCGGCAGGTGTGACGATCAGTTTCCCGTTTCGGTGCAGCCACTTGGTGTTGCGGGAACCGTTGGTGGCAACCTTCGTCACCTGCAGGCTCGACGCCAAGTCCAGGGAGAACCGGGATCGCGGCTCGGTGGCGACGGCCGTGATTGTGGCCTTGCCGGTCAGCCGGTTGCTGTGCACCTTGTAGGTGAGGTCGAGATCGTACCGAGACACCCGGTACCCCCGATTGCCGTTTTGAGGCAGGTATGGGTCGATCGGGTCGTCAATACCTTTGCGGGACTTCATGTCGCCGCCCACGGTGCGATGGGGTTGCCCTGCCAGCGTGTGGACGGCGGCACGGTGTCGCCGCGCATGACGAGCGAGGCCGGCCCGACTGTGCCTCCCGCGCCGATTCGTGCCGCGGGCAGCGCGACGCAGTGTGGGCCGAGTGTGGCCCCGGCCTCCAGGGTGACGGTGTCCATGGACATGATCCGATCATGGAACAGGTGAGTTTGCACTACACATCCCCGTTCGACGGTCGCGCCGTCTCCGAGCGTCACCAGGTCGGCCTCCGGGAGCCAGTAAGTTTCGCACCACACACCCTTGCCGATGGTGGCGCCCAGCCCACGCAGCCAGACGTTCAGCACGGCGGTCCCGGTGGCGGCCCGGGCGAACCAGGGCGCAGCGACTGTCTCCACGAAGGCATCCGACACCTCGTTGCGCCACACGAACGAACTCCACAACGGATGCTCAGTCTTCTTTATGCGACCGACCACAACCCACTTCGCGATGACAGAGACCAGGCCTGCGACAGCCCCCGCGACGAGGAGGACGATTCCTCCGGTCGCCGCCGCGAGCCAGAAGCCGACGTGGCCGGCCATCGCTTCGAGGGCGAACAGCACGCCGAGCCCTATCGCGAACGTCACCATGACGGGGATCAGGCGGCACGTCTCCACCACCGCGCGCGCTACTTTCAGCCGAGACGGCGGACGGAACGTGCGGGAGGCGTCCGCATCGCTGGGCGCCCGGCGCAGCCGAACCGGCGGATTGCCCAGCCAGGACGAGCCGGACTTGGCCTTCGATGGCGCGGCCGAGAGCACAGCGACCAGCCCGTTCTTCGGGACCCGACGACCGGGAGCGGTCATCCCGGAGTTTCCGAGGAACGCACGTTTGCCCACCTTGGCACGTGCGATGTGCATCCAGCCACCGCCGAGTTCGTAGCTCGCGACCATCGTGTCGTCCGCGAGGAACGCGCCGTCCGCCACGGTGGTGTACTTCGGCAGCAACAGGACGGTTGATGCCTCCACGTTCTTGCCGACCTTGGCGCCGAGTAGCCGTAACCATCCCGGTGTCAGCAGGCTCGCGTAGAGCGGGAACAAAAATGTGCGCGCGGAGTCCATGAGCCGTTCCGTCGCCCAGACCTGCCAGCCGACCCGACTGCGTACGGGGTGATAGCCCTCGCTCAACCCCAACGACAGCAGGCGGACGGCGGCGACGGTCGCGATGGCCATTGCAGCGAGGCTGACCACCGTGGCGATCGGCAGGATCGCCAGCGAAAGCAAGATAGCCGACCCGATCGTGTCCGTGTCGCGGACCCACCAGCCGATCACGGAGATGCCGATGACGAGCGCGAAGATCGGCAGACCGGCCAGCAACATGGAGGTGACACCGAATGCGGGCACCCAGTACGAGGCGCGGCGGGGAGGTTTGCTCGGCCATGGGTGAGTTGCCTTGCCGACCTTCACAGCTGGGGATCCCGCCCACCGACTCCCCGACTTGACGCGACCGAACACCGCGGAGCCGGCCGCGACCTCGGCGCCCCGTCCGATGCGGGCGCCGGGCGCCAGGGTGGACCGTGCGCCGACGGTGGCACCGGGGCCGATCTTGATCTTGCCGATGTGCACGACATCGCCATCGACCCAGTGGCCGGACAGGTCGACTTCGGGCTCGACGGAACAGCCGTCACCGAGTTCGAGCATGCCGGTGACCGGCGGCAGGGCGTGCAGGTCGACGTCCTTGCCGACGGTCGCGCCGAGCGCGCGGGCGTAGTAGAGAACCCACGGCGCCCCGGACAGATTGGCCGCGCCGCTGGCCTCGGCGAGCCTCAGCGCCACCCACAGTCGTAGGTGTTCGCTCCCCCCGCGGGCATACGTGCCGGGCTCGAGTCCGCGCAGGAGGATGCGCGCACCGGCCACCGAGATCGCCATCCGGCCCGGCGGACTGATGAACAGGACGAACGCGGGCAGGATCCACCACCACGACACGGTCGGCGCCCAAGGGACATGCGTGAACCAAGAGAAGACGTTGTTCGCGATTGCCAGCCACGTGACCCACTGGAGCCCCGTCAGTGTCGTGAGCGGAACGGTGGCCGCGATCTGCCACAGCTGGCTGCTTCGTGGTGTGGGTGTGACGATGCGGGCCTCGATCGTGCCGGTGGGGGCCAACTCGTCGAGGTGATCGGCGAGGGCGCCGAGTCGGGGATGGTCGTAGAGTTGCGCGACCGTCACTTCGGGGAACCGCTCACGCAGCGCCGTCACCAACTGGGCAGCCGAGAGAGAACCGCCGCCGAGTTCGAAGAAGTCATCATCCGAACCGGTGACGCGAGCGCCGAGGATCGACGCCCACAACCCCGCCAGCCATGCGGACGTACCCTCGAGACGGATCTCCGAATCAGTGGCCGAGGCGATCGCATCGTCGACTCCCGGCGGAGGCCAGGGTAGAGCGTTCCGGTCGACCTTGCCGGACGTGCGAGTGGGAAGTTCTTCGACGAGCACGAGACGTGGAACCAATGCCGCCGGAAGCAGTTCGGTGAGCTTCGCGTGCGCAGCCTTCAGGTCGAAACCCGGTTTGGTGCCCGCCAGGTAGCCGACGAGGATCTCGTGTCCGGCAGCGGTCCTGCGCACGGCCGCGGCCGCGGCACCGACACCGGGAAGGTGCCCGAGCGCATTGTCGACCTCACCTAGTTCGACCCGCCGGCCGCCGAGTTTCACTTGGTCGTCGGAGCGGCCTTGAAAGATCAGGCCACGCCGGTCCAGCTGGACGAGGTCGCCGCTACGGTAGGCGCGATCCCAGCCGAGTGTCGGCATCGGCGCGTACTTCTCGGCGTCCTTCATGGGATCGAGATAGCGGGCCAGCCCGACCCCGCCGATCACCAGTTCGCCGACCTCGCCCTCGGCGACAGGTACGCCGTATCCGTCGACCACCGCGAGATCCCAACCGTCCAGCGGCTGACCGATACTGACCGGCCCCTTCCCGTCCATCAGCGCTCCGCAGGCGACGACCGTGGTCTCGGTCGGCCCGTACGTGTTCCACACTTCGCGTCCATCGACAGCCAGGCGTTCCACCAGTTCGGGCGGACAAGCTTCGCCGCCGAAGATCAGCAGGCGTACGGACTCGAGCGCCTCTGCCGGCCAGAGCGAGGCGAGGGTCGGCACCGTCGACACGATGCTGATGTCGCGGGCGACGAGCCATGGACCGAGGTCGGTTCCGCTGCGGACCAGGGACCGGGGCGCGGGAACGAGGCAGGCGCCGTGACGCCAGGCGAGCCACATCTCCTCGCAGGACGCGTCGAACGCCACCGACAGCCCGGCCAGCACCCGGTCACCGGGCCTTATGGGTTCTGCCTGAAGGAACATTCGGGCTTCGGCGTCCACTAGGGCTGCAGCGTTGCGATGCGTAACCGCGACACCTTTCGGAGTGCCGGTGGATCCGGAAGTGAAGATGATCCAGGCGTCGTCGTCGACTTTCGGGGGACGCGCGGTGGGTGGCTCGGCTCCGGCAGCGGCTGTGCCCGCAGCGATTCCTGCTCCGGTCACTACGCATCGGACCCGAGCTTCTCCGAACACGAGTTCGGCCCGCTCCTCGGGATCGTCCACGTCGACCGGTACGTAGGCGGCGCCGACCGAGAGCGTCGCCAGAATGGCCACATATAGCGAGCAGGATCCGGAGGGCATGCGAACGCCGACTCGATCACCGGCCCCCACCCCAGCTTCTGCGAGAACCTCGCCGGTCTGCCGAATCTCGGCGAGCAGTTCCCAATAAGTCAGCGAGGTCGTTCCGTCATCGATCGCGTGCGCGTGCGGGTGCTGTTCCGCGGTCGCGAGCAGAATGTCTATGAGTGTGCGGGGCGCTGGAGCGAAATCGTGGCGAAGGAGTTCCGGGGGGACGCGGGGCGAGGCTTCCGTATCTATCGGTGACGGGAGAGGCAATCCAAGATGTCCTTCACTGGGCGGGTGGTGGTCCGTGCTGCTGGTCATAGCATGATCGAGTGGCGCGATGGTGTGGTTCGTCGGCTCGCTTCGATCATTCTTCTCCCCTCGTGTCGAAATTGTCGGTCGTGCCCACGTTCTCGGGGGTTGCATGCGATCTGAGTCTCCTGGCCAGTTCGAGTGCACCGATCGCCGCACCCTGCAGTGGTGCGGTGCGGCCCAGCGGGCTGATCGTCATCTCGAGTCCGGACAGAGCGGTTCCCTCGATTCGCCGGCGGAGTCCTTCGGCAACCTGGCTCACTTCCGACAGTGGACCGCCGACGGCGATTCGTCCCGGGTCGACGGTGGTGGCGACGTTGACGATGGCGTGGGCCAGGTCGTCGAGGAACTCGTCCATCGCGGGGCCGGGTGGGTCGTTGTCGAGGAGTGAGCGGACGCGCCCGAGGTCGATCGAACGTCCGTCGGGAGTGCCGACTGGCGAACGTCCGAGCCGACGCATCACTGTTTCTCCGGAAGCTGTTCGCAGGAAGCCGATTTCACCTGCAGTACCGTTCGATCCCCGGTGCAAGCCGCCGGACAGAAACAGTCCAGCACCGATACCGGCACCAAGGTAGACGTAGAGGAAGTTGTCTGCGTCCTGCATGGATCCGATGCGGCTTTCGGCGATGGTCGCCCAGTTGACGTCATTGTCCACCAATAGCGGGGATATGGGCTCGATCTGCAATGCTCGGGCGAAGTCGGGGACGGATCCGGTGAACGGCGCGTCGGGTAGTTGTCGAACGGTCTGGGTACGCGGATCGATCGGCGCTGCGACCGAGATCGCGGCGGCGAGCAAGGGAGTTTCTACCTCGTCGCTGCATCGTGCGATCAGGTCGCGCGCGTGGGTGATGCCGGCCGGCAAGTTCTCATCGTCGGCCTCGATCTGGTTCTCGCACAGTACAGCGCCCCTGTAGTCGAGGACCCTGACGGCGACATATCCGCGCTCGAGGACCACTCCGAGGGAGTGACCATAGCTCGGGTTCACGTCGCAGAGAATCGCGGATCGCCCGCGCATGCCGGTAGCGGTCTGCCCGACCTCGAGAATGCGCCCGGAACCGAGCAGACGCTGCGCGGACTCGGAAATGGTCGGCTTGGAGATGCCCGTCGACTTCGCGATCTGCGCCCGCGACGAGGGGCCGTCGCGGAACAGCACATCTAGGAACGCGGCGTCGGTCAACTGTGCGAGCGTTCCCGGCAACGGGGTGGCGGCCGGGACGGAACCCCGGCGAAACGCCTCCGATGGGGTCACCGACTGTCTCCTTTCAGCCACTTGTGATCGGTATTCGATTATCTCGGATCCGACGCGTTCTGAGGGTCGCGGACTGCCTCCATCCTCTTTACAGGTGAGCCGTATCTCTCTACTCTGCATTTGGTAAGGATTGTTTACTAAAAGGCACGAGGTCATGAACATGCACGTTGACGAGCGAATCGAACGACTGGCCGAGGACGTTCCCGGCGCGATCCGGCAAGCCAAAGCGGCGCTGAAGACGCAGGTCGGCGATGTCGAGGGGGCATTCCGCCAGGTGGAGGAATTCATCGCGAAGGAGATCGAAGACATCTGCGCCACCAAGGCGCGCGGCGAGGAAGTCTGGCCGGTCGTCGATTATGACCAGATCACCACGAATCGAGTGACTGACTCACAGTTGCGCCAGATCCACCGTCGCGGATGTCTGGTCGTGCGTGGTCACTTCCCAGAGCAGACGGCCCGGGGCTGGGACCGCCAACTCTTCGAGTACATCGAGAACAACGACTTCGGCAGCAAGTACAACGGCCCTGGTGACGACTTCTTTGGCACCCTTGCCGCGTCTCGCCCGGAGATCTACCCGATCTATTGGTCCCGCCCTCAGATGGAGGCGCGCCAGCATGAGCGGATGGCGACCGTGCAGTCGTTCCTGAATCATCGGTGGAAGTTCGAGTCGCAGGGTGTCACCTGGTTCGACCCCGACCAGGACAGCATGTACCCCGACAGGATCCGTCGCCGTCCCCCCGGAACAACTTCGAAGGGGCTCGGTGCGCATACTGATTCCGGCGCCCTCGAACGTTGGCTGCTCCCCGCCTACCAGAGAGTCTTCCGGCACGTTTTCAACGGAGATTTCGCCAAGTATGACGCCTGGGATGCCGCCTACCGGACCGAGGTGAACGAGTACGCCGGTAGTACCACGATGTGCTCGGTCTTCCGGAGTTTCCAGGGGTGGACGGCGCTATCGGACATGCGCAACGACCAGGGCGTGCTGTGCACGGTCCCGATTCCCGAGGCTATGGCGTACATCTTGCTGCGCGCGCTACGAGACGATGTCCCCGACGACGAACTGTGCGATGTCGTCCCACGCCGTGTGCTGCCCGTCAGTGACAGGTGGCATCCGCTGCTCATGAAGGGCCTGACCGTGATCCCGGACCTACAGCCCGGTGATTCGGTCTGGTGGCATTGTGACCTCATCCACTCGGTGCGGCCGGTGGCGAATCAGCAGGGCTGGGGCAACGTCATGTACATCCCTGCCGCCCCGATGTGTGAGAAGAACGCTGACTACGCGCACAAGGTCGCGCAGCGCTTTCTTACCGGTGCATCCCCGGGCGACTTCCCTGACGAAGACTACGAAGTGGGCTGGACCGGCAGGTTCGCGGAGAGGGATCTCAACCCTATCGGCCTCCGGGGCCTGGGCTTCGACCGCTGACGCGGCTACGGCCACCGTGGAGTTTCGCGTGAACATTCCCGTGAGTAAGTCAGTTTCGACTGTGCCAGACGAAGACGGTCAGGTTTCGCGACGATTGGTCGCCATAGCAGCCGGTGCCGCCCTCGGCGGATTCCTGTTCGGCTTCGATAGCGCGATCATCAACGGCACCGTCGACGCCGTGCGTCAAGAGTTCGCGCTGGCACCCACCCTGCTCGGCTTCGTCGTCTCGTGCGCCCTACTCGGCGCCGGACTTGGCAGCTGGTCCGCGGGCATCTGCGCCGATCGGATCGGCCGAGTCCGCACAATGGTGGTCGCCTCGGTTCTGCTGACCGTCAGCGCGATCGGCTCCGGCCTCGTCGTCGGAGTCTGGGATCTGATCGCCTGGCGGTTCCTGGGCGGTGTCGGCATCGGATTCGCCTCGGTGATCGCGCCCGCCTACATAGCGGAGATATCGCCCGCCCGCATCCGCGGCCGGCTCGGCTCGATGCAGTTGTTGGCCCTGGTAACCGGTATTTTCCTTGCGATTCTCACCAGCGCACTGCTAGCCGATCTCGCCGGCGGTGCGGCGCAGACCCTGTGGCTCGGACTCGACGCGTGGCGGTGGATGTTCATCGCCGAAACAGTCCCGGCGATAATCTACGGCATCCTTGCTGTCCGGCTGCCTGAGTCTCCCCGCTATCTGGTGAACAAGGACCGCATCGACGAGGCCGGCGAGGTGTTGCGAAATGTGCTCGCCCTGGTCGACGGCGCCGTCGACCGGAAGATCCGCGAGATCCGGCAGACAGTGAACACGGAACGTAAACAACGGTTCTCGGATCTGCTGGGCGGAAAGTACTTCTTTCTGCCACTGGTATGGGTGGGTATCTTGTTGTCGGTCTTCCAGCAGTTCGTCGGCATCAACGTGATCTTCTACTACTCGACCACCCTGTGGCAGTCCGTCGGCTTCCAGGAGTCGGACTCGTTCACGATCTCGGTCATCACCGCCGTCACCAACATCGTCGCCACTCTCATTGCGATCTCGCTCATCGACAAGGTCGGGCGGCGGCCCCTGCTTCTGTTCGGCGCCGCTACGATGACAGTCTCCCTGTTCCTGATGGCGGTGGCGTTCGCCCAGTCCACCGAGGTCGACAACGTGATGACCCTCCCCTCCGGTTGGGGCGCCGTTGCCTTGATCGCCGCGAATGTATTTGTCGTCGGCTTCGGCGCGAGCTGGGGGCCGGTCGTGTGGGTGTTACTCGGCGAAATGTTCCCCAATCGCATCCGAGCCCTCGCCCTGGGCCTGAGCGCCGCAGCCCAATGGGTCGCCAACTTCGCCGTCAGCACCACCTTCCCACCGCTTGCGGCGCTCGGCCTCGAGTACGCTTACGGGCTCTATGGGGTCTTCTCCTTGCTCGCGCTGGTCTTTGTGTGGAAGATGCTGCCCGAAACCAAGGGGCGGCAGCTCGAATCCATGGACGAACTTGCGACCGAGGACGGGCGTCCCAACCCGAAGTTCCACGATTCGGCTACCGCACCGGCGAACTGAGATCCTCTCCGGTTCTCGGGCAACACTATTCGATGACAAAGAGCCTGCTGGCAGGGGCTCGGCTTGACAACCGCATATTGATCCTGCACTCTTCGAAACAGGTCACGAGTGCCAGCGTCAAGCCCCGGCTTGCTGGTCGGCAACCCTCCACTGCGGCGGGGTGCTCCGGGTGACGACCGGGCTGAGGTTCGATACCGGACCCGGCAAGCGCGGACTCCGAGGGCACCGACCCTGTGATGAGTCCCTGGATTCGAGGGATAACGAATGACTGCTGCATCGACCGCCGACCTGTGCGCCCGTCCCCTGGCGCGGGTTTCGGGTTCCGACTTGCAAGTTCCGCTGGTTCAGGGTGGCAATCGCACCTACGTCAACTTCGACTGTGCGGCCAGCGCGCCCGCGTTGCGGCAGGTGACCGAGCGCATCGAGACCTTGCTGCCGCTGTACTCCAGCGTGCACCGGGGCGCGGGCTACGCATCGAGGGTGTCGACCGATTGCTACGAGAAGGCCCGCACGTCGGTTGCCGGGTTCGTCGGAGCAAGTGAAGATCAGGTGGTGGTGTTTACCCGGAACACCACGGACTCGCTCAACCTGCTCGCCGGTTGTGTTCCTTGCAGCACAGTGATCCTCGACATCGAACACCACGCGAATTTGCTGCCTTGGAACAACTCTCGCGTAGTCCGGGCCGCTGACACGCTGTCCGAGACGATACGGCGTCTCGTCGCCGAATTGTGCTCGAAACCAACCGCCCTGCTCGCGGTGACGGGTGCATCAAATGTCACCGGTGAGGTGTTGCCAATCGCCGCACTCGCCGAGGTTGCACACCGTTGTGGCGCAAGGATTCTCGTCGATGCTGCGCAGCTCGCACCCCATCGTCGGATCAACCTCGCGGCGTCTGGTGTCGACTATTTGGCGTTCTCCGGGCACAAACTGTATGCACCGTTCGGTGCCGGTGTGCTGGTGGGTCGCCGAGACTGGCTCGACGCCGCCGATCCCTACCTGGCAGGCGGTGGCGCGGCCGGCAACGTGACTGTTGATTCCGTCCAATGGGCGCCCGCACCCGCACGCCACGAGGGAGGAACACCCAACGTACTCGGCGCCGCGGCACTGGCTGCCGCATGCGATGCGCTGTCCGAATTGGATTTCGGCCGTGTTGCCGAACACGAGGCCGCTCTGACCGCACGGATTCTCGAAGGACTCGGCTCGGTGGACGGCCTGCAGTTCCTCCGGCTGTGGCCAGATGTGCCCGACACTGTCGGAATCGTGACGTTCACGATCGACGGGTTCGAACCGGGGGAGGTCGCCGTCTATCTCTCTGCAGAACATGGAATCGGAGTTCGCGACGGCCGTTTCTGTGCACATCCGTTGCTCGAACGACTCGGCCGACCCGACGGCGCGGTACGCGTGAGCCTGGGACTGGGAAGCTGCTCGGAAGATGTGGATCGACTTGTCGATGCGGTGCGGACTCTCGTGAACGGCAATCGGACCTGGATCTACGCCAAGGAGGGCGCCCAGTGGAATCCGGTGCCGGAGACTCGGTTTTCGTCGGATGCGCTGGTATGACGGCCCGACGTGCCGGGTTCACAACGGTTGTCCCTCAGGGAGATCCTTCATAGGGGGGTGGGCCGGAAATAGCGACCCTGATGGTAGAGCAATGGAGACGAAGCGGTCTCGTCGTCGGCCTCCGCGTGCACCCGGGTCACCAGGCCGATCACGAGTGTGTGATCCCCGACGGGAATCAACTGGTCCACGGTGACCCGGAGCCAACTGGGGGTTCCATGAAGCACTGGTTCTCCGGTGTCGAGCCTGGCCCAGAGCGACTTGTCCGCGAACCGTTGGTCGGCGCTGCGTGCGAACCGCTGAGCCAGGTGCTGCTGGTGTTCGCCGAGCAGATGTATCACCAGCGAATCCGCGGAATGTAGGGCCTTGATGCTGGAGGAGGTGTGCGCGATATTGAACGACACCAACGGTGGGTCCAGCGAAAGCGAGGCGAAAGAGGTGGCCGTGAAGCCGACCGGGCCAGACTTCGAATAGAGAGTCACGATCGTGACTCCTGCGGGGTGACGGCGCAGGGCAGCCCGATAGTCGACCGCACTGATGCCGGACGAGAGTTCGGGATCGCGGGTCACGCCCGAACGATGGCCCGAACGGTGGGCTGTATCGGCATTCTCGACTGAGTCGGACAAAATACTCTCCGGATCGGCCCGTGTACTTGGTTCACGAGATCTGCCGTCAACTATAGAAGGCGGGCCCGGAACTCAGGCCACGTCGATGGCAGAGCCCGCGGTGATACGCACCAACTCCGAGAACGATGTGCGGAAGACGGTGTTCGGTTGTCCGGCCGCCGCCCATAGTTCGGGGTACTCGGCCAAGGCGTTGTCGACGTAGGTCGGCAGATTCGTCGGATGTCCGAGCGGAGCGATGCCTCCGATCGGCTGACCAGTCGCGAGTTGCACCATGTCTGCGGGTGCTCGAGTCAGTTCTCCCTGTAGCCGCTTGCCCGTGGCAACCAGATCCACAGAGTGGGCTCCCGACACAAGGAGCAGGATCGGATCGTCGTCCAGCATGAACACGAGAGACTTGGTGATCGCCCCGATATGTACCTTCAGAGACTTCGCGGCCTCGGCAGCGGAGTGAGTGGGCTCGCGCTGGGTCACGATCACCCCGTGATGTCCTCTCGCGATCAGGGTCTCGGCGACGCGCGCGGCGTTGGGATGCAGGGACATCGGCATGGTCCAAGGGTAGGACCATTCGATCGAAAAGGGCTGCAAGAACCGTCCTTCGATACGAAACCGGAACTGGGTGCAATCGATTCAGGTTTCCGATCAGTCCGGGCCCGGCCTGATCGAACTCACGCAGTCCGGGCCACAGCCTCTTCGAGGAATCGGTCGATGTGTGCCCAGGTGGAACCCTTCGCTCTAACGCCCGCCAATAGGCCCAGATGACTGCCCGGCGCGGTTTCGAACTGCACTGACGGCGCACTCGTCAGCACGTCGGTGACCGCTCGAACCGATTGGATCGGCGCAATGACGTCCTCGGTCCCGCCGATCGAGAGAACCGGAACCGTCAGGTCGGCCAGGCTGACAGATCCGCTCCGGGTCTGGAAACTGCCCTCGACAAGGGAGTTTTCGAGGATCAGCTGTGTGCAGACCTGATGGAAGAAGCGCGCGGGATATCCCGCAATGTCGGCCATGAACCGGTCGATGGTTTCCATCCGGGCCAGGGTCTCGGTGTCGTGCAGGTTCTTGGCGATGAACCAGGGCTTGGTCAGTTCGCGTTGTAGCGCTGTCAAGCGGTAACCGACTTGCACCAGCGGTGCGGGCAGGCCGCCCATCGGCCCAGTTGCGAAGGCGAGGGGGCTATCGCCTGTGAAACGACCGACGGCTCGTAGTGGTGCGAACAACGACACAGCCTCGTAGTCGATCGGCGTGCCGATTGCCGTCACCGAACCGATGGGGAGATCGCCCAGGGCGGCTGCCGTCAGGAGCGACATCGTCCCGCCGAGACTCCAACCGATGAGGTCGACGGGCGCACCGTGATGGCGCCGGGATACACGATCGATGGATGCGGGGATGATGCGCTCGATCCAGTCCTCGAATCCGAGATCGCGGTCCTCGAAGCTCATCGTGCCGTAGTCGACGAGGTAAGTCGCCTTACCTGTGCCGACAAGATGCGAGGCCAGGCTCTGCCGAGGTCGGAGATCGAAACACTGGGCGGGCCCCGCCAATGGAGGTACGAGGAGGACGGGTCGACCGGTGTGAGACTTGTCGCCGTCGAACCGGTACAGATCTTGGTGGGGCGCTTCGTGGATGAGACTCGACGGGGTTCGCTCAACCGGCGCGATTCCGCCCCCGAAGGATAATCGCCACGCGTTGCGGGTCACTGTGTTGAGTGTGGGACTCCAAGCAATGTCGAGCACGATGTCCTCTCGTGGCGGCGCCGACCCTTCAGGTACCTGTTACGCAAATATATAGGTAATCCTGCTGGTCGCCGTCAGCGGGTGCGGGTCAGATCCGCGAGCAATACCCGCAGCACCGTTGTCGGCCGGAACAACTTCCTCGGACGGTCGAGGAGATGCGTCACCCGCAGGAAAGCCGAGCCGACGGCCGGGTCGACGGCAGCGGCTCGGTCCAGCCGAGACGCGTATGCGCCCGCGAGCCGGACCCGCAGAGAACGTTGGCCCGGGACTGATGGAATTCGGAGGTCGTTGTCGACGGTGAGGTTCCAGGCGGCGTCGATGCACCGATTGGCCTTGCGCACGAACTGTCGGGTGAGGTCCGCTGTTGACGATTGCAGGCAGTCGCGAAGAATCGTCGCCTCCACCGCTGCGACGCTCATTCCCTGGCCGTAGATGGGATTGAAGGAGCAGATGCCGTCTGCGAACGGCACGTAGTTCGGTGGCAGGTCGTCCGCCGAATAGTGACGGCGAATGGTAGTCGGAATCCGGTAGCGAACCCCTTCGTCCAAGGCCTGCGCTGCAGCCAGCGCATCGTGCATGTCCGGGGTGGGAAACGACTTCGTGAATTCGAGGAACCCGTCTGCATCGAGGGGTGGTACGTCGTTTCCGTATCCGGCGAGAGTGACGATCCAGGTGCCGTCCTCCTGTCTGCCCATGAATCCGCTTCGGGGGTTCGACGGCCCCGGTGCCATCCCGATTCCCGAGTCGCCGCCCAGTGCAGATGCGTCGAGGAGGAAGTGCCTTGTCGCATACGAGACGTCGACTGCCAGCTGCGATTCGGGCGGAGGCCTGAACCCGAGCCGGCCCAGCCAGGTGACGCTCCGTGAACTGCGACCCGTTGAATCCACGACGAAATCTGCGGGCACGAGCTCGGTCGACCCGATGGGTTGGCGTTGCATATTCACGCCGCTCACCGCCTTGCGGTCGCCTCTGAGTCCGATGACGTCACTGCGGTCGAGTATTCGAACATTCGGCAGTCTCTCAATACGTTGCCGCATTTGCCATTCGATGAGGGATCGGCTCGCGAGGATGCCGGGTATTCCGCTGGCGCCGCGGGCCAACCGCTGCCCGTCGACCACCCACCGAATATCAGCGAGCGCATCGCCTGCGATGGCGCCCAGATCGAGCAGTTCGTCGACGAAGCCGGGGAGAAGATCTTCCATGGCTGCTTGCCCACTCGCAAGCAGCGCGTGCACGTGGTTGGCCTGCGGCACGCACCTGCGGGTGGTGGCGGTCTGGGGCAGAGTGTCGCGCTCGAGGACGACAACATTCCGGAACATCTTGCTGAGAGCGGAGGCGGCCAGAAGCCCTCCGATGCCTGCGCCGATAACGGCGGCGGTGCCGCTCGAAGTTGCGGCGGCGGTGCCGCCCGGGGTCACGGCCGGGGGTCTCCGATGTGCCATCGACGCTGTCCGTTCGCAGACGGTACAGATAGCTTGATCGTACTTCGCGGGGCCCGAAGGGCACCGGTTACTCTCTCGACATGACAGAACAGAAGACTTGGAATGCGTTCACTGTCGAGTACAAGGATCACGTTGCGCAGGTGACGCTCGTCGGGCCTGGCAAGGGCAATGCGATGGGTCCTGACTTCTGGGGTGAGCTCCCGGAGATCTTCGGCCAACTCGACGCCGACCCCGAGGTGCGAGCAGTCGTGCTCGCAGGGGAGGGCAAGCACTTCTCGATCGGGCTGGACCTGGCCGCCATGAGCGGTGACCTCGGCCCCGTCCTGGCCGGCAACGCGCTCGCCGGACCCCGCACAAAGTTCCACGGCACCATCAAGCGGATGCAAGCCGCGATCACGGCGGTCGCCGATTGCCGCAAGCCCGTTATCGCGGCCGTGCAGGGTTGGTGCATCGGCGGTGGCGTCGACCTGATCGCTGCTGCCGACGTCCGGTACGCCAGTGCCGACGCGAAGTTCAGCATTCGGGAGGTCAAGGTCGCGATTGTCGCGGACGTGGGCAGTTTCGCGCGCCTGCCCGCAATCATCGGTGACGGACACCTGCGGGAACTCGCCCTCACGGGTAAGGACGTCGACGCCGCTCGTGCCGAGAAGATCGGACTCGTCAACGAGGTCTTCGACGATGCGGACACCGCACTCGCCGCAGCACACGCCACCGCCGCCGACATTGCCGCGAACCCACCCCTGGTGGTGCACGGGATCAAGGACGTCCTCGACCACTCACGCTCGGCGGCCGTCGACGACAGTCTGCGCTACGTCGCAGCATGGAACGCGGCATTCCTGCCTTCGCAGGACCTGACCGAGGCGATCACCGCCGTCTTCGAGAAACGTGCACCTGAATTCAAGGGCGAGTAAATATAACCCTTTCCAAAGGTAAACCACTGTTCGGTAGTTGCCGGATCCCTGATGCGCTCGCATACTTAGTGAGTACAAATAAACTCTGAGCGCATCGGGGAAACAGTGTCGCATTCGGTTGAGCCGCATTCGGTTGAAGCGCCGGTGTCTTTCACCCACCGGCAAGTTCTCGTCATTCTCAGCGGTCTGATGCTCGGTATGTTCCTCGCCGCGCTGGACCAGACCATCGTGGCGACGGCGATCCGCACCATCGCCGACGATCTCAACGGCTATTCGCTGCAAGCGTGGGCCACCACGGCCTACCTCATCACTGCGACGCTGGCGACGCCGCTGTACGGCAAATTGTCCGACCTCTATGGGCGCAAGCCTTTCTTCATGTTCGCGATCTCGGTGTTCGTGATCGGCTCGGCCCTGTGCACGTTCTCGACGTCGATGTACATGCTCGCGGCCTTCCGGGCGCTGCAGGGACTCGGTGCGGGCGGCTTGTTCTCGTTGGCCCTGACCATCATCGGAGACATCGTTTCCCCTCGTGAACGCGCAAGGTATCAGGGATACTTCCTGGCGGTGTTCGGAACTTCGAGTGTCATCGGACCCGTTCTCGGCGGTGTGCTCGCCGGGCAGGACACGATCCTCGGAATCGCCGGTTGGCGCTGGGTGTTCCTGGTGAACGTACCGATCGGGCTCATCGCGCTGACGGTGGTCTTCAAAGTTCTGAACCTCCCGAAACGTCGAGTGGACGACCAACGGATCGACTGGTGGGGCGCAACGGCCCTCGCGATCGGTGTGGTGCCATTGCTCATCGTCGCCGAGCAGGGACGCGAGTGGGGATGGGGTAGTGCGGGGTCATTGGTGTGCTACGCCATCGGCGTGATCGGAGTAGTGGCATTCGTTTTGGTGGAGGTGGCGATGAAGGACGCCGCTCTCATTCCGATGCGCTTCTTCCGCAACGGAACCTTCACGCTCGGCGTCATCATCAGCTTCGTGGTCGGTGCGGCCATGTTCGGCGGGCTGACCCTGCTTCCGCAGTATCTGCAGGTGGTGAAGGGCTCGAGCCCCACTATTGCCGGATTCCAGATCCTGCCGATGGTTGTCGCTCTCATGTTGGGATCGGTGATCAGTGGTCAGATAATTTCGCGGACGGGCCACTACAGGTACTTCCCCATTGCGGGAACGGCTCTGATCGTGGTCAGCAGTCTCCTGTTGCACACGGTGGCCGCCGATACACCGATGCCGACCCTCATGGCGTTCATGTCGATCGTCGGGCTCGGGCTCGGGTTCTTGATGCAGCCGTTGACCCTCGCCATTCAGAACGCGTTGCCGTCGCGGGATATGGGGGTGTCCACTGGTGCGGCGACATTCTTCCGGCAGATCGGTGGAACCGCGGGTGTTGCGATCTTCCTGTCCGTCCTCTTCTCGAGACTGACCCCGGATATCGCCGACCGCGTGACTGCCGCGGCAGATTCTCCCGAATTTCAGCAAGCGGTGGTGGCGGCCACGCAGAGCAACGACCCGGCCGTGGCGGGTCTTGCCCAGGGCATTGTCAGCCCGGACCACTCCGCTATGGGCGGCGTACTTTCCGACAGTTCGGTGATCGGTCGGCTGAGCGACGCCTTGGCGTTGCCGTTCAAGCAGGGGTTCGCCGACGCCATCGGATTTGTCTTCCTGGTCGTGTCGATTCTCGCGGTTGTCGCCTTCCTTCTGACCCTGGTGTGGAAGGAACAGCCACTGAGGACCGAGTCCGGTATCGAGTCCTCATCCCGCGAGCAGTCGGAAAGGGAGCAGTCGGAAAGGGAGCAGCCGGAAGAAGATCGGGGGGAACTGCATACTTCCCACAAAGCTGCCTCATCGCCCCGACATGCCACTTCGTCAGCCCGGCACAGAGCCTAGTGCCATATACGGCACTGTTCGGCCAGTCCACGATCCGACCAGACTTCCGGTATTGACGTCGCCGAACTGCCAAAGGAGCGTTTGCATCTCGCTCGGCATCTCGATGAAGGAGCTACCAAGAAAGCCGATCGGTGCCGGGTGTCGGTGGCAGGTCGAATTCCATGAGTCGCAGGCGATCTTCGAGGCCGATCTGGCTCGGCAGCGAGCCGCAGGGCGTCCACTGAGCGATGATCTAGTTCTTTGTCAGGTGACGTTCGCATTCGTGTAGACGATCGGCCAGTTGCTCGTTTGCAACAGGTTCAGGACCTTTTCCCCTGTTACACGGGGTGCAGGTGCGTGAAGGATTGGATACCGAAATCGTCCGACATTCAGTCGGGTGGCGCCTGGAGGAATCATGATCCACAAGAGTGCTCGCGATCTCCATGTCGAGCCCAACCTGGCCGACTACGACGCCGTCCGCGCGTCGTTCTCGTGGCAGGAGATGGCGCAGCGCCTGGACGGTCTGCCCGGTGGTGGAAGGAACATTGCGTACGAGGCGCTGGACCGTCATGCGGAGGGTGCCGACCGAAACCGGGTCGCGTTGCGATTTCTCTCCGCAGACGCCACGAGGGACGTCACCTTCGCGGACTTGTACCGGAGCGCATGTCGATTCACCAATGTGCTGAGAAGCCTCGGCATCGGCAAGGGTGACCGACTGTTCGTGCTCGCCGGCCGTATCCCCGAACTGTACGTCGCAATGCTCGGGGCCCTCCGCAACGGAACGGTGGTCACGCCGATGTTCTCCGCGTTCGGCCCGGAGCCGGTCGCTGCGAGGATGCGCCTGGGGGGCGCACGGGTGCTAGTGACGACCGACCGGCTGTACCAGCGCAAGGTAGCTCCGATTCGCGAGCAGATTCCGACACTCGAGTACGTTCTTGCAGTCCCAACCGGGACCGTGGATGGACCACTTCCAGACACAATCGACTTCGATGCCGTGATGCGTTCGGTCGACGATCAGGCGGATATAGAACCTACAGGACCGGAGGATCCGGCACTGCTCCACTTCACGAGCGGGACGACCGGAAGGCCGAAGGGCGCCGTCCACGTCCACGATGCGGTTGTCACCCACTACGCGACCGGGCTGTACGCACTGGATCTACATGCGGACGACATCTTCTGGTGCACCGCCGATCCCGGATGGGTCACCGGTACTTCGTATGGTGTCATCGCCCCGCTCGTCCACGGGGTCACGTCGATTGTCGACGACGAGGACTTCGACGCAGAGCGGTGGTATCGCAACCTCGAGAAGTTTCGGGTGAGTGTCTGGTATACGGCACCCACGGCGATCCGCATGCTGATGAAGTCCGGAAACCAGGCCGTGCGCGGGCACGATTTCCCGGCGCTGCGCTTCGTTTCCAGCGTGGGTGAACCCTTGGGGCCCGACGCGGTGGTATGGGGCGACGAGGTGCTCGGGCGCCCGGTGCACGACAACTGGTGGCAGACCGAGACCGGCGGCATCATGATTGCCAACACCGCGGCCCAGGACATCAAACCGGGGTCGATGGGGCGACCGCTGCCGGGGGTGGATGCGGCCGTCGTGCAGCGTTGCCCCGGAGGCCGTGTGGAGGAGGTGACGACCGCGGACACCGACGGCGAGCTAGCGCTGAAGGCAGGGTGGCCCTCCATGTTCCGCGGCTACCTCGATGACGAGGAACGGTATAGGAAGTGCTTCGCGGATGGCTGGTATCTCACCGGGGACCTCGTCCGACGCGACACCGACGGCTACTTCTGGTTCGTCGGCCGCTCAGATGACGTCATCAAGTCGGCAGGCCATCTGATCGGACCGTTCGAGGTGGAGAACGTGCTGACCGAGCATTCCGCGGTGATCGAGGCCGCGGTGATCGGCAAGCCGGACCCTCTGGTCGGCGAGGTGGTGAAGGCGTTCGTGATGCTCACCCCCGGCAACACCAAGCCGTCCGACGTGATCCGGCGGGAGTTGATTGCGCACGCCCGGATCCGGCTCGGTGCCTCGATCGCGCCCAAGGAGATCGAGTTCGTCGAGGAACTCCCGCACACGCGAAGCGGGAAGACCATGCGGAGGCTGTTGAAAGCCCGTGAACTGGGGCTGCCGGAAGGTGACATCTCCACCCTCGAGACCCCGGCCGGCGCCCAGCAGGGGAGCACGTGATGACCACTCCATTGCCAGAGGACCCGGAGTTCGTCCGCAGGTTGCTCTTCGACATGGTGCGAATCAGGCGCATGGAGGAGAAGGCCGCGGAACTATACGGCACGACGAAGATTCGCGGCTTCTTGCACCTGTACGTCGGGGAGGAGGCGGTGGCGGTCGGCGCACTGCATGCTCTGCGGCCCCAGGACAACGTCGTCGCCACGTACCGCGAGCACGGTCACGCTCTCGTGCGTGGGGTTTCGATGAACGCGATCATGGCCGAGATGTTCGGCAAGAGCGAGGGATGTTCACGTGGCCGCGGTGGATCCATGCACCTCTTCGACGCCGACACGCGCTTCTTCGGTGGCAATGCGATCGTGGCTGGTGGCCTCCCCATCGCGGTGGGGCTCGCACTTGCAGACAAAATGCAGGATCGCCAGAACGTCACAGTGTGCTTCTTCGGTGACGGCGCAGTTGCCGAGGGAGCTTTCCATGAATCCATGAACCTGGCGGCCCTGTGGCATCTCCCAGTGCTGTTCTGCTGCGAGAACAACCTCTATGCGATGGGGACAGCCATCGACCGAGCACAGTCGCAGACGGACCTCTGCGCCAAGGCCGCATCCTTCAAGGTTCCGACACTCAAGGTAGACGGGATGGACGTCTTCGCCAGTCACGCGGCCACGGCCACCGCGGCAGGGCATGTGCGTGAGGGCAGCGGTCCGTTCTTCGTCGAGTACTTGACCTATCGATTCCGTGCGCACTCGATGTTCGACCCCGAGTTGTACCGGGACAAGGCGGAAGTCGAGGAATGGAAGAAGCGGGATCCGATCGATACATGCCGTACCCGGCTCGAGCAGGCCGATATCGTATCGGCGCGCGGGTTCGCGGAGATGCAACGTCAAGCCGACGACGAGGTCGATGCTGCAGTCGGGTTCGCCGAGGCAGGAACATGGGAGGATGTCGGGACACTCGAGCGCGACGTCATGACATCAACCGCCGAGTCGACAGTGGGGTATGGGGATGAAGACCACCTACCGTGAGGCGATGCGTGAGGCGATCCGCGAGGCGCTGCGGTCGGACCCGCGAGTCTTCCTGATGGGTGAGGACGTGGGGCGGTATGGCGGCACCTACGCCTTCTCGAAGGGGCTGCTCGAAGAGTTCGGGCCCGACCGGGTTCGGGACACACCGCTGTCGGAACTGGGCTTCGTCGGCGTGGGAATCGGTGCGGCACTTGGAGGAATGCGACCCATCGTGGAGGTGATGACGGTCAACTTCAGCCTCCTGGCGCTCGACCAGATCGTCAACACCGCGGCGGCCCTGCGGCACATGTCCGGCGGACAGTTCTCCGTCCCGCTCGTCGTGCGCATGGCGACTGGAGCGGGACGGCAACTCGCCGCACAACATTCGCACAGCCTCGAGTGCTGGTACGCCCACGTACCCGGTATCACGGTGCTCGCGCCGGCAACGGTCGAGGATGCAGGGGGCATGCTCGCGTCAGCGCTCGCCGATCCGGACCCGGTCGTCATCTTCGAACATACCCAGCTGTTCAACTCCTCCGACGATGTCGAACCCGGACCAGTGGACATCGCGTCGGCTCGCGTGCGTCGGACGGGAAGTGCGATCACGCTGATCACCTACGGCGGGTCACTCCCGAAGACGATGGAGGCAGCGGGCTTGCTGGCCGAGGAGGGCATCGACGCGGAAGTGATCGATCTTCGGGTGCTGCGACCCCTCGACACCGCGACGCTCATCCGCTCCGTCCGTCGCACACACCGAGTGCTCGTGGTCGACGAAGGTTGGCGTTCGGGCAGTCTCGCCGGCGAGATCATGGCCCGCGTCGTAGAGGGAGCCTTCTTCGATCTCGACGCGCCGCCGGCCCGGGTATGCAGCCGCGAGGTGCCGATCCCGTACGCACGTCACCTCGAGCAGGCGACGCTGCCGCAGCCGGACCGGATCGTCGAAGCGGCGACACATCTGGTGCGCTCCGGAGCGGGGAGTTCGCCATGATCGAGTTCACGTTGCCATCGCTCGGGGCCGACATGGACGAGGGGCGGTTGAACGAGTGGCTGGTCAGTCCGGGCGACTCGGTCGAGCGAGGCCAAGTGATCGCCGTCGTGGAGACGACCAAGGCGGCGGTCGAGGTCGAGTGCTGGCATGAGGGAACCGTCCACGAATTGCTCGTGCCGGTGGGGCAGACCGTGCCGGTGGGCATGACGATCGCAACGTTGCTGGAGCCGGGGGAGGAGGCGCCGACGAGCCCAGTGGCCGCCAGGGAACCGGCCGAAGCTGAACGGCCCGTACGCACCCGCGCGACGCCGGCGGCCCGCCGTGAGGCGGCAGCGCGTGGTATCGATCTGGCATCACTCACAGGTACTGGACCGGAGGGGGCGGTCACCCTCGACGACGTCGAGGCGGCGGCGGCTCCCGCGGCACCAATAGACCGGACCGCCGAGACCCGACGGGCGATCGCCGCGGCTATGAGTCGATCCAAGCGCGAGATCCCGCACTACTACCTCACCGAACGGATCTCCTTGGCCCATACCCTCGACTGGCTGTCCCGTGTCAATGCCGACCGCTCGGTCACCGAACGCCTGCTACCGGTGGTGTTGCAGATCAAGGCCGTTGCTCTGGCAGCGAAGAAATACCCCGACATGAACGGCTTTTGGCGCGGTGATGGCTTCGAGTCGGCGGATGCGGTCCATGTGGGCGTGGCGATCGCGTTGCGGCAGGGTGGTCTGGTGGCCCCCGCCATCCACGACGTCGCGGACAAGTCTCTCGAGCAGATCGCCGGTGAACTGGCGGATTTGGTTCGACGAGTCCGCTCCGGCAGCATGCGCAGTTCGGAAATGTCGGATCCGACACTTACGGTCACCAGCCTCGGCGACGAGGGCGTCGAATCGGTGATCGGTGTCATCTACCCGCCGCAGGTCGCACTCGTCGGTTTCGGCAGGACCGTCGAGCGGCCGTGGGCCGACGGCACCGAGATCCGGGTCGTTCCCACGGTGGTCGCCAGCCTGGCCGCAGATCACCGTGTCAGCGACGGTCGCCGAGGTGCCTTGTTTCTCAGCGAGGTGGCCGATCTGCTCGAGCACCCTGAGCGCCTGTGAGGAAGGATCGCATCTGATGGACACCGACGAGATCCGCTTGTCGCTGGTCGAGGCGCTGCGTGCCGTCGCCCCGGAGGTCGAGCAGGAGGACCTGCGTCCGGAACTGCCGCTCCGGGACCAGGTGGACCTGGATTCGATGGACTGGCTCAACTTTCTGACCGGTTTGAAAAAGTCCCTGGGAGTGGATGTTCCAGAGGCCGACTACTCTCGGTTGAACACTCTCGACGACATGGTTCGCTACGTGCAGGACAAGCACGCCACGTGATCGTCCCGAGGACGGCTGCTCAGGTCGTCGACACTCTCGGTGCGGAACACCGTAATGCCCTTGGCGCCGGCTCGCCAGGCGGCGAGAAACACCTCCCGGACAACAGCGACGGATGCCGACGCCGGCAGCAGCACCGTCTTCGATACTGCGGCGTCCACGTGCCGTTGAACCGCTGCCTGCATCCGCACGTGCCATTCGGGTGCAACCTCTACCGCGGTCGGGAAGGCCGCCCTGAGGTCTGCCGGAACGCGTGGATTCGTGCGTACGGTGCCGGTCTCGAGCACCGCACCGACGACGTCGTCGTAGCACCCGCGGTCGCGCGCGACGGCGGTGAATGCCGGTTCGATCTCGACCACCTCGCGTCCGAGGATCCGGCGTCGTCCACCGATTGTGGCGAAGGGTTCGATGCCGGCACTCGTGCCGGCGAGTAGCGAGATACTGCCTGTAGGTGCAACCGAAGTGACTTGGAGGTTCCGGCGTTTACGGGCTGCCGCGACGCGTACCTGCGGGGCCGCCGGGTAGGCGCCGCGCGTCGCGGCCAGTTCGGCGGAGGCCTCATGCGCGGTCCGTGCGATGTGCCGGGCAAGGTCCTCGGCGATCTCCACCGCGCGATCGCTGTCGTAGGGGACACCCAGGGTTGCAAGCAGTTCGGCCAGACCCATGAAGCCGAGTCCGATCTTTCGGGTGCGTCGCGCGGCGCGGTCCAACACGTCGAAGGGATAGCGGCTCACGTCGATGACGTCGTCGAGGAACCGGACCCCGACGCGAACCGTGTCGGTGAGGCGTTCCCAGTCGATCTCCCGGTCTCGGACACACGCAGCGAGATTCACGGACCCGAGGTTGCACGACTCGTACGGGAGCAGGGGCACTTCACCGCACGGATTCGTGGTCTCGATCCACTCGGGCAAAGGGTGCGCGCGATTGACGGTGTCGAGGAACAGTATCCCCGGATCGCCGCAGCGGTGTGCTGCCGTACAGATTGCGTCGAAGACGTCCGTTGCTGCGACCCTGCCCACGGTGACGCCCGTTCGCGGGTTGATCAGGGGCTGGGTTGCGCCGGACTCGACGGCTCGGAGGAACGAGTCGGGCACTGCGACCGACAGTGCGAAATGGGACAGGGCTCCGGGTGTCGACGCCTTGGCGTCCACGAACTCGAGGATGTCGGGGTGGGACACATCGAGCGCACCCAGGCAGGCACCCCGGCGGCGGCCGCTTCGCTCGACGACATCGACCGCAGTATCGAACAGGCCCAGGAACGATACCGGGCCACCGGCGGTGCCCCCAGTGCTGTCCACCTTGTCGCCGGCCGGTCGCAGGTGCCCGAAGGAATATCCCGTGCCGGCACCGGCCTGGTGCAGCAACGCCGTGTGTTGCAGTGTCGAGAAGATCGACGTCAGTGAATCCTCCAGGGGTAGAACGAAACAACCCGAGAGAATGCCGAGACGGGTGCCGGCGTTCATCAATGTCGGCGAGTTCGGCAAGAATGCGAGTTGTTGCATCAGAGCCGAGAAACTCCGTGCCCAACGATCCGCCGAGCCGGGTTCGTACTGGTCCTCGGCGCGCGCGACGAATGCCCCGACTTCGTCGAACAGGTCCGCGGCTGTGCCGGTGATGTGCCCGTCGGCGCCGCGACGCAGGTAGCGGCCCTCGAGCATCGCTTGGGCTGCGGCACTGAGATCGGGGACGGCGTCCATGCCCACTCACCTGATGTCCGTCAGTGGTCGTCTGCAGCCAGGGTGGACGGCGCTCGTCGCGCCGCCACATCGATCGCGGAAGACCCGGCCGAACTTGTTCGCCGGGACCTTCGTCGTTCCACTCATGGTCACGGGACCGGCTCTTCGTCGCTCCTCCAAAGGTCTGGGCACTTCCCATTCTCGCGAACGGATGCTTGTGTTCGGCAGGGCCGAAGGCCACTGACTGAGCGATCGGGCTATGTCGACCAGACGTCGTTCCATTCGCACGGAGATGTCGCTCATCCTCGCCGCGAGCGCCACCGCGGCACCGATCAGTTGCCACGCCTATGGAGATCGAGGTCGAAGTACACGACCGCGCCCTCGGGGTGCAGGGCATCCGCCAGTCCCTGTTCAGCTATGACCGCGAGCATGAGGTTGTTCTCTGCCAGAATCTGGGCGGTCAGATGATCGAGACCATGCGTATAGGCGTCCATGCACAGGCGCCGTAGCAGGATGGTTCCGATCCCGTGTCGTTGCTCGTGCCCGTCGACCACGAGAGCGAACTCTGCGGTCCGGTGTCCACGGCGCCTATCCACCACTACGTAGTGGGCGACACCGACGAGCGTGTCGTCTTCGAACGCTCCCAACGCGTAGTATCCGGCGTCCCGCTGGCAGATCAGCGTCGCCAAGGTCTCGACCCGTTTCGGCCCGGGCCCACAGAACCTCCGATACCTATCTGAATCCGACAACCGCTCATGGAGTCGACGCACCGCCTCCGCATCGTCGGGTTTCAGAACGCGAATTGTTATCTCCGGCGTAGGCGCACCGGAAGATACGGTCGGTGTAGCAGAGGGGCTCGAATTCCCATGCCTCTCGCTCGTGGGGTCGACCTCCTTCACCGCTGTCTCATATGCCTCGCGCAGTCACCTACTGGGCATGCCCGGCGGGTGCGCAGACCGACTCCACGAACTGTCCGACGGTACGGTCGGGGAGGTGACGAGCAAGGTCGGCCTCGCTGATCATCCCCACCAGTCGGTGCTCCTCGATCACAGGCAGACGACGGACCTGGTGTTCCTGCATCACGGTCAGCACGTCGTCGACCTTCGCACCGGCATCGACGTGGTATATCCTGCCCTGCGCAAGATCACCCACGGTCATCTCTGCGGGATCTGCTTTCGCAGCAATACATTTGAGAACGATGTCGCGATCAGTCACGATGCCCTGAAGGCGGTCGTCGTCGCCGCAGATCGGAAGCGCACCGACGTCGAGATCCCGCATGCGCTGCGCGGCAGCGGTGAGAGTTTCGTGCTCGCCCACACAGGTTGCGCCAGTGTGCATGATGTCCCGAGCAGTAGCCATGGTCTTTCCCTCCTTATGTTTGAGCGGTCTACGTGTCAGCGGGTTGTGCGGTCCTACTGTCGGCTCATTTTCTTGACCTCGACATGTCGTTCCTGTGAGCTCGACGCGGTGAGCGGGATCGATACCGTCAAGATCCCGTCGGAATAGGTGGCGTCGATGGCGTCCTCGTCTGCCCCCTTCGGCAGCAACATCGAACGGTAGAAACTTCCGTACCGAAATTCCGAGCGCGTGCGCTCTTCCTTCTTCTCAGAGCGCTCGGCCTTGATCGTCAACTGGCCTTCCCGGACACTGATGTCCACGTCCTTGGCCGGATCCACCCCTGGTAGTTCCGCCCGGACGGTGTAGCGGTCGGCATCGAGATTTTCCTCGACGCGAATCGTGTGCCCTCCCATCGACGTCCAGGGTGGCATCGATTCGAACCGAGCAACCAGGTCTGACCAGTCGGGCACCATCGGCCAATTCGGCATGAGGGCCTGAGCTGGCCGACGCGGTGAGTGAACACTCATGGCTGTCGATCTCCTTTCGCGGGAGAATGAGACCCTGATATTCGCCTCTTTCGGTCTACCGCGAGCTGCACTTCGGTTCGGTGATCCCGTGCAGTGGGGCGGCGGGTTCAGCGCGAGAGGCGACACCTTCGAACTCTGCGATATCGCAGAACTCGAACGTCATGCGGACCCACTGTCTAACGTCCCCGCTGTGAACGAGGCCGCGAGTTGACTCCGATCTCGCCAAATCAGGTATCGGAGTAGGTGGAGTTCGCAGTTTCCAATGCTACTCACCGTATGTGGGGTGTCAACGACACAACACCATGATGCCAACGTGGGGTGGTCGGGTTCGGGTCAGATCGCCATCGATGTCGTGGTCAACGAGTCATGCTGAGGGCTAGGCTATTTCGTTGGTCACGACGGGGGACAGTGCTGGGTCGATGATGTGCCCGAGCGTCCGCGCATGCCCCGGCTGCATACCTGTGGCATCACGCTTGCGCCACAGCGGAGAAACCGAATCCGAGAGGGTTTGCCCGGTAGCCGCGAACCCCATTGGGTAACAGCGAGTCCCTTCCGGGGAGGAAGTGAAGCGATGACGGAGATCCGGGACCGCAGCCTCACGTCGAAGTGTTTGCCGGCGGATGACGGGACTCGTGATTGAGATCGATTGGTGGCGATGGCGGAGTTCGAGACCACCGAACCTACCCGAAGGATGTGTGCCGGCGACGTCACGACTGGGTCCGGAGGCCCCACCGCGTCGGCCACTTGGGCCCCACATGTCCCAACCGAGGTGCGGTTGAGGATCCGGCGGGGGCAGTGTCGTGTCGCTCCGCCGAAGTTCCTCTCCGGATGTCCGAGATTCGATTCATCCACGTCGGCGCTCCGGACCACCGGCGCCGCAACCGTCAATGCGGTCGAACCGGTTCTCTCCGAATTGGTGCTCTGCTCAGTGGCTGTTGCTGCCTTCGAGACGCTTGATCGAAGCCTCGATTTCTGCCTTCGCCTCGGCGACACCGACCCAGTCGGCACCCTTGACGTACTTGTTCGGCTCTAGATCCTTGTAGTGGACGAAGAAGTGCTTGATGGCGTCCAGCTCGAACTGGGGGACGTCCGTGATGTCTTGGATGTGATCCCAGCGTGGGTCGCCCGCGGGTACACACAGCACCTTGTCGTCGCCGCCAGCCTCGTCGACCATCTTGAACATGCCGACCGGCCTTGCCTCGACAATGACGCCGGGGAAAACGGGTTCGGGGAGCAGCACCATCGCGTCCAGCGGGTCGCCGTCCTCTCCGAGGGTGTTCTCGATGAAGCCGTAGTCGGCCGGATAACCGAACGAGGTGTAGAGATAGCGGTCCAGTTTCACGCGGCCGCTCACGTGGTCGACCTCGTATTTGTTCCGCTGACCCTTGGGGATCTCGATGGTGACGTCGAACTCCACGCTGATTTCCTCGCTGTCGTGTCGATGATGATTCCTCTTCGAGAGGATATCGGTTCGAGGATAAGGTTGTTGTCTGACCACCTACCAGCAGCACAGTGAAGACGGAGGCGCGTTGCCGGGCCAGACAAAGAAGAAGATCGGCTCGTTGGCCGAACGCGATCGCCGGAACCGGCGGATATTGTTCGCCTCGGTCGTGGTGGTGCTCGTGATGGCGGCAGTTCTGGTGATCGTGGTGACGACGCAGGCCGAATCGGTGGCTCGCGACAACTTGGCGAGAGCCTCGGAACCTGCCCGGATCACGGCCGCGCCGCTGGTCACGCCGGTCCCCGACAACGCGCCGATCCCGACCCCGCAGGGGATCGCTGCCGCGATGGGTCCGGCAGCGACCGACCCGCGTTTGGGTGTCTTCGGTGGAACGGTCGCCGACGCGATTACCGGGCAGGTGTTGTGGAGTGTCAATCCGCAGACGCCGGTGACACCGGCTTCCACCACCAAGATCCTCACGGCGGCGTCCGCCCTCCTGTCGCTGCCGTCGGATCATCGTGTGACGACCAAGGTGGTGGCGGGCGCGACCGACGGGGAGATTGTGCTCGTCGCGGGCGGTGATCCGACTATCACCGCGAGCCCGGTCGGTGAGAGTGGGTATTACCCCGGTGCGGCACACCTTTCGGAGCTAGTCGATCAGATCCGCGAAGCCGGGATCCAGGCGACGCGAATTGTGGTCGACACCAGCATCTACACCGGCGCCAACATGGCGCAGGGGTGGTATCCGGCCGACATCGGTGGGGGATTCATCACGCCGACCGAGCCGATCATGATCGACGGTGGGCGAGTGGATCCTTTGGTGGACGATTCGCCGCGCAGTCTCACTCCTGCGCTCGACGCCGGACGGGTGCTGGCCGATGCACTCGGCGTGGACCCTTCGGCGGTCAGCCCCGGAGTGGCTGCACCGAACGCGGCCATCATCGCGAACGTCTCGTCCGCGCCGTTGCGCGACCGACTGCGGCAGATGATGGAACACTCGGACAATGTGCTTGCCGAAGCAATCGGGCGGGAGGTGGCCATGAATGCCGGTGCGGAGGCATCGTTCGTGGGAGCCGTCGAGACCATTTCCCAGACTCTGACAGCGGCCGGATTCGACTTGTCGGGACTGACTCTGCACGACGCGAGCGGGTTGTCTGTCGATGATCGCATCGCTCCGCATCTGCTGGACCAGGTGCTGACTGCTGCGGCCGGGGACGGTACGCCCGCCTTGCGCCCGATGCTCGACTATCTGCCGGTGGCCGGTGCCACCGGCAGCCTGTCGGATCGGTACGACTCCGGCAACCGTGCGGGCGCGGGGTGGGTGCGTGCGAAGACCGGAACCTTGGACGTAGCCAGCGCGCTAGCCGGCTACGTGGTGGACCGGGACGGGCGCGTCCTGACCTTTTCACTGATGTCCAATAACAGCCCGCCGGAGGCCAGTCGTCCTGCACTCGACGCGCTGGCGGCAACGCTGCGTATGTGCGGGTGTCAGTGATGGCCACCGACGGAAGCGCTTTCGGAGGTGCAGTCGACTGGGACCTGGCTGCAAGGACGGGCGTGAAACTGGCTCCCAGCGGCCCGCCCACATCGCGGTACACGGCGGAGGCTGTGGTTGCCGAACTGTCCGAGGCGTCGATACGGGCCGAGATGCCGGTGCGGGAAGTGACCGGGCTCGCCGACGGACTCCCGGTGCCGACAGCGCAGATTCTCGACCGGGGTGAGTGGATTCGCGCTGCTGCGCACTCGATGGAACAGCTCACTGGTGGTGGCGACGCCGAACCGGGACTTCTGACGGGCAAGACCGCAGGCCTTCAGGCGGGTGCGATGCTCGCCTACCTGTCGTCGGCGATCCTCGGCCAGTACGACCCATTTACGGGCGAGAACGGAAGTCTGCTGCTCGTGGCGCCCAACGTGGTGGCCGTGGAGCGTGCACTGAAGGTGCAGCCCAGTGACTTTCGGCTGTGGGTGTGCTTGCACGAGGTCACACATCGGGTGCAGTTTTCGTCGTCACCGTGGCTCACGGGATACATGCAGGAATCCGTGGAGACCCTCGGATCTCTTGTCGACGAGTCGGTCACGGACCTCGGCAGACGGCTTTCGTCGGCGCTACGTGACCGCAGACGGGGCGAGCTGGACGAGTCAGGCGCGCCTGGTGGGCTCGTTGGATTGATGCGTGCGGCACAGGCCGAACCTCAGCGCGAGGCACTCGACCGTTTGCTCGTGCTCGGCACGTTGCTCGAGGGGCACGCGGATCACGTAATGGATGCGGTCGGGCCGGCGGTGGTGCCTTCGGTGACCAGGATTCGCGCGGCATTCGACATTCGTCGCCGCCGCAAGAGCAACCCGGTGCATCGACTGATCCGGGCGCTTCTGGGAATGGACGCCAAGATGGCGCAGTACGTGCGGGGCAAGGCATTCGTCGACGCTGTCGTCGACAGGGTGGGGATGGACCGGTTCAATGCGGTGTGGACCGGCCCCGACACGTTGCCGAGGCTCGCCGAGATCGACAGGCCCGACGCCTGGGTGGCGCGGGTGCTCGGCTGAGGGTCGGGGCGGAGTCTGCGATGTTGCTTCCCGAGGAACCGGCGATCCTCGAGATTCGGCATGCCGTGCGGAACTGGATTGCGGAGCACTGCGTGGACGGCGTCCTTGCGGTTGCCTTGTCGGGTGGCGCGGACTCGCTCGCGCTGGCGGCTGCGGCTGCGGCCGAAGCACGTTCGGTCCGAGCGCTGATCGTCGATCACCGGCTACAGCCCGGGTCAGCGGGAGTGGCCGCGACGGCGGCGCAGCGGGCCCGGGAACTCGGCTGCGCGAGTGCCGAAGTGCTCACAGTCGAGGTGAGCGGATCGGGCGGGCTCGAGGCCGCAGCCCGCCAGGCTCGCTATGCCGCACTCGACCGCGCCCGCGGCACACGCCCGGTGCTGTTGGGGCATACGCTCGACGACCAGGCTGAGACGGTGCTGCTCGGGCTCTCGCGCGGGTCGGGTGGCCGATCGATCTGGGGAATGAGTGAGTATGAAAGTCCCTGGGGGCGGCCGCTTCTCGGGGTCCGTCGGTCGACAACGCATCAGGCCTGCGCCGAGCTGGGGCTGAGCCCATACGAGGATCCCCACAACTCCTCGCCCGACTTCGTGCGGGTGCGGTTGCGCACAGAGGTACTGCCGCTGCTCGAGGAGGTGCTCGGCGGCGGCGTCGCCGGAGCCCTCGCTCGCACCGGGGAACAGTTGCGTGAGGAAGGGGCGGTGCTCGACGCGGTGGCCGCCGACGCCGCCTCGGAAGCGGTGGTGAACGGGGAGATCGATGCGACAGTTCTGGCGCTGTCGGCTCCTCCCGTCCGGCGCAGAGTGCTGCGTGGTTGGCTTCTCGCCGCGGGTGCGCGGGGTCTCGGCAACCGACAGTTGAGGGCAGTGGACGACCTCGTCGCGCGGTGGCGTGGCCAAGGTCCGGTCGCGATCGGTGGGGGAACACCGGACGCGAGGTTGGTGGTCTGCCGTAGACGTGGCAGGCTGAACGTCGGATTGGAAGAGCAACGAAGGGTTTGATCGCGTGTACGAGGGCGACATCGCATCGGTACTGATCTCCGAGGACCAGATTCGTCGACGTACCGAGGAACTGGCCGCAGAAATCGCCAAGCGTTATCCGGCCGGTGCCCCGGAAGGAGACTTGCTCCTGATCGGTGTCCTCAAGGGGGCGATCTTCTTCATGACCGACTTCGCACGGGCCCTGCCCATCCCGACTCAGCTCGAGTTCATGGCCGTCAGCTCCTACGGCTCGTCCACATCGTCGTCGGGCGTCGTGCGCATCCTCAAGGACCTCGACAAGGACATCGCCGGACGCCACGTGCTGATCGTCGAGGACATCATCGACTCTGGTCTGACGTTGTCCTGGCTGATGCGGAACCTTGCGACCCGCAACCCGGCGTCGCTCGACGTGGTCACCCTGTTGCGAAAGCCTGACGCGGTCAAGGTCGATATCGATGTCGCGAATGTGGGGTTCGACATTCCCAACGAGTTCGTGGTCGGATACGGCCTCGACTACGCGGAGCGCTACAGGGATCTGCCGTATATCGGAACCCTCGAGCCATCGGTCTACGGCGGCTGACTCCTCCGGACTCACACGATCAGGGTCTTGGTCAGCGGACAGGGTTGTGCGATACCGCGGCCTCGAGTGCCCGTAGGTCCTGCTCGAACTGGCGGAACAGCCAGAAGACGCCGGCGAACGCAAAGATCGAGCCGACGCACAGTATCCGAACCGCGGGAATGACCAGGCTGATTTCGTCCGGCGGCAGGAATGTAACGCCTGCCACTCCAGCCAGCGGAACGGACGCGGCCAACGCGAGATAGAGCGTGCTGCGGCGATCGAGGCCCCGAAGCTTGTTCGCGTCGGAGCTGCTCGCGAGGTCCTGTGGGAGCAGGGTTGGGTAGATATAGCGCACCGCGACGAAGGCGACCACGAAGAACGGATACGCGACCGACATCGCGCCACAGACGATGAGTGATGCGATGAAGTGTACGTACGCGTCTGTGGGCACGTTGCCGGCCGCGAGCTGCAGTGAGATCGGATAGGCGATTCCCGCGATGAGCCACAACCCGAACACCACAAGCACCACGCGGTCGCCGAGCAGCAATGTGTCGGAGCGGGCGCGCGCGAGAGTGTGACGGTCGTACGTTCGTCCCCTGCGCAGACCCCACGGTACGAGGAACGGATAGCGGCACCAGTAGAGCAGCACGATCGCACCCAGCGGAAACGCGATCGAGTTGATCACCATTTGGATGTTGCCGAACGAGTGCTGGACTTCCGGGCTCAGGTCGCTGATGATCAGCAACTTGTTGTGGTGGTAGTTGTAGGCTCCCGCGAGAGCGTTCGGTACCGCGATTCCCGCAACCAGGAGGGGGAGCGTCCAGCGGCGGAGCCGCATTCGCGGGCTGTTCGGCGGTGGATCGACCAGATCGCGGGCCCGGGTGTTGAGGCACAGGTCGAATTGCTGGGCCAACTCGGCTCCGGATGACCAGCGGTCCTCTGGCCTCGGTGCCAGACACGTCAGCAGCACCCGTCGGAGCGACGCGGGGCAATCGCCGGGCAGTTGGTCTAGGAACTCGGGGGCGACGCCTCGGCTGCGGCAATCGATCATCGCTTCGAGCGAGGCGGGGGTATTTGCTGGAACCTCGTCGTTGTACGGGCGCTGGCCACACATCAGCTCCCAGAGCATCACTCCGAGCGCGAAGATGTCGCTTCGGGTGTCGAGATCCGCAGCAGTCCCCGACATTCCGTGGTGACATGCTTCGAGTTGTTCGGGGGACATGTAGGCGAGGGATCCGCCGAAGTACGCCAGCGGCGACGCCCCCGCGACGGTGGAACTGAAACTGATGTTGAAATCGGCCAGCTTGGGCACGCCCTCCGCCGTCAGGAGGATGTTGGCCGGTTTGATGTCGCGGTGCAGGACGCCGCGCTTGCCGGCGTACTCGAGAGCTTCGGCGAGGCGCCGCCCCAGCCACGCGATCGTCTCCGGCCACGTCAGCGACGCGATCTCGTTGCGCACACTCGAATCGGTGGGTCTGATTTCGCCCTTCTCCTGCATCTCCTCGTCAACGACATCGAGCAGGAGGCTCCCGCTCCGTTCGTGTTCCGGCGTGACGCGGACACGACGCTGGACTCGCAGCAGCGTGCCACCCGGCAGGTATTGCATGTACAGCAGCCGAAGCTTGCGATCCTCGAGCAACCGCTGGTCGAAGACTCTCACGATGTAGTTGTGGTCGAGCCGCGCCAGGGTCTGCGGTTCGTTTCCACGATCATGCGAGATTTTCACGGCGACGAGTCGTTGCATCGACCGCTGGCGTGCCAGAAACACCCGGCCGAATGCTCCGCTGCCGAGGCCCATCAGCAGATCGAAGTCATCGACCTGTTGTCCGACCTCGACGTCGTCGAGGTCGGCGCTCGGAGGTTTCGTGATGAGAGTGTCGTGCTGCTGGGCCGTCGCGGTCGAGCCCGCCGCTACGGTCTGCCCGGCCCTCATGGTCGTGGTCTGCTCGTCATCCACGGTTTTGGCCGCGACCCCGCGATCAGCGCTGGATTCCGTGCGGTCGGTCCTAGGGTTCGACGCGCTGACTGCGATCGCGGGATCGTTGCTCCGGCGGTCGGAGTTCGGCGCTCCGCCGGTTCGTTCGGCAGAGGCCGATTTGTTCTTGCCCGACCCGTTTCCGCTGGTCATTGCACATCCAGGGTTCTACTAGGCATTCTCTGAGCGCATTGAGGTTTGTCTGGAGCTGCCTGAAAAGTCCCATTTCTCGGATATGCGAATCGTATCTCGCCAGACCTACCGCATCCAGCGCGAATACCCGAAACGGTTCCGACTGCGCGCTGCGCCGAAGGAGCTCGGACTCCCGGCCACATCGGTCGAATTACTCCCGCCGGCTCGAGATGGGGTACTCCGAGGGCAGGTCGGTTCCGCCGGTACGGTGATTTCCCGTACATTTGACGCCTGGTTGAAGCCTGGGGGGAACCGATAGGCCCTCGTAGGCGTTGACAGAGATAGAGACCGCCTCCACGGGCGGTTGGCTGCTGGCTGGAGTCGCCGGAGTGCCCTCGCGGTAATCTGGTATGTCCGGTTTGTAGCCGGATGGCGCACTCGGAAGACCCGCACTCTCGAAAGGACCGGCCATCTCGGTCGACCTGTATGAACCGAAAGACTGTGTTTCGAAACCTGGCGATCGTTGCCGGCATTTTGCTGGTGTTCTACGCCTTCAGCTACTTCGGCAACGACACGCGTGGATTCAAGAGTGTCGACACCTCGGTGGCGATTGCGCAGCTCGATGCCAACAACGTTGACAAGGCGCAGATCGACGACCGCGAGCAGCAGGTGCGTCTGTGGTTGAAGACCGGCAACGACGCCACCGACGGCCAGACCGAAATCCTCGCGAAGTATCCGGAGTCGGCGTCCGAGCAGATCTTCAACGACGTCTCGTCCAAGGGCCTCGAGAGCTACAACACCACGGTTACCCAGGAGAGCTGGCTCACCTCGATCCTGCTCTTCGTGCTGCCCATGGTGATACTGCTGGGCATCTTCTTCTTCGTGATGAGCCGCATGCAGGGTGGCGGACGCGGCGGCGTGATGGGCTTCGGAAAGTCGAAGGCCAAGCAGCTGACGAAGGATATGCCGAAGACGACCTTCGCCGACGTTGCGGGCGCTGAGGAGGCGGTCGAGGAGCTCTACGAGATCAAGGACTTCCTCCAGAATCCGGCGCGCTACCAGGCTCTGGGCGCGAAGATTCCCAAGGGCGTCCTCCTTTACGGTCCCCCGGGAACCGGCAAGACCCTGCTCGCCCGGGCTGTGGCCGGTGAAGCGGGAGTCCCGTTCTTCACGATCTCGGGTTCAGACTTCGTCGAGATGTTCGTCGGTGTGGGCGCATCCCGCGTTCGCGACATGTTCGAGCAGGCCAAACAGAACAGTCCTTGCATCATCTTCGTGGACGAGATCGACGCGGTGGGCCGCCAGCGCGGCGCCGGCCTCGGTGGCGGACATGACGAGCGCGAACAGACGCTCAACCAGTTGCTCGTCGAGATGGACGGCTTCGGTGACCGTACCGGCATCATCCTGATTGCAGCCACGAACCGCCCCGACATTCTCGATCCCGCCCTGCTTCGTCCCGGCCGTTTCGACCGGCAGATCCCGGTTGGCGCGCCCGACCTCGCCGGTCGTCGTGCCATCCTGAAAGTCCATGCTCAGGGGAAGCCGATCGATTCCACCGCAGACCTGGAGGGACTGGCAAAGCGTACCGTCGGAATGTCGGGTGCCGACCTCGCCAACGTGATCAACGAGGCCGCACTGCTCACTGCACGCGAGGGCGGCAACGTCATCACCGAGGTCGCGCTCGAGGAATCGGTCGACCGAGTGGTCGGTGGGCCGCGTCGCAAGAGCCGCATAATCAGCGAGCACGAGAAGAAGATCACCGCTTACCACGAGGGTGGTCACACACTCGCCGCGTGGGCGATGCCAGACATCGAGCCCGTCTACAAGGTCACCATCCTCGCCCGTGGTCGCACCGGCGGCCACGCGATGACGGTTCCCGAGGACGACAAGGGCTTGATGACGCGTTCGGAAATGATCGCTCGTCTCGTGATGGCAATGGGTGGCCGAGCGGCCGAAGAACTCGTTTTCCACGAGCCGACCACCGGCGCCTCCTCGGATATCGACATGGCGACGAAGATCGCCCGGTCCATGGTCACCGAGTACGGCATGAGCGCCAAGTTGGGCGCGGTGCGCTACGGACAGGAAGGGGCAGATCCCTTCCTGGGCCGGACGATGGGCCAGCAGTCCGACTACTCACATGAGGTTGCTCGTGAGATAGACGAAGAGGTCCGGAACCTCATCGAGGCCGCTCACACCGAGGCGTGGGCCATCCTCGACGAGTACCGGGACGTGCTCGACATCCTGGCCACCGAACTCCTCGAGCGCGAGACTCTCACACGCAAGGACCTCGAGAAGATCTTCCACAGCGTCGAGAAGCGTCCACGCATAACCGCATTCAACGACTTTGGCCACCGGACCCCGTCAGACAAGCCGCCGGTCAAGACTCCGAGGGAGCTCGCGGTCGAGCGCGGCGAGACGTTGCCCGTGCAGCCCGAACCAGTGTTCGCCAAGCAGCAGTCGCAGCCGGCGCCTGCCAATGGTTTTCCGCAGCAGGCAGCGCCCCAGCCTCAACGTGGGCCTGCACAGCCACAGCCGGATACGAGACCGGACTACGGAGCACCCGCAGGGTGGTCGGCTCCGGGTTGGCCACCGCGCGATCCGGGCAACCAGAATCCCGAGGGTCACTATTCCGGCAGTCAGGGTTCGGGTAGCCAAGGTCCGGGTAACCAGGGTCCAGGTAACCAGGGTCCAGGTAACCAATGGAACCAGCCGCCCTACGAGCAGCGCGGTACCGGAGACGATGACGAGCAGGCTAGGGCCTGGAAAGGGCCGGACGGATCGAACTGATTCACCGGGCACTAGGTTGTTGCTTCGAGGCGATTGGTCTCGGTACTGGAGGAGTTTCGGTTGTCGGTGAATCATCTCGATAGTGAGTCGGTGGCACTGGAGACAGGTCGGGTATTCGACCAGGCGCGTGCCGAGGCGGCGGTGCGTGAACTCTTGATCGCGGTTGGTGAGGACCCGGACCGCCCGGGGCTCATCGACACGCCCGCTCGAGTGGCACGCGCGTATCGGGAGGTCTTCTCTGGCCTGTACACCGACCCGGATGCCGTACTGAACACGACATTCGACGAGGGCCACCAAGAGCTTGTGCTGGTGCGCGACATTCCTCTGTACTCGACCTGCGAGCATCACCTCGTGTCGTTTCACGGGGTCGCCCACGTCGGGTACATCCCGGGTGCGACCGGCAGGGTGACGGGACTGTCGAAGCTGGCTCGACTGGTTGATCTCTACGCCAAGCGTCCACAGGTTCAGGAGCGTTTGACCAGCCAGATCGCCGACTCCATCATGCGCAGACTTGATCCGCGGGGGGCGATCGTGGTGGTCGAGGCCGAGCACCTGTGCATGGCAATGCGGGGGATCCGAAAGCCTGGTGCGAGCACCACCACCTCGGCGGTGCGCGGTCTGTTCCAGTCCAGTGCCGTCTCGCGTGCAGAGGCGTTGGACCTCATTCTGCGGAAGTGACCGTGACCCCGCTTCCTTCGCCCGGCCGAACCGTGGTGATGGGCGTATTGAACGTCACCGACGATTCCTTTTCCGACGGCGGGTTGTTCCTCGATCGCGACACAGCCGTGCGGCGCGGTCTCGAACTGAAGCGCCTGGGCGTCGACATTGTCGATGTCGGCGGCGAGTCCACTCGGCCGGGTGCGACGCGAGTAGACCCTGAGATCGAAGCGGGGCGAGTGGTGCCCGTTATCGAGGACCTGGTGTCCGAGGGAATTTGCGTCAGCGTCGACACCATGCGGGCATCCGTCGCGGAGGCCGCGATTGCGGCGGGCGCATCGATCGTCAACGATGTCGCCGGCGGCCGCGCCGATGCGGCAATGGCTTCCGTTGTAGCGGAGGCTGGTGTCGCGTGGATTCTGATGCACTGGCGTTCGGCTGGTGACTTCGTCCATCGTGGCACCGCTGATCACTACGACGACGTGGTGCGCGAGGTCCGGGACGAGTTGATGACGCAGGTCGACCTTGCCGTGAAGGCGGGCGTCGATCCGGGTTCGCTCGCAATTGATCCCGGTCTGGGTTTCGCAAAAAACGCCGACCACAACTGGGCTCTGCTGAAGGCGCTGCCGGAATTCACCGAACTGGGTTTTCCCGTTCTCATCGGCGCTTCCCGCAAACGTTTCCTGGGTTCGCTGTTGGCAGATGCCGAGGGCGTGAGCAGACCACCGGCGGGACGCGAGGTGGCCACCGCCGTCCTCTCAGCGCTCGCGGCTGTGCACGGCGCGTGGGGAGTCCGGGTCCACGACGCGCAGGGGTCACTGGACGCCATCGCGGTGGCCGAGGCTTGGACGAAGGGTGTGCCAAAGCATGGGTGATCGAATCGAGTTGCGTGGCTTGAAAGTTCGTGGAAATCACGGAGTCTTCGAACATGAGAAGCGTGATGGCCAGGACTTCTTGGTCGACATCACCGTCTGGATGGACCTTGCTCCGGCGGCAGGCTCCGACGAACTCGAGGACACGTTGGACTACGGCGGGCTAGCTCAACGCGCCGCGGCGATCATCGCCGGACCGCCACGGAACCTCATCGAGACCGTCGCCGCTGAGATTGCGGACGGTGTGATGACCGACCCCCGCGTCGAGCGCACCGAGGTGGTGTTGCACAAGCCTTCCGCCCCCATCCCGCTGACTTTCGCGGACGTGGCGGTGGTTGCGTACAGGTCGAGGCCATGAGTCGCGCTGTGCTGTCGATCGGGTCCAACATCGGCGACAGCCTCTCCCACCTGCAGTCCGTGGTAGACGGGCTGGGTGATCGCGTACTGGCTATCTCCCCGGTGTATTCGACCGCCCCGTGGGGCGGCGTCGCTCAGCAGGACTTCCTCAACGCGGTGCTCGTCGTGGACGATCCGGCTCTCGATGGCTACGGCTGGTTGCGCCGCGGACAGCAGTTCGAGGCCGAGGCCGATCGTGTCAGAGGAGAACGTTGGGGGCCCCGCACACTCGATGTCGATATCGTGACGTGCGATGAGGTCCGCAGTGACGACCCTGAACTGACCTTGCCGCACCCGAGAGCACACGAACGTGCCTTCGTGCTGGTTCCATGGTTGGACGTCGAGCCCGACGCCGTGTTGCCGGTCGAAGGAGAGATCACTCGGGTGGAGTCCCTGCTGGCGTTGCTGGACGAGGGCGAACGTGCCGGTGTTCGCCGCACCCGGCTCGTCCTGAAGCGGCGGTCGCAGTGAAGCGCGAACCGGTCGGCACCATGAGGCCCACGCGCATCTGGGATCTGCTGCTCCTGGCTGCCTTCGCTGCTGCGGCCACGTGGATCCTCGTCCGCGTGTTCTACGGATCGATTCCGCCCATTCCGATATATGCGGGGGCCTCGCTGTATCCGGCTGCTCTGGCCGAACTCGTTCTTGCGTTCATGGTGCGTTCCCGGATCGGTAGCCATCAGGTGGGCGACGGACCACGTCAGCTGCACCCGATCACCGTGGCACGCTCTGCGGCACTGGCCAAGGCGTCCGCGCTGGTTGGCGCGGCGACCGCTGGTGTGTGGGCGGGCTTGCTGCTGTATCTGCTTCCACAACGGTCTGTGCTGCGCGCTGCGGTCTCGGACACTCCGGGCGCGTGGGTAGGTCTGGTGGCGGCACTGGCGCTCGTCGGTGCTGCGTTGTGGCTGGAACATTGCTGCAGAGCGCCGGACGACCCATCCGACGAGCCTGCTCTCTAGCAGATCCGGCCTACTCGGAATGATCCGTGCACCGGTTCCGTCAAAGTACGCTGGCACTATGACGAATCCTGGTCGCCCCAGATCTGCGCGACGCAGCCAGCGCAGCGCGAGCCAGATGATCGTTGCCGGACTGGTGGCGCTCGCGGTAGTTGCGTCTTTGTTTCTGATCTTCAGTGACAGCGTCCAGCTCTTGCGAGTGGGATTGATAGCTGCACTGTGGGCGGCCACCATAGGTGCCCTCGCCATGACGAAGTACCGGCGTGAGTCCACGCTCGACAAGGCGAAGGTCGGCGATCTGCAGATGGTCTACGAGCTGCAGCTCGAGCGAGAGATCTCGGCTCGGCGCGAATACGAACTCACGGTCGAGCAGCGCGTGCGGAGCGAGGTGCGTGCAGACGCAGACGAACTCGCGGCGTTACGCACCGAACTCGCATATCTCCGCAAGAATCTAGAGGCCTTGTTCGAGGGCAACCTGCAAACCGAGCGGATTGCCCTGCGTGCCGACTCGACTCGCGTGCAGGAGCTCGGTGGGGGCACGAACGGTAGCTATCACCAAGACCCTCTCGGTGGGTACATGCCGGGCGCGGGATACGTCGCCGGGGCGGAACCCGCCCCAAGGCGCCACAGCGATGCCGACCAGTATTCCGCCGGTTTTGTCGGCGTGGGCGAAGATCCGGTTACCGCGGAAACCTCCGTTGTAGAGCCTGTGCACTCCGGATACCCTCCGTACTCCGCGACCGAGGTTCACCCTGCGCCCGAGGCTTACTCTGCACCCGAGGTTCAACCGGAGCCCGCACCCGAGGCTTACCCTGCACCCGAGGCTTACCCTGCGCCCGAGGCTTACCCTGCGCCCGAGGCTTACTCTGCACCCGAGGTTCAACCGGAGCCGGCACCCGAACAGCGTCCTGTCCAAGGTTTCGAGCCGACAAACGCGTCGCGACACGGTCGTCGACGCGCCCCTGATGACGAATCATCGGGGGCTCACTCGAGTGGGCTCTCCGTCGCGGAGATCATCGCCAACATGGCGTCGGAGTCCCCGCCTGTCAGGCGAACCGGTCGCCGTCACCGCGCCGAATAGCCAGCTGCGCTGGGCAGAGGAACCGCCCGGCACGACACGCGACTACGGCAATGGGTGAGGTATACATCACCTGGCGTCCAGATAGCGGTGCGTCTTCGCGCCAGGCTATTCTCACTCGAGAACGTCTGGTACCCGCCGTGCGGGACTGGAACGAACGAGAGGACGAAGGTGACCTCTTCCGGGATCACTCATGACCCCGCACCGGCGCGTCTGGCGGTAGGAATCGTCTCCGCAGGTCGAGTCGGTACGGCCGTCGGCACAGCTTTGGAGCGCGTGGGACACCTCGTCGTCGGCTGTTCCGCTGTATCCGAAGCATCCCGCCACCGGGCACGCACTCGCCTTCCTGAGACCGAGATTCTACCTGTGGCAGACGTTGCCGCTCGCTCTGAACTGCTTGTTCTCGCTGTACCCGACGCGGAGCTCGCCTCCCTGATTGCCGGACTGGCGTCCACGCGCGCGGTTTCGAGCCGGACAATCGTCGCCCACACTTCGGGCGCGAACGGCATAGGTGTTCTAGATCCCCTCACCGAGCAGGGCATCGTTCCGCTCGCGATTCACCCGGCGATGACGTTCACCGGGCATGACGAAGACATCGAGCGGCTTGCCTCTGCGTGTTTCGCCGTCACCGCCGGCGACGACATCGGCTATGCGATCGCGCAGTCTCTGGTCCTGGAGATCGGAGGCGAGCCGTTTCGAGTGAGCGAGGATATGCGTCCGCTCTATCACGCGGCCCTCGCGCACGGCAGCAACCACCTCGTCACCCTCGTCGTCGACGCGGTGGCTTCGCTGCGGGCCGCTCTCGAAGGCCAGGAGTTGCTCGGTCAGGAGTTGATCGGCGACGATCCGAACGGACTCGCCGAACGAGTTCTCCAGCCGCTGTTGTCTGCGGCACTCGACAACGCCCTGCGGCGTGGACCGGCGGCACTCACTGGCCCCGTCGCCCGGGGCGACGTGGATGCGGTGGCCACGCACCTGCGGGTGCTCGACGAGGTAGATCCGCACATTGCGGCTGGCTACCGCGCACTCTCGCTGAGGTCGGCCCAGCGGGCCGGTGCGAAACCCGAACTGTTGGACATGTTGAAGGATGAGAGGTGAGTTCCGTGAGTGAGCTACAAGGCGGATACACACGCGGGGAACTGACCGTGCACCACGATCCCAAGGTCATGACCCGGGTCTCGAAGGCGTTGCGCGGCGTCGGCCGTCAGGTGGCGCTGGTACCGACGATGGGGGCTCTCCATGCGGGGCACATGGAGTTGGTGCGTCAGGCCAAGCTCGGCGGCGCGGTGGTGATTGTCTCGATCTTCGTCAACCCCCTTCAGTTCGGTAAGGGTGAAGACCTCGACGCATATCCGCGCACGCTTGACGCGGACCTCGAGTTGCTGCGCGAAGCCGGTGTCGAGTTGGCGTTCGTTCCGACGGCGTCGGCCATGTACCCGGCGGGGCGTAGGACGATGATCCATCCGGGACCGCTAGGCGCCGAACTGGATGGCTTGTCGCGACCGACGCACTTCGCGGGCATGCTGACTGTGGTGGCGAAATTGCTGCAGATCGCGGCCCCTCACGCTGCGTACTTCGGTGAGAAGGACTACCAGCAGCTCACTTTGATCCGCCAGATGGTGGCCGACCTGAACTTCGACGTACGGGTCGTCGGGGTCCCGACTGTGCGCGAACACGACGCACTCGCGCTGTCGTCCCGAAACCGATACCTCGACGATCCGCAGCGGGATGCGGCCACCACACTGTCCGCGGCCCTCATCGCCGGCGCTCACGCCGCAGCCGGGGGCGCCGAAGCGATTGTCGCGGCAGCCCGCGAGGTAATTGCAGCGACGCCGGAGGTCGAGGTCGAGTATCTCGAGGTGCGGGGCGTGGATCTCGGTCCCGCACCCGAGCGGGGCGATGGAAGACTTCTCGTGGCAGCGCGGGTCGGAACTACCCGCTTGATCGACAATGTCGGTGTCGCAATCGGCACCGGTTTCCTTGAACGTGACGACCAGCCCGCCTCGTCGTCCGACGAACTCGCCTCCAGCTGAGAGTAAGGACTACGAACATGTTTCGCACCATGATGAAGTCGAAGATCCATCGCGCCACCGTCACGCACGCCGATCTGCACTACGTAGGCTCTGTGACGGTCGACCAGGATCTGATGGACGCCGCTGACCTACTCGAGGGCGAGCAGGTGTGCATCGTCGATATCGACAACGGCGCGAGGCTCGAGACCTATGTCATCGCCGGCGAGCGTGGCAGCGGTGTCATCGGAATCAACGGTGCGGCTGCACATCTGGTCAATCCTGGCGATCTCGTCATCCTTATCGCCTACGGCATCATGAATGAGCAGGAGGTGCGCGAGTACGAGCCGCGCGTCGTGTTCGTCGATGCTTCCAACAAGCAGGTCGAGCTCGGCTCCGATCCCGCGCACGCTCCGGAGGGTTCCGGTCTGGTGACGCCGCGGATGGTTGCGACGTCCGTCGCCGACCGCGAATCCAGTCTGGTCTGACGGTGCTGCTCGCCGTCGATGTCCGGAACACCAACATCGTTCTCGGACTGTTCACCGGGTCGGGTGAGCACGCGAAGCTGGTGCAGGACTGGCGGATGCGAACGGATGCCCGGATGACCGCCGACGAGCTGGCGCTGGTATTTCGAGGCTTACTCGGAGGGCAGGCCGACCAGATAACGGGTGTGTCAGCGCTGTCCACCGTTCCGTCCGTACTGCACGAGATCCGAGTGATGCTAGACCGGTACTGGGCTCATGTGCCCCACGTTGTCGTTGAGCCCGGAGTGCGAACCGGTGTCCCGCTGCTGGTCGACAACCCCAAAGAGGTGGGTGCTGACCGGATCGTGAACAGCCTTGCTGCGCATCACCTTTACGAGGCACCCTGCATCGTCGTCGACTTCGGAACGTCGACCTGTGTGGACGTCGTGTCCGCCCGAGGCGAGTTCCTCGGGGGCGCCATCGCTCCCGGTCTCGAGATCTCCACGGAGGCGCTCGCATCGCAGTCGGCGGCGTTGCGCATGGTCGAGTTGGTGCGTCCGCGTTCGGTGGTAGGAAAGAACACTGTCGAATGCATGCAGTCGGGAGCGGTGTTCGGGTTCGCGGGACTTGTAGACGGGTTGGTCCGTCGAGTTCGACAGGAACTGTCTGCGTTCTCCGGGTCCGACGTGGTGGTCATCGCGACCGGCGACCGCGCGCCTCTGATCGTGCCGGAAACCGAGACCGTCGACGAACACGAGCCAGACCTCACGCTCGAAGGGCTTCGACTGGTCTACGAGCGCAACCAGGTCCGCAGAGGTGACCGGCGCATCTCACACGGGTGACAGGTTTTCCTCTGCCCGACAGTTGTGCAACAATGGTCGCCGTGAATCTCTGCACGAGCGCTCAGGAGTGTTGTCGAGGCTGAATGCTGCCTCGATCGAATTCACACTCCTGGAGTCTCTCTCGTGTTCGAAACACATTCTTCTCTATCCGTAGCCGATGATTTCCGCCCGGCCGACCACATGCATGCCGTCGATCTGCCCGGGGCGCTCGCGCGCGGCGCGATCGTCGTGGACATTCGTGCGCAGGCGCAGCGCGTTACGGAGGGAACGCTGCCCGGTGCGCTGGCTATCGAACGCGATGTTCTCGAAAGGCGTTGCAATCCACTGAGTTCAGACCATCTGGCGCTGGCAGTAGGTCATGACGTCGAGTGGATCATCGTCTGCTCGGACGGCTACGCGTCGAGTATCGCGGCGGCAGCACTGCAGCAGTTGGGACTGCGCAAAGCCACCAGCCTGGTCGGCGGGTACAGGGCGATCAAGACGGCAGGGTTGCTGGGATCGCTCATCGCCGCGAAGCACTGCGTGCGGGAGATGGCGACTGTCACAGCCCACTGACGTTCTCGGCTCACTGACGGTCTAGGACAACTGATGGGGTTCGCAATGCCTGATATGGGGGACTGGTGGTCCGTCGATTACGCTGGTGACCCGTGAGTGACGCAGCAGCCCAGCCAGTCGACGACACCCCCGAGCAGCTTCGGATCCGCAGGGAAAAGCGTGAGCGCATCCTTGCAGAGGGCCGAGAGGCATACCCGGTGTCGGTTGCGCGTACCCACTCGCTGGCGGAGATCCGGGCCAAGTACCCGGATCTCGAGGCAGATACGGCGACTGGCGACAAGGTCGGTGTGGTCGGCCGTGTCATCTTCGTGCGCAACACGGGAAAGCTGTGCTTCGCGCAGCTGCAGGAGGGCGATGGCACTCAGTTGCAGGCGATGATCAGTCTTGCTGCGGTCGGCGAGGACGCGCTCGCGTCGTGGAAGTCTGACGTTGATCTCGGGGATTTCGTGTTCGTCCACGGGGAGGTGATCAGTTCGCGCCGCGGCGAACTGAGCGTGATGGCCGATTCCTGGCAGATTGCCTCGAAGGCCCTTCGGCCACTGCCGGTGGCGCACAAGGAGATGAACGAGGAGTCCCGGGTGCGGCAGCGTTACGTCGACCTGATCGTGCGGGACGAGGCGCGGCAAAACGCGCGTAATCGGGTGGCAGTCGTTCGCGAGCTCCGCAATGCGCTCGAGCGGCGCGGATTTCTCGAAGTCGAGACGCCGATGTTGCAAACCCTGCACGGCGGTGCCGCCGCTCGGCCGTTTGTGACCCATTCCAACGCACTCGACATGGACTTGTATCTGCGTATAGCACCCGAGTTGTTCCTCAAGCGGTGCGTCGTCGGCGGTATCGAGAAGGTTTTCGAGATCAACCGGAATTTTCGCAACGAGGGCGTCGATTCCACACACTCGCCGGAATTCGCGATGCTCGAGACCTATGAGGCCTACGGTACGTATGACGATTCGGCCCGAATGACCCGTGAACTCGTTCAGGAAGTGGCGCAGGCGGCTTTCGGCTCGCAGATCGTAACTCTCGCAGACGGCACGGAATACGACTTGAGTGGCGAATGGAAGACCCTCGAGATGTACCCTTCGCTGTCCAAGGCGATCGGCGTCGAGATAACCCCCGATACAACGGTCGGCGAATTGCTCGCCCTGGCCGAGAAGGTGGGGTTGGAGGTTCCCAAGGACAAGGGGTACGGGCACGGAAAGCTGGTCGAAGAACTGTGGGAGCACCAATGTGGTGACCAGTTGTTCGAGCCGACCTTCGTCCGCGACTTCCCGGTCGAGACGTCACCTCTAACTCGTGACCATCGCACCAAGCCCGGCGTTACCGAGAAGTGGGATCTGTACATCCGAGGATTCGAGTTGGCCACGGGTTATTCGGAGTTGGTCGACCCGGTCATTCAGCGTGCGCGTTTCGTAGATCAGGCGCGCCTCGCATCGGCCGGAGACGACGAGGCGATGGCTCTCGACGAGGAGTTCCTCGCGGCGATGGAGCAGGGAATGCCCCCAACGACCGGTACGGGAATGGGAATCGACCGTTTGCTCATGGCTTTGACCGGATTGGGAATCCGGGAAACAATCCTCTTCCCGATTGTTCGTCCTTCGATCCGCTGAGTTCACCCCTGCGAAAATGCGTCGATAGTTTCGATTCATTCTCCATATTCCAATTCCAAAGAAAAGGGGTATGGTTACCTCCGGATAGTAGATCACGTTGACGATGTGAGTTCGATTCATTCGAGAGGAAATTCATCCCATGGCTAAGAAGGTCACTGTCACCTTGATCGACGATGTCGATCAGGAGATGTCCGCCGATGAGACGGTCGAGTTCGGGCTCGACGGCGTTCAGTACGAGATCGACCTTTCTTCGGACAATGCCGCGAAATTGCGCGGGCAATTGGACGTGTGGGTTTCCCATGCTCGCAAGGTGAGTTCACGTAAGCGTGGCAGAGCTTCGGCGGTTCCGGCCAGCGCGAAGTCTCGGATTTCGCTTGATCGAGAGCAGAGCGCAGCAATCCGTGAATGGGCACGCAAGAACGGAAAAAAGGTCTCTGCCCGAGGGCGGATCTCTGCCGAAATTATCGACGCCTACAACAAAAGCTAGCTGAAAGATAGCCGAGAGCAGAATCCGCTGATTCGCTGCGAGGCGCACTCCATGCTGTTACCGTCCGGGACGGGGTCGATATTCGACAAATCGGGGGGTCGTTGTGCAGCGGGGGGGAAACGTACATCGCCGGGGGGTCGTAGCGGGGATTCTGTCCCTGGTACTCGTGTTGTGGGCTGGAGCGGGCGCGGCATTCGCCCAGCCGATTCTTCCTGTACCGGATTCTTTTCTTGCTGGTGTACCGCTGGAGTTGGATAACCCGGGTGGTTCGGCACCCGGTTCCAACGACTGGTCCTGCCTCCCGAGTGACGCGCATCCTGAGCCGGTTGTCCTTCTGCACGGAACAGGCGGCGCGCAGCAATCCAACTGGGCGGTGTACGCGCCCCTCCTCGCCAACGAGGGCTACTGCGTTTATGCCCTCACCTACGGAAACTTCCCAGACCAGCCGTGGCCGATGAATGCGATCGGCGGCATGAAGCCCATCGATGTCGGCACAGCCCAGGTCTCGGCATTCGTCGACCGAGTGCTCGCGAGTACGGGGGCCTCGAAGGTCGACATAGTGGGACATTCCCAGGGAACGATGCACGCGAACAACTACGTGAAGTTCTTCGGCGGTGCGGACAAGGTCGGGAAGATCGTGTCGCTGGCCCCACTGTGGCAGGGCACGTACGGGACCGAACAGGTCAGCATCGGAAAGTCGATGCGATCACTCGGAATCGACGACGAAGTACAGGCCGGCATTCCAGCATGCGAGGCTTGCATGCAGTTGCTTCACGGCTCCGCATTCATCGATCGCATGCGCTCGGACGGGATCTACGTCCCGGGAATCGACTACACGAATATCACCACCCGCTACGACGAAATCGTCGTCCCCTACACCAGCGGGATCGAACCCGGGCCGAACGCCACCAACATTGTTGTCCAGGATGGATGCGAGCAGGACTTTTCCGACCATGTTTCGGTCGCAGGCTCGGCCCGGGCGGCCGGCTTCGTCCTGAACGCTCTCGATCCCGACCATCCCCGCGAGGTGCCGTGCCGCTTCGTCGCGCCGGTCGCGGGCTAGCGTCACATGTTTGCGCACATATCGCGCACATCTGACCGCTAGCCATCATCATCTGGCAGTCCCACCAAGCCCGAAGATTCGCCATCGGATCGATTGCCATCTCCTTGGGTCGGTTGCTCGAAGAGCCACTATCTCCGGTCACCGTCGCAATTTTCTCGGGTCTCCGCTACCAGCTACGGTCTCCGTACGTAGATAGTATCTAAGGGTGATCGGCTTGTCGCTCGGCGGCGCAATACCCGCTCCGACCACCACGGACGCGTGCGACGAACGCGATTGCGGGTGCGTGTGTTGGCTACCCTTGACTAGTCGACAGAGGAAGGTGTGCGGTGCGAGTACGTGGATTCGGGGAACTCGAGGCGGTCGTGATGGGGCGGATCTGGGACCGCGCGGCAGCGACCACGGTTCGGGAGGTGTTCGACGAACTCAGCGAGGACCGGGAGTTGGCATACACCACGGTGATGTCGACGATGGACAATCTTCACCGGAAGGGATGGCTTGCCCGGGAAAAGAAGGGTAAGGCGTTCAGTTACTGGGCCACGCTTACCCGTGAGGAGCACAGTGCCCGGTTGATGCGCGACGCCTTCGACGGTGGTGGGCGAGCCGATCTGGTGATGACCCATTTCGTCGAGCAGATGAGTGACGAGGAATCCGCCAGCCTCCGCGCTGCTCTGCGACGCCTGGATGCCGACGAGGATACGGGATGATCGTCGCGGCTTCCCTGCTCCTCTACAGCTTTGTTGTAGCGGTTCTCGCTCCGCCCCTTCTGGTCCGTTTGACGCATCGCGGCGTCGCACCGGGCCTCGGTGTAACGGCGTGGGTGGCTACGATCGGAGCCGTCGTGTTGTCGTGGGCGGCTGCAGCGGCAGTGTTCGTCGTGGGATTGGTGTATGTACGTGGGCACCCGGGCCGGTCGCTGTTCGGGAACTGTCCTGCGCGTCTTCACGCTGCCGTGAGCGGACGGGTAGATCTTGCCCTGCAGGTCACACTGACATTGCTGGCGGTGCTGGCCGTTCTCGTGTTCTCGGCGGTCATGTGGAGACTAGGCCACCGCCTTGGCCGAATGCGCAGCCATACTCACGGGCACGCGCGGAAAATACGTATGGTCGGTCACCAGGTCTCGGGAGTCGATGCGGTGGTCCTCGAGGCATCTCAGCCGGACGCCTATTGCGTCGCGGGCAGGCCCAGCGCGATCGTGGTCACCACCGCTGCTATCGGTGTACTCGATCACCGCCAACTCGACGCGGTCCTCGCCCACGAACGCGCTCACCTGACCGGTCGGCACCCACAGGCGATTGCCGTGATTCGGGGACTGGCTTCGAGTCTGCCGTGGATTTCCTTGTTCACCGTTGCCCGTGCGGAAGTCGCCCGACTGCTGGAGATGTGCGCCGACGACCACGCCGCCCGGGCCCACGGCTCCCGCGCCGTAGTGAGTGGGCTGATAGCGATGTCCGTAACGGGTCCTTTAACCAGTCGGGCGCTGGGCGGATTAAACACCGCGGTTCTCGACCGCGCGGTACGACTGGCCTCCCCGGCTTCTCCAGCCGACCGCATGCGGGCTCGAAGATCACTCGCTGCGGTGAGCGCAATCATCTCGATCGGACCTCTGGCCACCGGCCTATTGGCAGTCTCCGGTGTGATGCTGTGTGCGTCGATGGCTGTGTAGCGCTCACGCAGGTGTGGCGGTCGGGAAAAGTTCTTCGGACCACGATCGTGGTATGTGCACGGGTAGCGAACTCGCACCTCATCGACTTACCCTGTTCGGACAAAAGGGTCTTGCCGAGACAGGCAGTGGACCCGCAGAGAGTGGGCCTGCAGAGTTCGCAGGCGAACGGCTGTCGCAGTTGTGTGGGAGCGGCGGCTCGCGAAACATAGGTAAAGACACGTACCGGCAGGGACTACGACGCGGTGGCGACATCGCAAGTCGCCAAGGGTGTTCGCTTCTGGCGTACAGCGAACGGGAAACGTTTACCCGAACTGGGGCGTTGAGTACAGGTAAGCAGGCTTGGTCCTCACCTAAAGGGGTGGAGGGGCAGCAGGGCAATCGGCAGCCAACTAGAGTAAGAGATGGGGTCGTGGAACTTTCGTCGCTTCGGGGTAGATGTCTTCGAGGTAGGCGTTGGCGATCTGCTTTAGTGCCGAGCGAAAACGCGGCGAACAGGGACGAGACACCCGGTCTCGTGACTGTGCGTCGGAAAGTGTGAGGGAGAGCGATGTTCGAGAGGTTCACCGATCGCGCACGGCGCGTTGTCGTCCTGGCTCAGGAAGAAGCCAGGATGCTCAACCACAACTACATCGGTACCGAGCACATCCTGCTCGGCCTCATCCATGAGGGCGAAGGTGTCGCTGCCAAGTCGCTGGAGTCGTTGGGCATCTCCCTCGAAGGAGTGCGCAGCCAGGTCGAGGAGATAATCGGCCAGGGCCAGCAGGCCCCGTCAGGCCACATCCCCTTCACACCGCGTGCCAAGAAGGTCCTCGAGCTCAGCCTGCGCGAGGCGCTGCAGCTCGGACACAACTACATCGGTACCGAGCACATCCTGCTCGGACTCATCCGTGAGGGTGAAGGTGTGGCGGCACAGGTATTGGTCAAGCTCGGTGCAGACCTCAACCGCGTGCGTCAGCAGGTAATTCAGCTGCTTTCCGGTTACCAGGGCAAGGAGCCTGCCGAGGCGGGCGGCACGCGTGGTGAGGCGGGCACTCCGTCCACCTCACTTGTGCTCGACCAGTTCGGTCGCAATCTCACCCAGGCGGCGCTCGAGGGCAAGCTCGACCCTGTCATCGGCCGCACGAAGGAGATCGAGCGCGTCATGCAGGTGTTGTCGCGCCGCACCAAGAACAACCCTGTGCTGATCGGTGAGCCCGGTGTAGGTAAGACAGCGGTTGTGGAGGGTCTCGCTCAGGCCATCGTCAATGGCGAGGTTCCGGAGACCCTCAAGGACAAGCAGCTCTACACACTCGACCTCGGATCCCTCGTGGCCGGCAGTCGGTACCGCGGTGACTTCGAAGAGCGCCTGAAGAAGGTTCTCAAGGAAATCAACACCCGCGGTGACATCATTTTGTTCATCGACGAGTTGCACACCCTCGTAGGTGCCGGCGCGGCCGAGGGCGCTATCGACGCGGCCTCGATCCTCAAGCCGAAACTCGCTCGCGGTGAGCTGCAGACGATCGGTGCCACCACTCTCGACGAGTACCGCAAGTACATCGAGAAGGATGCCGCTCTCGAGCGCCGGTTCCAGCCGGTTCAGGTCGGCGAGCCCACGGTGGAGCACACCATCGAGATCCTCAAGGGTCTGCGCGATCGGTACGAGGCCCATCACCGGGTATCCATCACGGACGGCGCCCTCGTCGCAGCGGCGACCCTGGCCGATCGATACATCAACGACCGCTTCTTGCCGGACAAGGCCATCGACCTCATCGACGAGGCCGGAGCCCGGATGCGAATCCGCCGGATGACCGCACCGCCGGACCTGCGCGAGTACGACGACAAGATCGCCGACGCCCGTCGCGAGAAGGAGTCCGCGATCGACGCTCAGGACTTCGAGAAGGCGGCGAATCTACGCGACAAGGAGAAGACCCTCGTCGCGCAGCGTGCGGAGCGGGAGAAGCAGTGGCGGTCCGGCGACCTGGACGTCATCGCCGAGGTCGACGACGAGCAGATCGCCGAGGTCCTCGGCAACTGGACCGGTATCCCGGTATTCAAGCTGACCGAGGAGGAGACCACGCGTCTACTCCGAATGGAAGAGGAACTGCACAAGCGGATTATCGGGCAGGAGGACGCGGTCAAGGCGGTCGCCAAGGCTATCCGTCGTACCCGTGCAGGCCTGAAGGACCCGAAGCGTCCGTCCGGGTCGTTCATCTTCGCAGGCCCGTCCGGCGTCGGTAAGACCGAGCTGGCCAAGTCCCTGGCGAACTTCCTGTTCGGCGAGGACGACGCGCTCATTCAGATCGACATGGGTGAGTTCCACGACCGCTTCACCGCGTCGCGGCTCTTCGGTGCTCCTCCCGGCTACGTCGGGTACGAAGAAGGTGGCCAGCTCACCGAGAAGGTGCGGCGCAAGCCGTTCAGCGTGGTGCTGTTCGACGAGATCGAGAAGGCGCATCAGGAGATCTACAACACTCTCCTGCAGGTGCTCGAGGACGGCCGTCTCACCGATGGTCAGGGACGGACGGTGGACTTCAAGAACACCGTGCTGATCTTCACCTCGAATCTCGGTACCTCGGACATCTCGAAGGCCGTGGGCTTGGGCTTCTCGTCCGGCAAGGGCGACGAGTCGAACTACGAGCGGATGAAGCTCAAGGTCAACGACGAGCTGAAGAAGCACTTCCGTCCCGAGTTCCTCAACCGTATCGATGACATCGTCGTGTTCCACCAGCTCACCACCGAGCAGATCGTTCAGATGGTGGACCTGATGGTCGAGCGTGTCGAGGCGGCGCTGAAGAACAAGGACATGGCCATCGAGATCACGGAAAAGGCCAAGGCACTTCTCGCGAAGCGCGGATTCGATCCGGTTCTGGGTGCGCGGCCGCTGCGTCGCACCATTCAGCGCGAGATCGAGGATCAGTTGTCGGAAAAGATCCTCTTCGGAGAGGTCGGTCCGGGACAGATCGTGTACGTCGACGTCGAGAACTGGGACGGCGAAGGCGCGGGCGAGGATGCCCGGTTCACCTTCCGCGGGGAGGAAAAGCCGGCCGCAGTGCCCGACGAGGTGCCGGTCGACCTGGCCAAGTCCGCAGCCGTCGAATCCGAGTAGAAACGATTCGACACAGCTGAGCGAGTGACTGCACGAGTGGGCCGCCGGTGGGAATCCACCGGCGGCCCACTCGTGGTTTCTGGCCTAGCTCTTGCGACCCGACCAGTTGGCTAGCCGCTCGGTCGGACCGGCGGTCGGCAGTGACTCGACCACCGCGGCGAAAGGCATCTGCCCGCCGCGCGGTTCCGCGGGGAGCGCGTGCCGTGCGACAGCGAGCACAGCCTCGGCCAGTTCGGGGCGGGTCTCAGAGGGCTGGCCCGTCGCAGTCGCAAGATCCCAGCCGTGCACCAGGGCCTCGTTGATGTACACCCAGATTGCGACCCGACCAGAGACGGTGCCCCACGGTGCGATCACGTCGGCGTCCAGTCGGTCGTCGGTCCACGCGGGCAACATGCGGTGGGCGGCGGACCGATACGCGGCCGCATAACCGTCGTCGGAGATGCCAGTGACAACGGTTGGGCCGGCGAACGGGTCGCCGCCTTCCCCGATGATCCGGGCACGTTCCACGGCAGCCACGAGGTGACCGAGGAGGGTGCGGACATCGAAGTCGGTGCAGGGAGTTGCTGCGGACAATTGGTCCTCGCGGACTCCTGCGATGAGCCCGGTGGTCCAGTCGAGTGCTTCGCGGTAGAGCGGGCGCGGATCTGTCGTGGTGTTTGTCATGAGACCACTATCGCCAGTAATACATGACATCCACTGTCATGTATTACTGGCAGACTTTTCTTGTGCGCGCCGACCGTCTGCTCTCGCTCGTTCTGTTACTGCGAAACCGTGGCCGAATGTCGGCTTCGGCTCTGGCCCGTGAGCTCGAGGTTTCGCCGCGAACGGTATTGCGCGACATCGATGCGCTGTCGACCGCGGGCTTCCCGGTCTATGCCGAACGAGGCCGCGATGGAGGCTTCGAGTTGTTGCCCGGATTCACCACTGACCTCACCGGCCTGACCGTAGACGAGGCCAAGGCCCTCTTGGCGGCCGGTTCGGCCGCGACGTCGGAATCGCTCGGAATGGCCACGGCATTCGCGTCCGCGATGCGAAAGGTGATGGCGGCTATGCCGGACGGGCACCGCGAGGCTGCGACGACGGTGGCCGAGCGAGTCTTGGTCACCCACGGCAGTTGGCATACCGGCCCGAAACGAATCGACCCGCATCTAGGGCGAGTCCAGCAGGCGGTGTTCCTGTGCCGGCGGCTCGGCATCCTGTACGCGTCCCAGGGCAACGACGCCGTGTGGCGAACCATCGACCCTCTCGGCCTCATTCACGCGTCCGGGCGGTGGTACCTCGTGGCCACGGATGCGGGCAAGGAGCGAATCTATAGGGTGGAGCGGATCGAGGAAATAAGCGAACTCGACGAACCGGCAGTGCGGCCGGCCGAGATCGACCTGGGCGCAATCTGGGAGCGGGCTCGTGCTTCGTTCCGGACGCGGAACGGGCTGGTGGTGGCAGTCGTTCTCGTGCCGGCGGAACGTCGAGACGATCTTGTCGGGCGCGCGTTCGACGTCCTCTCAGAGTCACCGGCCGAGTGTGGATGGCTGCGCCTCGAGATCGTATTCGGCGACGACGCGCACGCCTGCGCCGTGTTGTGGGCGATGGGTGACGACGCCGAAGTGTTGGCACCGGAAGGTCTGCGGGACCTACTGCGATCTCGGGCGCTGCGGATGGTCGATCGGTACGAGTAGGTTCGAGACGTAACCTCAACAACCCCGAGAGGACCTGGCATGCCGACACGGACCGCACGCACCGCGTGGAACGGATCACTCGAACAGGGAAGTGGGCAAGTCGAACTCACGAGTTCGGGTGCCGCGACATTCGACGTCTCGTTCCCCAAGAGAGCGGCCGAAGATGCCGCCGGTACCACCAGTCCCGAGGAGTTGATCGCGGCAGCACATTCCTCCTGCTTCGCCATGCAACTGTCTGCGCTCATTGCGGAGGCCGGCGGAACCCCTCAGAGCCTCGAGGTGAAAGCCGACGTGTCATTGGGCCCTGACAACCCGGGCTTCAAGCTCACGGGCATCAAGTTGACGGTTCGGGGCGAGGTGGAAGGGCTCGATGCCGACGGCTTCGCCAAGGCGGCTCAGGCAGCCAAGGAGAGCTGCCCGGTCAGCAAGGCCCTCACCGGCGTGGACATCAGTCTGGATGCGGCGCTCGAATCCTGAATCTCGACGGGCCGAGCAGGCCGCGGGCCGCATCCGCTGCTCGCGGAACAGAACGACATACTGATCTGTTTAACTACTGCTGTGACGATTGAGCAAAATGCCCACCCCGAGAACACCGTCGAAATAGAGATCTGGTCCGATGTGGCCTGCCCGTGGTGCTACATCGGCAAACATCGCTTCCTGTCCGCCTTGGCGGAGTTCGACGGCCGTGACCGGGTCAATGTCGTGTGGCGCTCGTACCAGCTGGACCCGGATTCACCGGTGGGGGCTCGGCGCAGTGAACTTCAGTTTCTGATGGAAAGCAAGGGGATTTCTGCCCCGCAGGTACGTCAGATGTTCGGTCATGTAGCGGGCCTGGGCGCCGACGAAGGTCTGAAATTCGACTTCGACACCGCGATCGCGGCCAACACCTTCGACGCCCACCGGCTGATCCACCTTGCGGGCGAGAGCCGCGACGCACTCATGGACGCCCTGTTCCGTGCGCATTTCAGCGATGGAGTGGCGATCGACGATCGGGCGGAACTGGTGAAGATCGCGTCCCGAGTCGGACTCGACGCCGACACCGTGCGGGAGTGGCTCGAATCCGACGCGGGCGCGGACGCGGTTCGTGCGGATCTCAACGCCGCCCGGCAACTTGGGGTGTCGGGGGTGCCGTTCTTCGTCGCGGGCCGTCGCGTTGCAGTGTCCGGTGCGCAGCAGAAGGACGTCTTCCTGCAGTTCCTGAATCAAGCGATCGAAGCACCCGTGGGCTGATCGGCAGGCATCCTCGAGGGGGTAGGGTTTCACGACCTACCCCCTTGCCAAACTCCCCGACTACAGCGCACATTGGGATGACACCGTCTTCGTCAGGAGGCATTTGTGCGCGAGCAGAGAAGGCCCCGAGAACCATGGCCCGTGTTGAAGGTGGACGATTGGACGCCGACGCGGGAAACATTGCACATGTGGGCACAGATTGTCGGGAAGATCCGCATGGCCCACGCGCCCATGATCAATCACTGGTGGCAGGTGCCGCTGTACGTGAGCCCGCGTGGTCTCGCGACGTCGACCATCCCGTACGGCACGGATTGTTTCGACATCGAATTCGACTTCCACGACCATCAGCTGGTCATCCGTGCCAGTAGCGGCTCAATCGGAAAGGTTGCCCTCGAACCGAAGTCGGTGGCGCAATTTTATGTCGAGGTCACCGACACCCTGTCCGAACTGGGCTTGATCACCGATATCCGGGCAGAGCCCACCGAAGTGGAGACTGCGATCCCGTTCGCGCAGGACACCGAGCACAGCGCGTACGACGGTGAGTCGGCGCATCTGTTCTGGCGCCAGCTCGTGCAAGCGGACCGAGTGATCCACGAGTTCCGCGCGCACTTCATCGGCAAGGTGAGCCCCGTGCACTTCTTCTGGGGCGGGATGGATTTGGCGTGCACGCGATTTTCCGGCCGCACCGCGCCGGCTCACCCCGGTGGAGCTCCAAACGTCGGGGCCTGGGTGATGGTCGAGGGCTACTCACATGAGCTCAGTAGCTGCGGGTTCTGGCCCGGCGGAGACGGCGAAGGCATGTTCTATGCGTACGCTTACCCCGAACCGGAGGGTTTCGCCGACTACCCGGTCGGACCCGAAGCGGCGTTCTACAGCAAGGATTTCGGACAGTTCCTGCTGCCGTATGAGGCCGTCCGCACCGCGGACGATCCCGATGCGGCGCTTCTGAGATTCCTGCACAGCACATACGAGGCGGCGGCGGAAAGAGGGAAGTGGGACAGGGCTGCCCTCGAAGCTGATCCGACTCGATGGGACCATCTTCGTAGCTGAGGGTTCGGTCAGACCTCGCGGAGTGGTTTGTCGAAGGTCTCTCGAATGACGAACGCGCCGACGAGCGTGAACAGCATCGCCGCGCCGCAGTAGTAGACCACGACGAGCGGGTTTCCCGTGAGGCCGACGAGCCAGAGCACCACGAAGGGTGCGGTGCCGCCGAAGAGTGCGTTGGCGAGCGTGTAGGCGATGGACAGTCCGCTCATACGAACGGTTGTCGGGAAGAACTCCGCCAGTAGGGTGGGTACCAGGCCCATGATGGCCGCGGCGCAGATCCCGAAGAGGGACTGGCCGAGTGCGATGGCGGGCAGTGTCCCGATTTGGTCGATCAGGACGATCGGGTAGATCAGAACCAGCAGGGCAACGCTGCCGCCGATGATGAACGGCTTGCGCCCGTACGTGTCCGACAGGCGTCCCCACAGCAGGGTGGCCGCTGAGTAGACGACGAGGCCGATCAGGTTTCCACCGAGTGCCACGTCCAGGTCGATACTCAGGTCGGTATTGAGGAATGCCGGGATGTAATTGTGGAAGACGTAGGTGCTGACCGTGCCGCCGGTGACGATTGCCGCGCCCAGTAGAACCATGCGCCCGTGGTGTCGGATGGCTTCGAGGACGGGGACGGCGGGCTTGACTTCGAACTCCTGCTGGAGATCCTTGACCCGCTGGTAGTCGGGGGTGTCCTCGAGCTTCATTCGCATGATTAGGCCGACCACACCCAGGGGGAAAGCGACCATGAAAGGGATCCGCCAACCCCACGAGTCGAGTTGTTCCTGCGGGAGGACCGCGGTGAACACCAGCACCACTGCGGTGGCGGTCGCCGATCCGAGCCCGACCGTGGCGGTCTGCCAGGATCCGTATTGACCCCGCTTTCCCGGTGGAGCGTACTCGACGATGAATGCGGCGGATCCGCCGAATTCGCCGCCGGCGGTGAAACCCTGCACGATGCGGATGACTAGCAGCAGAAGCGGGGCGATGAGGCCGATCTGGGCGTAGGTGGGTAGCGCGGCGATCAGGGCTGTTCCGACTGACATCGTCAGAACGACGCCGGCGAGTACATTACGACGTCCGATTCGGTCACCGAGGTTGCCGAGGATGACGGCACCGAAGGGTCGGGCGACGAAGGCGATGCCGAAGGTGGCGAACGTGGCCAGCAGGGCGGCGTGTGGGTCGTCGTTGGAGAAGAAGACACGGGCGAGGATTGGGGCGGACGCGCCGTAGAGCACGAAGTCGTACCACTCGACGAAATTCCCGATTGCGCCGGCGACGAGAGCGCGTTTCGACGCCTTGACGTCAGTTGCTACAGCATCCGGGTTTCCGAGCTTTGTCTCGGGGCTGGTGGGCATAACGGATGTCCTGCAGTCAGTAAGAGTGTGTGTGACGCAAGTCTGTGATGCGGCCACTCGCGGCGACGCGAGCGAAGGCATAGGCGCTGGGCTTGGGGGTGCGAGCGAAGCCGTTTTCCCGGTCTACGGCGATGATTCCGAATTTCGGGCCGTAACCCTCGGACCATTCGAAATTGTCGAAGGCGGACCAGTGGATATAGCCGCGGACGTCGATGCCCTCACGGCGGGCCTGGGCGACGGCGTAGAGGTGGGATTCGATGTAGTCGATCCGCTCTGCGTCGTCGTCGGTGGCGATGCCATTCTCGGTGACGTACAGGGGAAGTCCGGTTTCGGCGGCGCGGTGCAGCATGAGCCGCAGCCCCTCGGGGAACACCGCCCAGCCCATCTGGCTGACCTGGGTTCCGGCAGGAGGTGGCGCGAACAGGGTCGGGGAGGCCGTGTCGACCCACTGCTTGCGGTAGTACTGCACGCCGAGCCAATCACCTCTGTCCGCACCGCTGAGGCCGTCGAGGTAGAGGTCGACGATTTCGGCGCGCATGGCCGCGCAGAATGCGCGCGTCGTGTCGTCGGACCGCGCGGGAACTAGTAGCGGGAGTTGGACGGCGAGGCCGGCCTTGGCGCCGGGTGCGCACTCGTGGACCGCGCGAACGGCGGCCTCGTGGGCTTCGAGGAGCACACGTCCGACCCGCCGCCACAAGATCGGATTCGTCACCCCGGGAGGATGGTAGCCCTCGAGATAGCCGTGCAGGGCGATCATTTGGGGTTCGTTGATCGTGCACACATACGGCATCAAGTCGCCCAACTCCGTTGTCACGAGTCGGCAGTAGCGCTCGAATGTGTCGATGGCGTCGGGCGCCAGCCAACTCCCGCGCTCGGCGAACCAGGCGGGGAGGGTGAAGTGGTGCAGAGTCACGAATCCGACAAGTCCGGCGTCGGCCAGTTCGGTGAGCACTCGCCGGTAGTGCGCAATTGCGGATTGGCTGAATTCGCCTGGAGCCGGTTCGATCCGGGACCACTCGAGTGACAGACGATGGGTGTTGTGGCGCAGGGCCTTCAGGAGGGCGAAATCTTCGGCGTAGCGATGGAACTGATCGATTCCGTCGCCCGAGGATTCGCGGGCCGCGGTGGACGGGTTGTGCTCGAACGCCCACCAGTCGTTATTGATGTTTCCCCCCTCGACCTGGTGTGCGGCGGTCGCGCAGCCCCACAGGAAGTCGGACGGGAAGTCAGGGGCGTTGGAAGCGGGCTTCGGTGTGGAGTCTTCCGGGCGGTCGAGGCCGGTGATCGCAGCCACGGGGATCTCCTCACTGAAAGCGGCCACAGAATCGGGCCGCCGTAGCTGTCCGCTCCTGTTGTGTGCACTGACGAACCTGTCGGGCGAGTCGTGTATCACCGAACTTACATACTTTCAGGACGTAAGCAATACCGTAGGGTATTAATTTGATCCAATTGGAAACGATATGTCCCAAATGAGAATATTTTCTACCTCTGATCTCGTAAGATCGTTGCGGCCGGGAACTGCCTATTGGGTGAGACCGGATGGTTTTGGGCGACCTGTCGTCTGCGGAAAAAGGGAGCGCCATGACGCGACACTCCGGTCTAGTGCCCGCGGGCACCGCGTTTCCGGTTCTGAGTCTGCTGCGATCTACCGGCCGGATGACACGTACCGAACTGGTTGAGCGCACCGGCTTGACGAGGAAGGTGGTCACCCAACGACTCGAGGAACTGATCCGCGCGGGCTTCGCGGAGGAAGGCGAAGTCGGACGCTCCACCGGCGGCAGGGCGCCTCGCGAAGTGAGGTTCCGCGCAGATGGCGCTCACATCCTCGTCGCTGAAATCGCTGAGACGAGTATTTCCGTCGGCTTGACCGATCTGGCAGGAACCGTTGTGAGCGAGATACGAGCTGAGTTGGACCCGCGCTCAGGTCCGGATGTGACCCTTGGCCGTATCGAGTCGATCTTCGACTCCCTGATTGCGGACAGATCTGCCGACAGCCCGTCCATCTACGGTATCGGTATCGCAATCCCGGGCCCGGTCGAGATTTCGAGCGGCCGTCCGATTGGTGCGCTGTCCGTCCCGGAGTGGACCGACTACCCAGTTCGTGATCGGTTCGTCGCCCGTTACGACCTCCCGGTGTGGGTCGACAACGATGCGAATCTGATGGCCTTGGGCGAACTGCGCGAGGGACAGGCCCGCGGGCTCGATGACGTCCTCTTCGTCAAGGTCGGTGGAGGCATCGGTGGCGCCGTGATTTCGTCGGGAACGTTGCAGCGCGGTTCGCAAGGTTCCGCCGGCGAGTTCGGGCACGTGTTGGTCTCGGAGGACGTCGCCGAGCGATGCTGGTGCGGGCACACCGGGTGTCTCACCCAAGTTTCCGGCGCCCGCGCGGTAGGCGAGTTCGGACAACTCGCCGCGACCACGGGAGAAAGCGCCATCCTCGCTGCCATTTCGTCCCAAGGCCGTGCCATCGGCGCTCCCGAGGTATTCACTGCTGCCGCAGCCGGCGACCCGGTGAGCACCGATATCCTCACCCGCGCCGGACGCACCCTCGGCTCGGTGGTGTCAGTCCTGGTCAGTGGACTCAATCCCTCACTGATCCTGTTCGATGCCGGGCTGGTCAGCATCGACGACCCGTACATGACCGCCTTCCGAACCACCGTCCGGGGGCGCTCACTTCCGAGCGCGGTCAGCGAGATTCAATTCGCGATCTCAACCCTGGGGAACTCGGCGGGCCTGACGGGTGCCGCGTACATGGTCGTCGACGAACTGCTTTCTCCAAGTCGTCTCGGCCTGTGGAGTGAACACGGATCACCCGTCGGCCTGGCGGATCTCATCCACCGGGCAGCCGAACGCGCCACCTGATCTTTGGAGCAGTGGGGCCGTCAGGTTGCCGCTGCGGTTGCCGGTTCCTTCGACTTGGCAGCACGTTCGGTCAGAAATGCGAAGACAAGTCCGAGCCCCAACCACAACGTTGCCTGTGTGGCAAGCGAAGAGAGACGGAATTCCCACAGCAGCGCTGCCGGGAAGTCGTCGCCCACTTCGTTGACGGTCGGAAGGATTAGGTATCCGATCGTCACCACGGCGAGGAAGGTGATCAGGGGCGCGGCGAGCCGCACAGTCCGAAACGCGTGAGCCGCGACAGCCCTAGTCACGAGGGCGGCCGCAACTACCGCGAGTAGGCCGAGCACGACCGAGGCCAGCCACAGCCACGTCCGCTGCGTCACGGTGTCGGGGTCCCCGACGGCCGGCGGGTTGGCAGGGTACTTGAAGAACGGCACCGCCTCGATTGCCAGCCAACCGAACGCTGCCAGCGTCATCGCGAAAAGCGGACCTGGCAAGGGGATTACCCTGCGCGTGTAGTGCGCGACGACCGCGAAGATCGCGCCGAGGGCCATGCCGGCTAGGGAGGTGGCCAAGAACAGGCCGAAGCGTTGTCCGTCACGGCTGACGAGTGCCTCTCCGTCAGAGTGGGAGTGCCCCGTCGCCGCACCGGCCTGATCGCCGCCGTGCGAGTGGCCCGCCACATCGGTTGCACCCTGTGACTCTTCGATTGCAATGGCTGCCTCGATGTGAGGTTCGCCGAGAACAAATGCGACGCCGCCCGCCAGCAGGCCTGCGATCAGGCCTGCCAGCAGACCACGGATGACGAGTTTCGCGAGGGAATCTGTCAGTGGCATGGGAGACCCAGGAGGTGGCGACCGTCATGCATCAATTCGTGCATGAACATGCCGCTGCGCGAGATTGCGCCCTGGTCGAAGCCCACGAGGTAGAGGGCGAGCATCGCGAAAAGAACAATCGCGAATGAGATGACGGCAAGACGAGTCGTATCGACCGACGTGCCTGGTGTGTAGGCGAGTGCCATGGTTCCTCCTGGGATTTCGCGTCCCCTCGGTCCATGCGATGGCTGCAATATCTGGCTGTCGAAAAGCCCCGCTGAGGAACTACTTCGATTCACAGTGGCGCGACCGCTCCGGAATTGCACCGGATTCCTGCCGAACCATCGCTTTGTCCTGCGAACTTTTGCATTCGGCAGGCCGCTGTGTCAATCTCCGCAGCTCTGCCCCGGCTGTCAGCCCTTGTTCGCTGCCTCGACGTCCATAACGACCTCGAACTCGAGAAGCGACGCGCCGGACGAGACCGGCTTCTTGCGCTCACCTGCGTGCTCTTGCCTGGCCGGTCCGGAGCGCCACGCCTCGAAGGCCTCGTCGCTCTCCCACTGCGTGACCACGAAGTATCGGTTCTCGCCTTTGACCGGCCGGAGGAGTTGGAAGCCCAGGAAGCCTGGAGAGTCCTTCACCGACCGCGGGCTCGCGGCGAACCGCTTCTCGAGTTCGGGGCCTGCGCCCTCGGGAATTTCGATCGCGTTGATCTTCACCACTGCCATGTGGGCGAGTGTACTCAGCTAGCGTCTGAGGGGTGGTGGGTGAAAGTGCATTACACGACGAGGGTGGGGCGGGGCAGCCGATTCTGCTGCTGCACGGCTTGATGGGAAGCGCTCGAACCTGGCGCCGGCAAATTCCGTGGCTGCGCGAGCGAGGTCATGTCTTCACCTTCGACGCCGCCGGTCACGGTCGGCCGGCACCAGCGATGCTGACCACCGAAGCATTTGTCGGCGACCTCGCTTCTGCGCTCGATCCGTTCACCGAGCCGTGGGTGGTGATCGGCCACTCGATGGGCGCCCTGCACGCCTGGTGCCTGGCCGCCGAGTTCCCGGAGAAGGTCGCGGCCCTGGTGCTCGAAGACATGGCACCCGACTTTCGTGGCCGCACCGCCGACGACTGGGCGGCCATGATCGCAAGTTGGCCGCAGCCCTTCAAGGAACCGGAAGACCTCTTCGAATTCTTCGGACCGATTGCGGGACAGTACTTTTTGGACTCGTTCGAGCGTCGTGCTGATGGCTGGTACCTCCACGGGGATCTCGACACGTTTCGTGACATCTCGCAGGAGTGGGGCGGCAGGCACTTCTGGGATCAGTGGGCGTCGGTGACTGTTCCATCCCTGCTGATCGAGGGTGAGTTCACGATCACCCCGGACGGTCAGATGCGGGTGATGGCGCAGCGGCATCCTGGCGCCCACTACGTCCGGATCGAGCAGGCAGGACACCTCGTCCATGACGACCAACCCGAGCAGTACCGGAAGGCGGTCGAAGAGTTCCTCGATGGTCTCGGTTGAGTCGTCGACAATGCGGCCGTCGACAATGCGGCCGGTGACAATCGGCAACTATGCAGGCAACCTGATGGTCACCCAATAATCTTGGCCGTCAGCGGAATCGGTGCGGTATGTCCGCAAACCGCCCGCAACAGGGATGCGCATAGGACCATCGAGTTCTCGAACCGGTTGGTTTTCGGGCGCGCCGGAGATTTACCAAAAACACCCCTTGACGGGAATGTCACGGAAGCATAACTTCTTTGCGTATCGAAAAGGCCGCTTTGACCTTTTCAGTCGCTGACACGCTGGGGCGCGCGCCCGGCGGGCCATTCTTCCAGTCCCCGTATCGCATGCCGCTATCCAATTCGGCATGCAACCCCTAGGCGCCGTGCCCCGCGCGGCACAGGAGCTATTCATGAAAACCCTCCGAACGCCGTCCCGCGGCGTGTCGCTCACCCTGGCCGCGTTACTGGCCTGGAGTCTGTCCGCCGTCACGCTGACCGCCCCTCAGGCCCTGGCGGCGCCGCCGGACACCCCCGACTTCGGCCCGAACGTCACCGTGTTCGATCCGTCCATGTCGTCCGACTCCATCCAGAACCGACTCGATGAGATCTTCCAGCAGCAGCAGACCAACCAGTTCGGATCGGAGCGCCAAGCCGTGCTCTTCAAGCCCGGCACCTATGACGCCGATGCCAACGTCGGCTTCTACACGCAGGTTGCGGGTCTCGGCCTGTCCCCGGACGACGTGACCATCAACGGTGCGGTTCACACCGACGCCGACTGGTTCGACTTCAATGCCACGCAGAACTTCTGGCGTGGCGCGGAGAACCTCTCGGTCAATCCGGCGAGCGGCACCGACCTCTGGGCGTCCGCGCAGGCAGCCCCGTACCGCCGCATGCACCTGCGAGGCAACCTCCTGCTACACGAGGGCGGCGGCTGGGCCAGTGGCGGTCTGTTCGCCGACACCAAGATCGACGGTCGGGTGGAGTCCGGCTCGCAGCAGCAGTGGATGACCCGCAACAGCGAGGTGGGCAGCTGGGATGGTGCGGTCTGGAACATGACCTTCCTCGGCTCGGTCAATGCACCGGCCAACACCTTCCCCGACCCGCCGTACACCACCGTCGCGCAGACTCCAGTGATCCGTGAGAAGCCGTTCCTGTATGTCGATTCGGACAATGCCTGGAAGGTATTCGTCCCGGCCCTGCAGACCAACACTGCAGGCGTGAGCTGGGAGGGCGGCAACCCGGCAGGCGACTCGTTGCCGATCGACCAGTTCTTCATCGTCAAGCCCGGCGCCACGGCCTCCGACATCAACGGCGCACTCGCCCAAGGCAAGAACCTGTTGTTCACCCCGGGCGTCTACCACCTCGACCAGACGATCAACATCGACCGCCCCGACACCGTCGTGCTGGGTCTGGGTCTTGCCACTCTCGTACCGGACAACGGCGTCACCGCTGTCAGCACGGCCGACGTGGACGGGATCAAGATCGCCGGACTGCTGATCGACGCGGGCACCACGAACTCGCAGACCCTGATGCAGATCGGCCCGTCCGACTCGACCGCGCGACACACCGCCAACCCCACTTCCCTGCACGACGTCTACTTCCGCATCGGGGGTGCCGGTGTCGGCAAGGCCACCCAGAGCCTGGTGATCAACAGCTCGGACGTCATCGGCGACCACATGTGGCTCTGGCGCGCCGATCATGGCAACGGCATCGGCTGGAACGACAACACCGCCGCCAACGGCCTGGTCGTCAACGGCGACGACGTGACGATGTATGGGCTGTTCGTGGAGCATTACCAGGAGCATCAGGTGATCTGGAACGGCAACGGCGGGCGCACCTACTTCTTCCAGAACGAGATGCCCTACGACCCGCCCAACCAGGAGGCCTGGATGAACGGCGAGACCCTCGGCTACGACGCTTATTACGTCAACCCGGAGGTGACTGACCACGAGGCCTGGGGCCTGGGCAGCTACTGCTTCTTCGATGACAACCCGTCCGTGGTTGCCGAACACGCCATCGAGGCTCCCGCGGCCCCCGGGGTCCGCTTCCACGACATGGTGACCGTCTCCCTCGGCGGGACCGGCACGATCAACCACATCATCAACGACAGCGGGGGCCCGTCCACTCCCGAGAACAACATGGCCACTTTGGTTTCCGGGCCCTGACCCGGCCGCACTCCAGTCGCCCGGCGCATCTCCCGTGCGCCGGGCGGCCGAACGCTGAGAGGGGTCAACCGAGAGCGCCGTGACTGATTACGCCGCAACCGATCTCGTGATCCTGGTTGGTACCCGACACCCGACTCAGTCAGCCGGCGAGAAAGCTGAAACGAACACGCCGAACCGGATTGTCGATGTTTGTGTCTACGAGGCATACAGATTGCCAGGTTCCGGTAACCGGGGATCCGTGGACAACGGGGACCGACGCATACGGCGGCAGGAACGCAGGCAGCACGTGGTCGCGGCCGTGCCCGTGGCTGCCGTGCCGGTGCTGCCAGCGGTCGTCACGCGGAAGGAGTTCGCCGATGGCTGCGATCAGGTCGCTGTCGCTCCCGGCGCCTGTCTCGATAACGGCCAGCCCGGCAGTCGCATGAGGTACCCAGATGTGCAGCAGGCCGTTGTCCCCCTCAGCCGCTACGAGGAACTTCTTGATCTCTCGCGTCAAATCGTGGACGACGGGCTCAGCGCCGGTGCGGATCTCGATCTCGGTAGTGAACATGGTCTCGACGTTAGTGCTCACCGGCCTCGTTCGCGTTCAAAGCCGCAATGCGCTTCGATGCATGCCCCTTGAGGTGATGTGCGGTTCGTACTCCGAACCGCTCGCACGAGAAGGGATCCGGCATCAACCACCCTCGCCCGCGAGTGCGAAGAGCCCGTTGTCGGTTTGCTCGACGAGCCCGTCGATCAGCAGCGAGTGGAGGGCGCGGTCGCGTTGGCCCGGGTCGTCCATCCATACCTCGTCGAGCCGGATGCGTTCGACGGGGGTGGAACTCTCCCTCAGCACAGCCATCAGCTTGCCCCGCACCTGACGGTCGGTGCCCGCGAACTTCTGCATCTTCCGGCGCTCGCCGTTGTGTGCTGGGCGTCCGGAGTCCACCCATGAGCAGCTCGGCAGGGGGCAGTTCGAGCACTCGGGTGACCGGGCGGTGCACACGGTGGCCCCGAGTTCCATGAGGGCCGCCGAGAACGTGGCCGCTCGCGCGCGTGTGCGCGGAAGCAGTGCCGACACGTCGGCCAGATCTCGGGTGGTCGACGGATTCGCAGGCTCGGCGCTTCCGTGCACAGCCCTGGCGACCACTCGCCGGACGTTGGTGTCGACAACGGGGACGCGCTGTCCATAGGCAAAGCAGGCCACCGCACGTGCTGTATAGGCACCGATGCCGGGTAGTTGGAGGAGCGTGTCGACATCGTCGGGCACGACGTCCCCGTGTTCGGTTGCCAACACAGCCGCGCACTGGTGCAGTCTCAGGGCGCGGCGCGGGTAGCCCAGCTTGCCCCAGGCGCGTAGCACGTCGGCCTGGCTCGACGCAGCCATGAGTGAGGGGACAGGCCAGCGTCGCACCCACTCCTCCCAGATGGGCGCAACCCGGATCACCGGAGTTTGCTGCAGCATGATCTCGCTCATCAGGATGTGCCAGGCGGTCACTCCGTCTCGACGCCACGGCAGGTCCCGGGCCTTCGTCTCGTACCACCTGATCAAAGCGGAGGAGTCCACACTCACCTCGTCTTCACAAGTCCCTTCGTCTTCGCGTGAATCGGACAACTTTCGGCGTTCGAGCTGCCCGCAAAGTAACCGCAACGACGCGGGTGCACAATATCTGCATGCCTAACACCAGCCCGGCCTCCGCGTGGAAGTCCCTGCAACAGGGTAACGATCGTTTCGTCAACGGAGAGGTGATCCATCCCAGCCAGGGAATCGCCGACCGCGCAAAGCTCGTCGAGGGGCAACATCCAACTGCTGTGCTGTTCGGATGCGGCGATTCGCGTGTCGCCGCCGAGATCATCTTCGATCAAGGTCTCGGTGACATGTTCGTGGTCCGCACAGCCGGTCATGTCATCGATGACTCCGTCCTCGGGTCCATCGAGTTCGCGGTAGAGGTCCTCAACGTTCCGCTGATCGTCGTCCTGGGCCACGATAGTTGCGGCGCAGTGAAGGCAACCGTGGACGCACTCGACGGGGGCAAGGTCCCGAACGGATTCATCCGTAGCATCGTCGAGCGTGTGGCTCCCTCGATCCTGATGGGCCGTGGTGATGGCTTGACTACGGTCGACGAGTTCGTGAGGCGCCACGTCGTCGAGACCGGGTCGCTCTTGATGCAGAGATCACGCATCATCGCGGACCGGGTCGAGCAAGGTAAGTGTGCTATCGCGGGTGCTACCTACAAGCTCTCTGACGGTCGTATGCAGCTGCAGGCAACGGTCGGGGACATCGGTGAGCTCGGTGACTGACCGCGACACGCCGAACCAGCTGAGCGCTCACCGCGCGACACCGAACTACCGTTGACGCTGTGCTGGAACCGACTGGGCCATTGCCCCCCGAGATTTACTGGCGTCGCAGGGCGCTGGCGGTCGGTGGCGTCATCGTTGTGCTGCTACTCGTCGGCTTTCTGATCAACTCCGTTCGCGGTGGCGGCGATTCCGACGCCAATCCCGCGGCCGCGAGTTCTTCGTCGACAACGTCCGCTTCACCCACCACGACTACTACGGCGTCAGCGCCGGCGGGCGGTGGATCGAGTGGGGGCGGTGTTGCGGGAGCGCAGTCGCCCGGAAATCCCGGGGCGCTGGGCGGTGGAGTGCCAAGTGGCGGGGAACCCGGTGGTGAGGAACCTGGCAGTGACCCACCACCCGCCGTTCCACCCCTTCTCGAGGGGCAGTGCCCTGATCAGTCGCTGGCTATCAAGGTGGCGACCGACAAGCCGACATACCAGGCGGGTGAGGAGCCGGTTTTCACCACGGTCATCACAAACATTGGCACCGAGCAGTGCGATCGCGACCTGGGAAGCGGCCTCCAGCAGGTGCTGGTCTACACGATCGACGGGGCCGTGCGTCTGTGGTCCAATATCGACTGCTACCCGCAGTCCGATCCCGACCTGCGCTCTCTCGCCCCGGGTGAGCAGGCTCAGTTCACCGTGACCTGGTCCGGGACGACCTCCGCCCCGGACTGCCTGACGCAGCCAGATCCGCAGCGTGAGCCCGTGGCCCCGGGTGCGTACACGGTCGTGGGGCAGTTGGGTCAGCTCCGGAGCGTGCCGGAGCCGTTCAACCTCGGCTGATCTCCGGGGTGGGGTCGAGACGTGAGCGTCGGTCGAATTCCTTCTCGAGGTCATCTCGGTCGGGTCCGGCGAGCAGCACAGCGAGCAGCACGCGTGCCTGACCTGCTCTGAGATGCGTGGAGAATAGGGCGCCGGCCTCGGCGAGGTCGTGGCCGCCGCCGCCACCACCATAAGCGGGGGCGATCGGGCCCCGAGGCACCCGGGTCGCAACGGCGACAGGAATACTTGCGGCCACGCAGTCCCGGACGGAGGCGACGATCGAGGGGTTCGCGTTCCCTGACCCGAGTGCGTCGAGTACCAGGCCACGTGCCCCGGCTGCCACGCACGCGTCGATCTGAACCCGATCCGCGCCGGGGTAGATAGCGACGATGTCGACGCGAGTTCCGGATATGGGGCGCCACGGCAACGGATCGAGCCGATGCTGTGGAGTGTCGGTGGCATGCACGGAATGAAAGGCTTCGAGTGACGTCGTGTCGGCTTTGCGGGTGCCCGATGCTCGATGCTGGGCACCCCCGAAAACGATCAGTACCCCTCTACAACGCAGTGCAGGGTCCGATCCGGCGGTGATTGCGGCCGTAAGGTTTGCCATTGCATCGGATTCGGGGTGGTCGAAGGTCCGTTGCGCGCCGGTGAAGATCACCGGGCGCGGATCGTCATGGTGGAGATCGACGAGGAACGCGGTCTCCTCCATGGTGTCGGTTCCGTGCAGCACGACCACCGCATCGACATCGGGATCGCGAAGCTCTTCCACGACCGCACCGCGTACACGATCCATATCGGCGAACGACATACTCGAACTGTCCTTCGACATGAGATCCCTGATTCGAAGCTCCGTTCCCGTCCCGACACCACCTAGCAGATCCGAGCCCGTCATCACGGGCGTGCTCACGCCGCGCCCGTCCTGACTGCTGGCGATGGTGCCCCCGGTGGTGACGACGGCGATCTTGGGCACGACGGGACCCCTTTTCGCTAGACGTGGTGGCGTTCGTCTGCCAGTTCGTGGATGCGCTTCCTCGCGCCGTACCATCCGATCACCAGCAAGGGGACGATGATTGCGATGGAAGCGACGGTCCAGGTTCCGACGGGACGATCGAATGCCATCAAGACGATGACGCCTGCGAGGAAGACCAGTGTCAGCAACCCGGTATAGGGAGCGCCGAACAATCGGTAGTCGGGCCGGGTGAGTACCCCGTCCTTCGCGAGTTTCCACAACTTCAATTGGCACAAGATGATGACGGCCCAGGCGCTGACGATTCCGAGTGCGGCGAGGTTGAGGACGATCTCGAAAGCCTCGTCGGGAACGATGGCGTTCAGTCCGACGCCAAGCGCTGCCACCAGTCCGGTGAGGGCGATTCCACCGTAGGGGACACCGTTCTTGTTCATTCGCGCTGCGAACGAGGGCGCGGAGCCAGACATCGCCATCGAGTGCAGAATCCGACCTGTGGAATAGAGTCCGGCGTTGAGTGAGGACAATGCGGCTGTCAGCACGACGAGATTCATGACGCCGTCGGCGCCTTCGACATTGATGGAGCTGAAGAACGTGACGAACGGACTCTCGCCGGCGCTGTAGGCGGTGTGGGGGAGCAGCAGCGCGAGCAGCAGAACGGATCCGACGTAGAAGACGACGAGCCGGATGATCACCGTGTTGATCGCCCGGGGGATGACCTTCTCCGCATTCTCCGTTTCCCCGGCGGCAGTTCCCACGAGTTCAATTGACGCATAAGCGAAGACGACGCCCTGGACCAGGACGATGGCGGGCAGGATCCCGTTGGGGAAGATCCCCCCGTTGTCGGCAATCAGGCTGAAGCCCGTTGATTGACCGTCGATTGGAGTTCCGAACAGCAGGAAGTAGATTCCGAAACCAAGGAATGCCACCAGGGCGACAACCTTGATGAGCGCGAACCAGAACTCGAGTTCGCCGAACACTTTGACGGACAACAAATTCAGACCAAGTACGAGCACTACTGCGGCCAAGGCGAACACCCACTGGTCCACATTCCCGATCGGGGCCCAGTACTTCTTGAAGAAGTTCATGTACAGCGCGGCCGCGGTGACATCGACGATGCCGGTCATGGCCCAGTTCAGCCAGTACAGCCATCCAGTGGCGAAAGCCATCTTCTCGCCATAGAATTCCCGCGAATACGACACGAAGGCACCGGAAGTGGGGCGATGCACGACCAGTTCGCCCAGTGCTCGCAGGATCAAGAACGCGAAGGTTCCGCAGACGGCGAAGACGAGGACCAGGGCCGGACCGGAGTCGTAGAGCCTGCCACCCGTGCCCAGGAACAGCCCGGTGCCGATCGCGCCGCCGATCGCGATCATCTGGATCTGGCGGGGATGGAGATCCTTGTGGAATCCCTTTTCCTCGTCGGCGATGATTTCGAGTTCTTCCGCGGCCTGGCTGTTCTCGATGGTCATGGGATTGTTGCTCCTGTGGTGGCGGCGGGTGCCTGCTGACCTGGATCCGACGCCCTCAGGTTGGCGAGATGCTCGGGACTGAGAAGTCGATCGAGTTCTTCGCGGTCCAAGAGACCGGCCTCGATCACGAGGTCGGCGACCTTGCGGCCGGAAAGCAAAGCTTCCTGGGCGATTCGGGTCGCTGCGGCGTAGCCGATGTGTGGGTTGAGCGCCGTCGCGAGCCCGATGGAATCCTCCACTCGTGCGCGCAACAGGTCGGTATTTGCCGTGATGCCGACTACACAGCGAGAGGCCAGGATTCGGCAGGCGGCACCGAAGTGGCGCATCCCCTTCGAGAGGGAATGTGCGATGATCGGCTCGAAGGCGTTGAGCTGAAGCTGACCGGATTCCGCGGCCATCGTGATGGTGACGTCGTTCCCGATGACTTCGAAAGCCACCTGGCTGAGGACCTCGGGGATGACTGGATTGACCTTGCCCGGCATGATCGACGAACCGGCCTGTACCGGGGGAAGATTGATCTCGTTCAGGCCGGCGCGCGGTCCGGAGGACAGCAGCCGGAGGTCGTTGCAGACCTTGGACAGCTTGACCGCGATCCGCTTCAGTACACCCGAGAGGTGAACGAACTGACCTACGTCCTGAGTTGCTTCGACGAGGTCGACGGCCAGGACCAGGGGCAGACCGGTGAGGTCGCGGAGCGTCTCGCACGCCGCCTCCGCATAGCCGACCGGAGCGTTCAAGCCCGTACCGATCGCGGTTGCGCCGAGGTTGATCTCGTGGATCAGCAGTGCAGCTTCGCCGAGTCGTGCGCGGTCCTCGTCGATCATGACCGAGTAGGTGGTGAATTCTTGCCCCAACGTCATCGGAACCGCGTCCTGGAGTTGGGTACGACCCATCTTCACGGTGTCGGCAAACTCTACGGCCTTGGTCGCGAACGCGTCCTGAAGCACCCGAAGCGCGTCGAGGAGGTCGTCGATCGCGAAGATCGTCGCGATGTTGATAGCGGTGGGATAGACGTCGTTGGTCGACTGACTGAGATTGACATGCTCGTTCGGGTGGAGGATGTCGTACTCCCCACGCCCGTGCCCGAGGATTTCGAGTGCCCGATTGGCGATGACCTCGTTGGCGTTCATGTTGGTCGACGTTCCGGCACCGCCCTGGATGACGTCGACGACGAACTCGTCGTGCCAGCGGCCATCGACGATCTCGCTGCACGCCTGACTGATTGCCTCGGCGCGACGGCTGTCGAGGATGCCGAGTTTCTCGTTGGCGATCGCCGCTGCCCACTTGACGTACGCAAGTCCGCGGATCAGTTCCGGGTTCGTGGAGATCGGCCGACCGGTGATGGGGAAGTTCTCTACAGCACGCAGCGTGTGGATGCCCCAGTACGAGTCCGCCGGCACTTCGCGTTCGCCGAGCAAATCATGTTCTGTTCGCGTTTCGGGCACTGATTCTTCCTCACATGGGTTTGCACGAGCGTTGCTGTGGCAGGCGACGGCGGTGAGCCTGTTTCGGTCAGGTGGGGTCTTCTCGATCGAACAGCCCGGGCATCCAGTTGCCAGGCTGTCAGACAGGCGCCATTGTTACCCCGCTCACTGAGATGCGTCAACCCTGGTAGGGCCTAAAGTTGACGTCGGCGCGGGCCCGTGAGAACAATGTCAGCATGAACCTGTCTGACAGCTGGGTAGACAGGCAGCCGTCGTCTGCGCGAGTTAGCGCTGCGGAGGCTGTCATCGCGGATCTTCGTGACGTGATCACATCCGGTGAGTTAGCGGTCGGTGACCGACTCCCGGCTGAAGCGTCGCTGGCCGCGAGACACGGTGTCAGCCGATCGGTGATCCGCGAGGCCCTCCGCTCCTTGCATGCACTCGGGCTCACCGAGACGAGGACGGGCCTGGGCACGTTCGTGGTCAGCAATACGATCGCCCGCGATCTGGACTTCGGTAACTATGAAGCGCAGGAGCTCGTCGAGGCGCGGCCTCACGTGGAGGTTCCGGCTGCGGGGTGGGCGGCGCAGCGGCACTCGGACGAGGACATTGCAGTGCTGCAGGACCTGGTCGATCAGATGCGAAACGAGAGTGATCCGGTGGCATGGGTGTCGCTGGACGCGCAGCTGCATGGGCTCATCGCGAAGATGAGCGGGAATCGGGTCTTCGAGTCGCTGATCGTCGATATACGCGAAACGCTGATCAGTCAGTCCGAGACTCTGAATCGACTCGCCGGCCGAAGAGAGAAGGCGAATGACGAGCACGCGCGGATTGTGGACGGAATCGCATCCGGAAGCTACGACAGGGCCGCCCAGGCCATGGCCGAACACCTGGATGCAGTCCGAGAAACGTTGAAATATATTGTTGGAGAGTCTGATACGGCCGATCCTGGTCGAGGGAGTCAGTCGTAGGCGCCCGTGATCGACGTCTCGGCGAACCTGGACAAGCCCTCCCGAATATGCCGGGCCCATGTCCCGCCGATCCCATCCACCGACTCGAGGTCGGCCGCAGTCGCGGCGAGGAGCGACTGCAGTGTTCCGAACGACCCTACGAGTCCGTGGATCTGGTCGAACTGCAGACGCGGCACCCGGGTCAGAACCCGGTAGCCACGGGGGCTCGTGGGGGCCTCCAGTGCTTCGACTGCGCACGGATACCCGAAGGCCGAAGCCAAAGTTGTCAGGTCGAGAAGCTCTACATCGGTGATCAGGTCGAGGGCGGAGAGCACTTTCTCGACATCAGCCTTCTGCACCGGTCCGGAGCTGGCAAGGTAGTCGCGGGTGAGGATTTCCCTTTCCGCGTCGTTGTCCCCGACGAGTTCCTCGAGTTGCAGCGCAAGTTGGCGCCCGTCCGTACCCAGCTCCAGTACAGCCTGTTCGATTTCCACCGACACACGGCGCACCATTTCCAGGCGCTGCACTACGGTCAGTGCGTCGCGCAGAGTGACGAAATCTTCGATCTCGACCACTGTCAGTTGGCGGGTGACCTCGTCGAGGCGCGCCTTGTAGCGCTCGAGGGTAGCGACCGCCTGGTTGGCCCGCGACAAGATCGTGGCGGGTCCGTCGATGACGTGTCGGATGCCGCCGACGTAGACGCTGACGATGCTCATCGATTGGCTCACCGACACCACGGGATAGCCGGTTTGTAGCGCCGTCCGCTCGGCGGCGCGGTGCCGAGTGCCGGATTCCACCGTCGGAATCGAATGATCCGGCACCAGTTGGACGTTGGCGCGCACGATGCGTGAGCCGTCTGTGGACAGAACCACTGCGCCGTCCATTTTGGAGAGCTCACGCAGGCGGGTCGGCGCGAACTCCACATCGAGTTCGAAGCCACCATCACACAACTCTTCGACCTGCTCGTCGTAGCCGAGGATGATCAGGGCGCCGGTTCGGCCGCGAAGAATGCGTTCCAAGCCGTCGCGAAGTGAAGTTCCGGGAGCCAGTCGGGCGATGGTCTCGCGCAGCCCGGGCGGCGACTCGACATCATTCATCGCCCAACTACCCCGCCGATGTAGAGGCCACTTGCGGGGGCCGTGGTCGAAATCGGTTCGGACTCGCACACAGATTCCTATCTACCACTGAAATGCGGATTTTGTCCGGTGATCGCCGCGTCTCAGCCCCTCAGAGCGGCGATCGCCGCATCCAGGTGCCCGACCTCGGTCACCTTCATACCGACCGGAGGCGCCCCCGAATCGAGGGGTACCAGGGCCCGGGTGAATCCCAGACGGGCTGCCTCGGTGAGGCGCCGCCCCACACCGGGCACTCGGCGAACCTCCCCGGCAAGGCCCACTTCGCCGAGGATCACAAGCCCGTCGGGGACGGGCCTGTCCCGCACGGCAGACGCAACGGCGAGGGCTAGGGCGAGGTCAGCCGAAGGTTCGGTCATCCGCATGCCCCCGACGGTTGCTGCGTAGACGTCGTTCTTCGCGATCGGCACCCCACACCGCCGATCGAGTACGGCCAGCACCATCGCAACGCGGGCGCTGTCGAGACCGCTCACAGCCCGCCGAGGCGCGGGCATGGACGTTGCGGCGACGAGGGCCTGGACTTCGCCCAGGAGTGGCCGTTTGCCATCCATCATGACGGTGACGGCAGTCCCGGGTACGGCTTCGGTGCGGTGATGCAGGAACAGTCCCGAAGGATCGCTGATGCCGGCGATGCCATCTTCGTGAAGCTCGAAGCAGCCGACCTCGTCTGCTGCGCCGAAGCGATTCTTGACGCCTCGCACCATGCGGAGGGTCGAATGCTTGTCGCCCTCGAAATGCAGGACGACATCCACGAGGTGTTCGAGTGATCGAGGGCCGGCGACGGCGCCGTCCTTCGTGACGTGACCGATCAACAGCACAGGAACGCCACTGGCCTTGGCGAGGGATGTGAGTGCGCTGGTGACTGCTTTCACCTGCGTGACACCGCCCACGACTCCGTCGACGTCCGCAGCGCACATGGTCTGGACGGAGTCGACGATGAGCAAGGTGGGGTTCACCTGTTCCACATGGCCGAGGATGGTCGCGAGGTCGGATTCGGCAGTGAGGTAGACCCTCTCGTGCACCGCGCCGGTCCGATCGGCCCGTAGGCGTACCTGCCCGGCGGATTCTTCACCCGTGACATAGAGGGACCGGTTGTCGGGTCCCCGTCGGGCCCATTGATGAACTACCTCGAGTAGCAACGTGGACTTGCCGACACCGGGCTCTCCGGCGAGGAGGACGACCGAGCCGGGGACCACCCCGCCGCCGAGGACGCGGTCGAGTTCGCCGATACCAGTCGGCTTGGCGCGGGTGGACTTGCTGTCGATCCGAGTGATCGGCGTGGCCGGGCTGGACGGAAGGATCGCACCTGCACCAGCTTTCGCGAGGGAGGCACCGGCCCGGCTGGAGACCGACGCGATGATCGGTACCTCGTCCATCGAACCCCAGCTGTCGCACTCCGGGCATCGGCCAACCCATTTGGGAACCGTGCACTGGCACGTCGAGCAACGAAAGTTGGATTTCGATTTGGCCACGCGGTCAGACTAGGGGGCAGGTCCGACAGTGAACCCGATACTGCTGGTGCGGCTCTTGCTAGTGTCCGCCGCCGGCTTCGCTGCCGGGGGACCGGTCGGAGACCTCACGCTCGGTCAAGGGGCCGGCGTCTACGGGCACGGAGACGGTGATATCTCCGGCCTTCTCGAACGTGAAGGTGGCTGGGAACGTGAGGCCGGGTCGCACACCTTCATTCAGGTCGTCGAGGGTGACCAGCAACAGATCCGTAGGTGCGTCTGCACTCTCGTCCGACTGGGTCCGGGCTTCGGCGCTCTCGGCGAAGTCCTGGGCAGGAAGGCCGGCGGCCAACGAGGTTTGCGGCGCGATCTCCTGATCGCCGGTGGCGGTACCGATCGTCACGGACTCGGCGAAATCCGTGGTGATCGCGGTCAGCGTGTCGGCCACGGACTCATTGAGGTTGACCGCGGTGAAGGCCAGGACAGCGGTGCCGCCGGGCTCGATGCTGTATTCCTCGGAGTTGGGGAACACCACATGCACGTTGCGCAGCGCGATCGATCCGCCGTCGGCGCTGTTGCCGTTGATCGCAGCGACCTGGCTCGACGTCTGGGTTATCTGGCCCGCACTGCAAGCTGACAACGTGAGGGCCGCGCCGGCAGCGAGAGCAACGGCGGTAGCGACTCGGCGAGTCGGCTTGTCGAGAGCAGTCACGAGTTGTCCTCCAGTTTCAGGCTTGCACTCCGACTAGGAAGCGTAGTAGTTCCCTTCCGCGGCCTGCGCTCTGGGTGCTCACAACGCTTGCCTGCGCAGCGGTTCGAGGCCGCGGAAAGCATCTCCGAGGGTGTCCGGCATGCACGTATCGGTGGTCCTGTCAACCCCCATAATTGAGCCACGAAGCCCCTGACCTGCGCCGTTGATGCGACCAGGATTCGGACGCGTGTTAAACTCTTAAGATCGAAAGGGGCACGGGACAGATGATTTTTAAGGTCGGAGACACCGTCGTATATCCCCATCACGGTGCGGCATTGATCGAAGCAATTGAAACCCGCACCATCAAGGGTGAGAAGAAGGAATACCTCGTTCTCAAGGTTGCTCAAGGCGACCTCACCGTCCGGGTTCCAGCAGAAAACGCAGAGTACGTCGGCGTTCGCGACGTAGTCGGGCAGGAAGGCCTCGATAGGGTCTTCCAGGTTCTGCGGGCACCACATACGGAAGAACCCACCAACTGGTCGCGCCGGTACAAGGCGAATCTCGAAAAGCTCGCGTCGGGTGACGTGAACAAGGTCGCCGAGGTCGTGCGTGACCTCTGGCGTCGCGAGCAGGATCGCGGCTTGTCCGCGGGAGAGAAGCGCATGCTCGCCAAGGCGCGCCAGATTCTGGTCGGCGAACTCGCGTTGGCCGAAGGCACCGATAGCGACAAGGCTGAGACGATCCTCGACGAGGTTCTCGCGGCCGCGTCCTAGACAGCCGCGACATCCACGGTGACCGAATCTTTTGATTCTGTTGTTGCGCTGGTTCCCGCCGCTGGTCAGGGTATGCGTTTGGGCGAGGGAATGCCCAAGGCATTCGTTGATCTCGGCGGGAGGGTCATGCTCAGCCGCGCGGTCGACGGACTCCTGCGGTCTGGGGTCGTCGACCGCGTTGTCGTGATCGTGCCGGAAGAGTTGGTCGACTCGACTCGGACGATGCTGCCCGCCGATGTCACGGTTGTGGCCGGCGGCAGTGAACGTACGGAATCGGTTCGCGCGGGCCTCGCGATGGTCGACGGCGCACAGTACGTGCTGGTGCATGATGCTGCACGCGCTCTCACGCCGCCGTCCCTCATCGCGCGCGTGGCCGCGGAGTTGCGTTCGGGTCGTACCGCGGTAGTTCCTGTTCTTCCCGTCGCGGACACGATCAAGACCGTCGACATTCTCGGTGCGGTCACCGGCACACCAGAACGGTCCGAGTTGCGAGCCGTGCAAACACCGCAGGGCTTCACCGTGGACCTGCTCCGCAGGGCTTACGACGAAGCCGACGATCACGCAACGGATGACGCCGGATTGGTGGAGCGACTCGGCGAACGGGTTCGCACCATCGTCGGGGAACCCACAGCATTCAAGATCACCACGCCGCTGGACCTTATGCTTGCCCGAGCGCTGGTCGAAGAAGGGACGCCCTAGTGCGAGTGGGAATAGGGACCGACGTCCATCCGATCGAACAGGGGCGACCGTGCTGGATCGCCGGCCTGTTGTTCGAGAACGAGGACGGCTGCGCGGGCCATTCTGATGGCGACGTAGCCGTTCACGCGCTGTGCGATGCACTGCTCTCCGCTGCAGGTCTCGGCGATCTAGGTTCCGTGTTCGGCACCGGCAGGCCGGAGTGGTCGGGTGTGAGCGGCGCCGAGATGCTTGCGGAAGTTCGTCGACTCCTCGAAGTGGATGGCTTCGGTGTCGGCAACGCAGCCGTCCAGGTGATCGGAAACCGTCCGAAGATCGGACCTCGGCGACGTGAGGCACAACAGGTGCTGAGCGGAGTCCTGGGCGCACCGGTGTCGGTGTCCGCAACTACCACGGACGGCCTCGGTCTCACCGGGCGCGGTGAGGGGATTGCGGCGATGGCCACCGCGCTGGTCATTCGCCATTCCGGCGCCAGGTAGTATCGCTGGTCGTGACCCTGCGCCTATTCGACACCGAGAGTCGGGCTCTGCGTGACTTCGTTCCGCTGGCCCCCGGACGTGCATCGGTGTACCTGTGTGGGGCAACGGTGCAGGGAGAACCCCATATCGGTCACGTACGCAGCAGCGTCGCGTTCGACGTTCTCCGCCGCTGGCTGCTTGCCAACGACTATGAGGTCGCGTTCGTGCGCAACGTCACGGACATCGAGGACAAGATTCTGGCGAAGGCCGCCGAGGCGGGCCGCCCGTGGTGGGAGTGGGCTGCGACCTTCGAACGGTCCTTCAGCTGGGCGTACGAGCAACTCGGTGTGCTGCCCCCGTCCATCGAACCGCGTGCCACCGGACACATCACGCAGATGATCGAGATGATGCAGCGTCTCATCGACAAGGGCCACGCGTATGCGGCCGATGGTGACGTCTACTTCGATGTCCGCAGCTACCCGGAGTACGGCAGCCTGTCGGGGCACAAACTCGAAGACGTGCACCAGGGTGAGGATGCCGGACGAGGCAAGCGCGACCCACGCGACTTCACGCTCTGGAAGGCGGAGAAGCCGGGAGAGCCTTCCTGGCCGACACCGTGGGGTCGCGGCCGTCCAGGCTGGCATCTCGAGTGCTCAGCAATGGCCGAGTTCTATCTCGGGGCCGCATTCGACATTCACTGCGGCGGTGTCGAGTTGATGTTCCCCCACCATGAGAACGAGATCGCCCAGGCCAAGTGCGCGGGAGACGGTTTCGCGCAGTACTGGCTGCACAACGGCTGGGTCACCATGGGTGGCGAGAAGATGTCGAAGTCGCTGGGCAATGTTCTGTCGGTTCCGAACGTGCTGAAAAAGGTTCGCCCGCAAGAACTTCGGTACTATCTCGGAAGCGCGCACTACCGGTCGATGCTGGAATATTCCGAGACGGCCCTCGAAGAGGGCGCTGCGGCGTTCCGCCGGGTGGAGTCCTTCGTCGCTCGAACTCAGGAGCGTGCGGGTGAGGTGCGAGTAGGCCGGTGGACCGAGGCTTTCGGGCGTGCTCTGGACGACGACCTTGCCGTTCCCGCCGCTCTGGCCGAGGTGCACGGCACGGTCCGCGAGGGAAACATCGCTCTCGATCGCGGGGATCTCGAGGGTGCGCGGGAGATCGCCTCACAAGTCCGGGCCATGGTCGGCATTCTCGGTGTCGATCCGCTGGATGAGCACTGGACTCAGGGGACTGCGTCCGCGTCCGCGGCAACCGACGCCCTGGACGTGTTGGTCCGGGCCGAGCTCGAGCGCAGGCAGGTTGCTCGTGCCGAGAAGAACTGGGCTGTGGCAGACGAGGTGCGTGACCGTCTCGTTCGGGCGGGTATCGAGGTCACCGACACTCCCAACGGGCCCGAGTGGTCTCTCGAGGCAGGACAGTAGCAATGGCTGGAAATTCGAGCAGGCGCGGAGCGGTCCGCAAGGCCGGCACCAAGAAGGGCCAGGTAGCGGGCTCCGGTGGTCGGCGCCGCAAGGGCCTCGAGGGTCGCGGCGCTACACCGCCGGCAGAGGCCCGTACCAAACATCCCGCCGCCAAGCGGGCAGCCCGCGCTGCGAGAGAAGCCGAGAAACAGGCGGGTCGTGGTGGTCGTCAGAGCCAGGGCCGGAAGGCTCTCGACGGCCCTGAGAACGTGTTGGGCCGCAACCCCGTTGTGGAGTGTCTGCGGGCGGGAGTTCCCGCCACCGCCCTGTACGTCGCGGTAGGAACCGAGAGTGACGATCGTCTGAAGGAATCCGTTCAGCGCGCCGCCGACGCAGGCATCTCCATTCTCGAAGTACCGCGGACCGATCTCGATCGGCTCAGCTCCAACGGGTTGCATCAGGGCGTCGCGTTGCAGGTGCCGCCATACCGCTATGCGCATCCCGACGACCTGCTTGCCGAAGCCCGCAAGCAACAGGAGCCGCCGCTTCTCGTGGCCCTCGACAACATCACCGATCCCCGCAACCTCGGCGCCGTCGTGCGTTCGGTGGCCGCGTTCGGTGGGCACGGAGTGGTGATCCCGGAGCGTCGTAGCGCCGCGGTCACTGCAGTGGCATGGCGTACCAGCGCCGGAGCCGCGGCTCGTCTGCCCATCGCTCGCGCAACCAATCTCACGCGCACGTTGAAGAACTGGGCGTCCAAGGGTGTTCAGGTAGTCGGCCTGGACGCGGGTGGTGACACCACGCTCGACGAGTTCGACGGCAGCGGTCCGGTCGTGGTCGTTGTCGGTTCCGAGGGCAAGGGTCTCTCGCGCCTCGTTCGCGAGAACTGCGACGCCGTCCTCAGCATTCCGATGGCAGGGCCGGTGGAGTCACTCAACGCGTCGGTCGCTGCAGGAGTCGTGCTCGCCGACATCGCTCGTCGACGTAGAGGCTGACTTCAGGCACTGGGCCTGACGGCTCGCCGCGAGGACCCGGCAAGCGGCACAATAGCAGGGTGGCAACTTTCCCAGAGGACATGCCGCCGGCCCTCGATGGGGGCTCGATCGCGGAGGCCGTCGCCGCCGTGTCCCTCGTCGACCATCACTGCCACGGAGTGATGCGCGAACCGCTGGACAGAGCGGTATTCGAGTCGTTGCTGTGCGAGGCTGACGCGCCCGGGCAGTGGCACGGCAGTCTGTTCGACACGCAAGTTGGATTTTCGGTGCGCCGGTTGTGTGCTCCCGTCCTCGACATGGCGCCCCACTCCGAACCCGACGAGTACTTGCATCGGCGCGCAGAACTCGGAGTCGACGAAGTTACCCGGCGCCTGATGCGCGCGACCGGAATATCCGAATTTCTGGTCGACACAGGATTTCTACAAGACCGGGTCACCACGCCGGAAGACTTGGCCGTCCTAGCCGGTGCGAGGGCGTACGAGGTGGTCCGGCTCGAGTCGGTCGCCGCGGAGGTGATCGCCGAGTGCAGCGGCAACACCTTCGCGCAGACCTGCCGTGCGAGGCTCGAGGCCGCGGCCCACACTGCGATCGCCTTCAAATCCATTGCCGCCTATCGGGTGGGGCTCGATCTGGCTCCCGAACGCCCCTCGGATGCTGACGTCTTGATCGCGGCGGCTCGATGGGAGTCGGAGATCGCTACCGGGGAACCGATTCGACTCAACGACCGGACTCTGATTCGTTTTCTGATCTGGACTGCCGTCGATCTCGGCCTGCCGATCCAGTTTCACGTCGGCTACGGCGACGCCGACACCGACCTGGCCCGTGGGGATCCGTTGCTGCTCATGCCGTTGCTGCGTGCCACTGCCGATTGCGGCGTGCCGATCATGCTGCTGCACAACTACCCGTTTCACAGGCATGCGGGTTACCTGGCACAGGTATTCGACCACGTGTTCGTCGACGTCGGACTCGCGGTACAGAACGTCGGGCGCAGGGGAGCTGCCAGCATCCTGGCCGAATTGCTCGAGCTCGCACCATTTGGGTCGGTGCTGTTCTCCACGGACGCCTTCGGGCTGCCCGAACTGTATTACGTCGCAGCGATGCAGTTCCGGGAGGCGCTCGCGACAGTTGTGGAAGAGCGAGTGGTCCAACGAGATTGGTCCGAGAGTGATTCCAGGCGGATCGTACGCATGATCGGGTCACAGAACGCACGCCGTGCTTACCGTCTCGACAGCTGAGAGTGCCGATCGGTTGGCCGATGCCCGCACAGGGCACTAGGTGGCTAGGGGTCGACTACGACATCGAGCACGAATGTCTGCCCGGACCGGACGGTATCCAAGGCCCGCGCAAGTGCAGCTCCCAGTGCGTCTGATTTGGCCACTCGCTCACCCGCGCCGCCGAACGCTTCGGCGACTTTCACGTAATCGGGCGTGGGCTCGATGACATTGCCGACGAAGTTGCCCTCCCGGACCGCTGCGCTGTCGGGGTAGTACTTCAGCAGTCTCGCCGTTTGGGACGCGTACTGCCGATTGTTGCAGAGCACGATCAACAGCGGGACCGAATACTCCTGGGAGAACCCGAGCGCGGCAGGTACCGGGTTGTAGTGCCACGCCCCGTCGCCCAGGATCGAGACGACGATCTGGTGCGGTCGGGCGAGCGCAACACCCAATGCGGTACCCAGACTCGTACCGAGAGCTCCAGCTGCGCCGCGATACTGAAGGAACGGCTTGCGCTCGAAGAGGTGCTGCAGCATCTGTGGCATTTGCGCGATGATCTCGTTGACACAGATCGCGTCGTCGGGCAGCGCGTTGTGAAGTTCACGGAACAGATTGGCGGCGGGCACGAAATCAGTTGCCTGCGCGGATGCTTGCTGGGCATCCTCGAGGCCTTTGGCGCGAATGCTCTCGCTGTAGCGGGCCCAACGCCCGGCGGCCTCCGGCCGGCCTGTCGACCGTTTGCCCACACTGGCGGCGAGTGCTTCGAGATTCGGAGCGAGGCTTCCCGGGATGGTGTGGGTGGTCGGGTATCCCCAGTACGCGGCGCGTGGCCGCAAGGGATCTTCTTCGACGTGGATGACGGCACATCGGGGACGCAACGGGAGTTGCGGTGGATGCCACGGCGCGTTGCAGCCTGCCAGCAAAATGGCGTCGGCCTCGCCCAGAACCGGTTCGACCGGCCCGGCGACGTAGAGCGGGTGCGACCGCGGGAAGTTGTGATACCCCGGCGACATGGTCTCGAACACCGGTGCGGAGAGCGCTTCGGCGAGACGCACCAGGGTGTCGCGTTCGCGGGCGGTGCGCCCGCCGTGCTCGGTGATGATCAGCGGGTTTGCTGCGTCGGCGAGAACTTGGGCCACTCGCTCGATCTGTTCTTCCGTGGCGACGACGGGTGTCGGCGGAACCCAAGCCGGGATGTCGCTGTGCCCTTCACCGACCAGCAGGTCGAACGGGATCTCCAGAACCGTCGGGCCGAGCGGCACCGATTCGGCTATATAGCGGGCACGGTGGAGTTCGTGAACCAACTCCGATGGTGTCCGTGCGCGCTTGACCCATTTGGAGACCGCTTCAGCGTTGCGGGCCGGTCCGACGAGATCAACCAGCAGGGAGGGCCATTCCGGGCCGGGGTCGGTGTTCGGGTCTTCGCCGTAGGACAGGGTATCGGGGGAGAGCACGGTCATCGGTACGCGTTCCTGCAGTGCAGTGTGCAACCCCATGGATCCGTTCTGGACTCCGATCGACGTCGGCAGGAAGACTATCTGGCTTCTGCCCGTGGCTTTGTAGTACCCAGCGGCCAGGCCGATCGCCAAGAGTTCGTGACGGCAACGGAAGTAGCGCAGTCTCAGGTCGCTTCCGCGACGGGCAAGCACTTCCCAGATCGGCGCCATAACTGCGATCGGCGAGGCGAAAACGCAGTCGACCTCTTGGGAATCGAGTTGCTCCAGAAGAACCTCGGCGCCGTTCTTGGCGGAGTTCGTGTCGGGCATGAGCGGTACCACCTCGATGGAGAAGGTTTGGCTCGATCGTAGGCCGCACCCAGATGTCTCGCCATCCGTGTTTCGCTTTCGTCGCGGGGACGTTGATCAAGCGGCTGCCGTGAACGCTTGTACAGATGGCAGAGCGCAGGGAGATCGTGCGGCGTGATCTTGCGCGACCCCCCTGCGCCGGGTCAGCTTCCGAGGTGTCCTGAAGCTGCGGACGGCACTCTCACCTATCGCCCGCGCCAGGCAGGGAATCGATCGGGAGATACACCCGCGATCCGGACTCGGCGAACTCGACCGCCTTGTCTGCCATTCCTGCCTCGATTGCTTCCACGGAGTCGAGACCACGCTCGGTGGCGTACTTTCGCACATCGGCGGAGATTCGCATCGAGCAGAATTTCGGGCCACACATCGAGCAGAAATGAGCCGACTTGGCAGGTTCCGCGGGCAGAGTCTCGTCGTGGAATTCCCGCGCGGTATCAGGGTCGAGGGAAAGCGCGAACTGGTCGTGCCAGCGGAACTCGAACCGCGCCCGCGAGAGTGCATCGTCACGTTCCTGCGCACGTGGATGCCCCTTCGCGAGATCGGCGGCATGGGCGGCGATCTTGTAGGTAATGACACCTGTCTTGACGTCGTCGCGGTTCGGCAGGCCCAGGTGTTCCTTCGGGGTTACGTAGCAGAGCATCGCGGTCCCCGCCTGAGCGATCATCGCTGCACCGATCGCGGACGTGATGTGGTCGTACGCGGGGGCGATGTCGGTGGCGAGCGGGCCCAGGGTGTAGAACGGGGCCTCCTCGCACAGCTCTTCCTCGAGTCGCACGTTCTCGACGATCTTGTGCATGGGCACGTGCCCTGGGCCCTCGATCATGACCTGCACTCCATGCGATTTTGCGATCCGAGTGAGCTCGCCGAGGGTGCGCAGTTCGGCAAACTGGGCCTCGTCGTTCGCGTCCGCGATCGATCCCGGCCGCAGCCCGTCACCCAACGAGAACGTGACGTCGTAGCGATGGAGAATCTCGCACAGCTCCTCGAAGTGCGTGTAGAGGAACGACTCCTGATGGTGGGCAAGACACCAAGCGGCCATGATGGACCCGCCGCGCGAGACGATTCCCGTGACTCGATTCGCGGTCAGCGGAACGTAACGCAGCAGAACGCCGGCGTGCACGGTCATGTAGTCCACACCCTGCTCGCATTGTTCGATCACGGTGTCGCGATAGATCTCCCACGTCAATGCGGTCGGGTCGCCGTTGACCTTCTCTAGTGCCTGATAGATCGGCACCGTTCCGACCGGCACCGGGGAGTTGCGCAGAATCCACTCACGAGTTTCGTGGATGTTCTTGCCGGTGGACAGATCCATGATCGTGTCGGCGCCCCAACGGGTGGCCCACACCATCTTTTCGACTTCTTCAGCGATCGAGGAGGTGACGGCGCTGTTGCCGATATTCGCGTTGATTTTCACCGCGAACGCCTTGCCGATGATCATCGGCTCGAGCTCCGGGTGACGTCGGTTGGCCGGGATCACTGCCCTGCCAGCGGCGACCTCGTCGCGAACGAGCTCTGGTGAAACACCTTCGCGAACAGCGCAGTACCGCATCTCTGGGGTGATGATCCCGGCCCTGGCTGCGTCGAGTTGTGTACCGTCCCGGTCGGCCACCCACGGTGCGCGAATAGGCGGCAGACCGGACTCGAGGTCGATATCGGCACTCGGGTCCGTGTACGGCCCCGATGTGTCGTACAGGTCGAGATGCTCGCCGTTGGTGAGGTGGACGCGCCGCACCGGGACACCGATCCCGGCGCCGAGCTCGACATACGCTTTGGTGCTGCCCTCGATCGGGCCCACAGTGACAGATGCAGGATTGGATCCAGCTTTGCTCACGGAAAGTACTCCCTACGCCGGCATTACCCGGACAGGTTCGACGGTCGACGGCCCTAGCCGTCCTCTCAGCCCACTGGTGCGGGCCCCCGTGTGTGCATTCGGTCGGTGCCACAGGTTGCCCTGTGCACTGCGTGAGGCTACCCCGTGATCAAGCCGCAGCCACGCAAGGTTGGGGTACCGAAGGGGCTGTCCCGGGTTTCGTAGAAGTTGAGATGGCGGTCCCCCGCTCGAAACCCGCCGTGTGGTGGGTGTCGCGATCCCCTAGATCGCGAAAGCGCGCACAGGATCAGCAACGTGAAAGATCTTCTACCACCGAAACTCCGGACGGCGGATGAGTGCTTCGAGATCGGTGCCTCCACCGCGATCGGGGGGCGAGAATCAGATGCTTCGCCATCCGAGCCGGCACGCCACTGACGCCGACTATCGTTCCACTTTTCGGTGGAATCGCACGCGGTGACCGGGCCGCAACTGTGCGGCCGCGGGGAGATCGGCCTCGGCGACAACAGCGATCACCGGGTAGCCGCCCGTCACCGGATGGTCGGCGAGAAACAGGATCGGCCGGCCGTCGGGCGGAACCTGCAGCGCCCCCGCCACCATGGCTTCGCTCGGTAACTCGTCCGTGATGGAGTGGTGCAGTGGTCCCGGGCCGTGGAGTCTTGCTCCGACGCGGTTCGTGTCGGAGCTGACGGTCCACGTTTCGCGGAAGAGAGCAGCGACCGATGCGGGGGTGAACCAGTCGTCTCGTGGGCCTGGGCTGGCCTGCATCATCAGCGGATTCTCGGGAGTAGCCGGCGGTGGAACGAATTCGTCTGCCGGCCAGTCCCCCGCCTCGGTGCCGACCGGTAGCCGGTCACCCTCGGCGACGGGATCGGGTCCGATCCACGAGAGTGTGTCGGTGGAGCGGCTACCCATCACTGCCGGTACATCGAAGCCTCCCCGAACGGAGATATAGCTGCGAAGGCCCTCGGATGCGTACGCGAGTTCGAGTAAGTCCCCGGATTTGAGATGCAGCATGGTGTAGTCGGAACACGGTTCGGAATTCACCGTAACGGGAGTGCGAGCGCCGGTGACCGCGATCGAAACCGCTCCGGACGCGCGGACCGCGAGCCCGCCGAGCGTGACCTCGAGGGTGGCGGCATCGGAGTGGTTGCCCACCAACCGGTTCGCGCAGTCGTGGGCGAACCGGTCGGCGGCACCCGATTCGCCGACCCCGATGGACGCATACCCGGGCCGACCGCGATCCTGCACCGTGGTCAGTGGTCCGGTGCGTACGATCTCGAGCCATGCCATTGTTGGATTGTCTCGCATCGCCCACTCGTGGAAAAGGTCTCGGGAGCCGATGCGGGAGTCGGCACGGAACCCGCGTACGCGACCGGACTCAGAGCGCCTCGACCGAGTATCCGTGAGCGGCAGCAACCTCGGAGGAGAGCAGTTTTCCGTCGTGGGTACTGAGGCCCTCGGCAAATCCGGGAACGGTCGCGGTGGCCTGTTCCCAGCCCTTGTCGGCGAGCTCGACGACGTAGGGGAGTGTGGCGTTGGTGAGCGCGTAGGTCGAAGTCCGCGGGACCGCGCCGGGCATGTTCGCGACGCAGTAGAAGACGGAGTCGTGAACCATGTACGTGGGATCCGCGTGCGTCGTGGGGTGGGAATCCTCGAAGCAACCACCCTGGTCGATGGCGATGTCGACGAGCACCGAGCCCGGCTTCATTCGCTGCACCAGGCTGTTCGACACCAGCTTCGGGGCCTTCGCACCCGGGACGAGCACCGCACCGATGACGAGGTCGGCCTCGAGTACAGCCTCTTCGAGTTCGAGCCTGTTGGAAGTGATGGTCTTGACCTGGCCGTGGTAGCGGTCGTCGATCTCCCGCAGGCGGGCGACGGACAGGTCGAGAACGGTGACGTCGGCCTGCATGCCGTGTGCAACCGCGATGGCGTTCTTGCCGGCGACCCCTGCGCCGATGACCACGACCTTCGCCGGGCGCACACCGGGGACTCCTCCCATGAGCACACCGCGGCCGCCGCCCTGGCGCATGAGATGGTAGGCGCCGGCCTGAGTTGCCAGTCGCCCGGCGACCTCACTCATCGGGGCGAGCAGGGGCAGGGAACCGTCTCTTCCGACGACGGTTTCGTAGGCGATCGCGGTGGTTTTGGACTCGAGGAGGGCATCGGTGCACTCCTTGGACGCTGCGAGGTGAAGGTAGGTGAAGAGCACCTGGTCCTGGCGCAGTCGCGAGTATTCCTCGGCGATCGGTTCCTTGACCTTGAGGAGCAGGTCCGCGGTCTCCCACACCTGATCGGCCGTCGACAGCATGATTGCCCCAGCGGATTTGAAGTCGTCGTCCGAGAACGAGGAGCCGGCGCCTGCACCCGATTCGATGAACACCTCGTGCCCGTGCTCGAACAGTTCGTGGACCCCGGCAGGGGTGATGGCCACCCGGTATTCGTGGTTCTTGATCTCGCGGGGGATTCCGATTTTCATCAGTAGCTCCGTCACATGGTGTAAGAGTCGGCGTGGGGCACAAAGCCCGATGAGTTCGATCAGGCCTGCTACTATCAATGGTGAATAAAGTGCGCTTGAATGCCAATATCTATGAAGATAATTCTTTAGGTTCTAGCCATGCCTTCCAAATATTCATCCAAAGGTGCCTCGCAGTCACCCACGCCGAAGGATCTTCGGCCTGCGCCGCCCCTCGACGACATCGACCGCATCCTGCTCGATCACCTCGCGCGTGATGCCCGCATCCCGAACAATGCTCTTGCCGCCGCTGCCGGTATCGCGCCGTCAACCTGTCTTGGCCGGGTGCGATCCCTCGTCGAGCGCGGTGTGATTCGCGGTTTCCACGCGGACGTCGACCCCGCCGCGCTGGGCCGGGACCTGCAGGCGATGATTGCGGCTCGCGTCCAGGCAGGTGCGAGGAAGCACCTGGGGTCACTCTCGAAGCAACTCGTAGCCTTGGACGAGGTGCTCGATGTCTATTTCATAGCCGGTGCTGACGATTACTTGATTCACGTTGCCACGCGTAACAGCGAGGAACTGCGCAACTTCGTCCTCGAGCACCTGAGTGCACACCCGGCGGTCGCATCGACCGAGACCATCCTCATCTTCGAGCATGTGCGCCCTCGCTGGGGCACCGTGCTGTGAGCACTCCGGCGAGTGCGCTCTACTCCTGTACGAAGCGGACGACCACGCCCGGGCGTAGCAGAGCGGGGGGTGTACGTGCGGGTTCCCAGATCGGCTCGTCCGTGGTCCCGATGAGTTGCCATCCGCCCGGTGAACTGCGCGGGTAGATGCCGGTGAATCCGCCCGCGAGTCCCACCGCCCCCGCGGGTACACCGGTGCGGGGTGAGTCGCGGCGGGGCACTTGCAGTTCGGGAGGGCCGCCCGTCAGATATCCGAAACCGGGGACGAAGCCACAGAAGGCAACCGTCCAAGGAGTTCCAATGTGAGCGGCGATAACCTCGTCCACGTTCAGGCCGGTGTAACCGGCCACCTCCTCGAGGTCGGGGCCGTCGTAGCGAACCGCGATTCGGATCTCCTCGGTTCCAGTCCCGCGTTCGGAGGTGTGCGCCTGTCGCTGTGGCTGCGTCGTGCGCACCCACTTGACCACGCGATCTTTCCGGGTCTCATGGCAGTCGAATCGGACGGCAATGGTGCGGGCAGCTGGAATTACCTCCCGAATCCCAGGTGGGCGAGACTTGTCGAGCGCGCGGAAGTGTGCGAGCACGGTGTCGAGATCCGCGAACTCGGCGAGGATTGCCGACTCTCCTGCGTCGAGGATGCGCATCAGGCGAAAGGCCTCACTGTGATGCCCTCTGAATCAAGCAAAGACCGTATAGCAGTCGCCATTTCGACTGCCATGGGAGTATCGCCGTGCACGCAGACGGATTCGGCGGTAGTCGGCAGTACAGTGCCGTCGATTGCATCGAGAGTGTGATCGACGACGAGTCTGCGAACTCGGTGCGCCACCACCGTCGGATCGTGCAAGAGCGCCCCCTCGGTCCTTCGGGGAACCAGCGTTGCTTCGGGTGTGTAGGCGCGGTCGGCGAACGCCTCGGCGACGGTGCGAAGCCCGGCCGACTCGGCCTCCTCGAGGAACATCGAGCCCGGTAAACCCAGGACGGGGAGGGTCTCGTCGTAGGCTCGGATCGCCGCGACCACCGCGCGCGCCTGCCCCCGATGATGCACGATCGCGTTGTACAGAGCACCGTGTGGCTTCACGTACGACACCGAGGATCCGGAAACGCGCGCAAGGCCGTCGAGCGCGCCGATCTGATAGATGACATCGGCCGTGAGGTCGCGTGGCGTGATGTCGATGAACCTGCGCCCGAATCCGGCCAGGTCTCGGTAGCCCACCTGCGCTCCGATCCGAACCGAGAGGTCGGCCGCCGCAGTACATGTGGACAACAGCGTCGCGGGATCACCGGCATGGAAGCCGCAGGCCACGTTGGCGCTGGTGACCAGTTTCAGCATCGCCGTGTCGTCGCCGAGGGTCCAGGCGCCGAAACTCTCGCCGAGGTCGCTGTTCAGATCGATGGCCGACACATATTCGATATTAGGGCGCCAGAACTTCGTCAGTCGCGTTTGCGCGAGCACGTATCGAGTCGGTCATCAGTGTGCGTGCGCGGGAGCGATTCGTCCCGCGTTCTTGCGCCGGGAAGATCCGGTGAGTCGGCACACGACATAGATGACGAAGGCGATTGCGGTGACGAAGCTCGACACCGGGACGCCGGGCGCCAACGAGAGCAGGATTCCGCCGACGGCAGCGAGTTCCGCGAACACGATCGACAGAATTGTGGCCTTGACCGGGCTTGCAGTCACGTAGGCGGCGGCTGCCGCGGGGGTGATGAGTAGTGCCATCACGAGCAGCGCTCCGACGATCTGGACGCCGAGCGCGGCGGTGATACCGACGAGCACAGCGAACACGATCGACAGCGCGCGTACCGGGACGCCGCGAGCCTCGGCGACGTCGGGGTCGGTGCTCGCGAACAGTAGCGGCCGGTAGATGTACCCGAGGACACCTATCACGAGCGCAGCGCAGAACAGCAGCAGTTGTATTCCGTGGTTGCCCGGGGCCACGATCTGGCCGATCAGCAGCGAGAAGCTGGTGCCGGTGCGGCCCTCGTACGACCATATGAACAGCACCGACAGGCCGAGGCCGAACGCCATGATCACACCGATCACCGAGTCACGGTCACGAGCCTTCGTGCCGAGCAGCCCGAACAGGACCGCCGCGACCACGGAACCGGCGATGGCACCGGCGCCGACACCGATGCCGACGAGGAGCGCTGCGGATGCACCGGTCAGTGACAGCTCGCTCGTCCCGTGCACGGCAAACGACATCTGTCGGCTGACGATGAGAGGGCCGATGACTCCCGCCAGCAGGCCCAGGATTGCACCGGCGAGCAAAGCCTGCTGAACGAAGTCGTACTGCAACAGATCGAGGGTGGTCGAGATGTCGAACATGCGCGACATCGCGTCGATGAACTTGTTGCTCAAGCGTAGTTCCCGTCCATGTGGTGCACGCCCTCCCCGGGCCGCAGTCCGCCGGCGCTACCGAGTGCATCGATCGAGTCGCCTGTGCCGATCACAACGAGACGTCCGCGCACGCGCAACACCTCGACATCGGTGCGATACAACTCCGAGAGCACCTCCGAGGTCATCACTTCTGCAGGTGTGCCGATACGGAACTGTCCGTCCACCAGGTAGAGCACACGGTCGACGAGCGGAAGGATCGGGTTGATTTCGTGGGTGACGAACAGGACTGCGGTGTCGTGGGTGCGGCGACGGCGGTCGATGAGTCCGGACACCAGATTCTGGTTGGCCAGGTCCAAGCTGAGCAGAGGTTCGTCGCACAGCAGGATCTGCGGATCACCGACGAGGGCCTGTGCGATGCGTAAGCGTTGCTGTTCACCGCCGGACATCGAGCCGATCGGCGCGTCGGCGTAATCCTGCGCACCGACTTCGGCGATGGCAGCGTCCACAATTGCGTTTCGATACCCGCGCCGGCGTAGTCCGAGGCCCCACCGGTGTCCGTCGACGCCCAGCCCGACGAGGTCACGTCCACGTAGCGGCAGTCCGTCGTCCAACGACTTTTGTTGGGGGACGTACCCCACATGCGAGTTTCCGGCTCGCGCAGGGGATCCGACAATCCTCGCCGTGCCGGCGCTGAGTGCCAGTTGGCCGAGTAGCACTTTGAGAAGCGACGTCTTGCCCGATCCGTTGGGCCCGAGAACCGCGACGAATTCACCGGGCTGGACGGTGAGGTCGAGGTCTTCCCACAGTGCGCGTTCGCCGAAGGATAGTCGTGCCCCTGTCAGCTCCACTGCAGGGGCACGGCCGCCAGCGACGGTTCTCCAAGAAGGTCCTGTCACGTGTTTCGTCAGTTCGGTTGCAGAGCCGCCGAGAGATCGTCGGCGGTTTTGGTCAACCACTGAATGTAGTCGAGCCCCTCGGGCAGGGTCTCGGTGACCTCGACGACGGGCACTCCCGCCGACTCCGCCGTGGCCCGTACGTCCTGGGTGACGTTGTCTTGCGTCTGGACGTTGAAGATGAGTGCGTCTACCTCGCGGTCGGTAAGTAGTTGGCGTATCGCGGCGATGGCCGCTGGGGCGGGGTCGTTGCCGTTTTCGATGGCACTCGAGAAGTCGGGCGGGGTGAGATCAACCAGGTCCGCCGAGTCCAGGAGATAGGTGGCGACCGGTTCGGTTTGCGCGACGGGCGCGTCCGGGTGGGCGACTGCGATCGCGGTGGTTACGCCCGAGACTTGTTCGAGCTGGTTGTGGAAATCGTCTGCGTTGGCCTGGTAGGTGCCGGCGTTGTCGGGGTCCAGTTCGCCGAGTTTGTCGGCGATGGACTTCGCCGTGGCGTCGACCGTGTCGATGTCGAACCAGACGTGCTCGTTCACCCCTCCGTGGCCGTGATCATGGCCATCGTGCGAATCGGCATCATCTTCGTGCGAATCGGTGCTGTGGTCGTCGTGCGAATCGGCATCGTCTTCGTGCGAATCGGTGCTGTGGTCGTCGTGCGAATCGGCATTGTCCTCGTGCGAACCGTTCTGATGAAGGTCGAATGCGTTGACCGTGAGTTTGTTGCTGTCGTCGGAGGCGAGCACGTCGTCGACGAACTGGTCGTACCCGCCACCGTTGTAGACGATCAGCGATGCGTCCGTGAGCCTGGCGACGTCGGACGGGGTCGCCTCGAACGAGTGCGGATCGGCGAAAGGTTCGTTGACAATCGAGGTGACGACGATGTTGTCACCCGCAACGGCCTGCGCGACGCTGCCCCAGACGTTCGTCGACGCAACGACGGAAAGGGGGCGGTCGGCAGCCGACGTGTCGGAAGCGCCGCCGGAGGAGCAAGCGGCGAGCGCAAGAGCGGTGGCGAACGAGAGTCCTGCCACCGCTCTAGCCGACCGTGAACCTGGAAAACCGTGCACAGAAAACTCCTCACCAAACCCGAGCGTTAAACGCTATTGGAAACCATTACCGTTATACCCTAGCTGATAGTGCAGCCTCGATGAGCGTGGGCGCGGGCGAGGTACTAACGTCCCCATATGCGCAGATCTCGACAGCCTCGTCGCCAAGCCACGCTGGCGTCGCTCGCGGCCGAGCTGAATATTTCGCGAACGACGGTGTCCAACGCCTACAACAGGCCGGATCAGCTTTCCCCCGAACTTCGTGACCGTGTACTCGAGGCCGCGAAACGGCGCGGCTATCCAGGGCCCGACCCGGTGGCCCGGTCTCTGCGAACCCGTAAGGCCGGCGCTGTGGGACTGCTGCTCACCGAAGCGCTCAGCTACTCCTTCCGGGACCCCGCTGCGATGCGCTTTCTGTCCGGACTCGCCGAGTCCTGCGAGACGGCGGGGCAGGGACTGCTCCTGATTCCGGCCGGCCCAGGCCGCCGCGAGGAGGACGCCGCCACCGTCGTCCAGCAGGCCGGTGTCGATGGTTTCGTCGTGTACTCGGTAGCCGACGACGACCCGTACCTCGCCGCAGTATGTGACCGGCACCTGCCGATGGTTGTCTGCGATCAGCCCAGGGAAGTTCCGGGAGCATCGCTTGTGGGAATCGACGACCGTGGTGCTATGCGCGACCTCACCGAGTATCTGATCGGTCTCGGTCATCGAGACATCGGTGTGCTGAGCATGCGATTGGGTCGTGACCGGTCGGATGGGATCGCCGACGCCGAGCGCTTGCGGTCACCGAACTTCCATGTGCAGCGTGAGCGTATCGCGGGGGTGCGCGACGCACTGTTCGCCGCGGGCCGCGACCTTCAGGCGCTCACGGTTGTCGAGCGATTCGAGCACACCGAAAAGTCCGGCTATTTCGCGGCGGCCGAAGCGCTCGAAGTCAACCCACGAATCACTGCATTGGTGTGCACCACCGACGTCCTCGCTCTCGGCGCGCTGGACTGGGCGCGTCGGCAGGGTATCGACGTGCCCGGCCGGTTGTCGATCACCGGCTTCGACGGTATCGAGGACGCTCTTCGCGAGGGCCTGACCACCGTTCGGCAACCGCAGGAGGAAAAGGGCCGCCGTGCCGGTGCCCTGCTGATGAAGCCTTCACGCGGGGGTGTTGCGACCGTCGAGATGCTCGGGACCGAATTGCTGCACGGCAAGACAGCGGCACGACCGTCGGCTACCGACCTGCCGACCTCAGGCCAGTAGCTGGGCGCAACGCAGCAGGCCGAGGTGGCTGTACGCCTGGGGATGGTTACCCAGCGAGCGTTCGGCGATGGGGTCGTACTCCTCGCTGAGGAGTCCGGTCGGCCCGGCGGCAGCGACAAGTTGCGCGAACAGAGCCTCCGCGTCGGCTCGTTGACCGATCAGCAGGTATGCCTCGACCAGCCAGGCCGCGCAGAGGTGGAAGCCGCCCTCGGTGCCGGGTAGTCCGTCGTCGTGGTGGTATCGGTACACCGTCGAACCACTGCGCAGTTCGGCCTCGGTCGCAGTGACGGTCGCGGTGAATCGCTCATCCGATGGATCGATCAGCCCCGACAGTCCGATGTGCAAGGTGGCGGCGTCGAGATCGGTGCCGTCGTAGGCGGCGGTATATGAGCGGACCTCTTCGTTCCAGCCCTTCTCGCGCACCTCCTCGGCGATCGTGTCGCGCAAGGGGGCCCACCCGGGTGCGATGGTTCGGCCGAAGTGCTTGGCCAGGGTGATTGCGCGGTCCACGGTGACCCAGCCCATCACCTTGGAATACACGTGGTGTCGCGGGTTGTCGCGGATCTCCCAGATTCCGTGATCGGGCTCGAACCAACGACGCTCCACCGCCTCGACCATCGCGCACAACAGTTCCCAGTCCCGGTCGCTCAGCGGGTTCTCGACACCCTGCTTTTCGCGGGCGTGGGACAGATCGGAGATCAGCTCGACGATGGGACCGAACACGTCGAGCTGCACCTGCTGATTGGCCGCGTTGCCGATGCGCACCGGTCGCGAACCGGCGTATCCGGGCAGTGAGTCGATCACGGCCTCAGGAGCCAGACCGGCACCGTAGATCGTGTAGAGGGGGTGCAAGCGTTCGGGGCCGGGCAGCGTCTCGAGCACGTCGTGCACCCAGGCGAGATAGCCCTCGGCCTCCCCGAGTGAACCGAGGCTGACGAGTGCGGACGCGGTGAGAGCGGCGTCGCGGAGCCAGCAGTAGCGGTAGTCCCAGTTGCGGACGCCGCCGATCTCCTCCGGCAGGGAGGTGGTGGCCGATGCCAGGATCGATCCGGAGTCGACGTGCACCAGACCGCGCAGGGTCAGCGCCGAGCGCTTCATCAGGTCGGGCTTGAGAGTTGGCAAGGTAAGTGTCTTGGTCCAGTCGGACCAGTACGCCTCTGCTCGCGCGCGCCGATCAGCTTCTGGCACTTCAGAGGGGCCGAGGTAGTCTGTACCGCAACGCAATTCCAGGACGACATCGCCTTGTGACGGATCGACGACGGCATGTGCGGTCTCCTGGTTTCCATCGGAGATGACATTCCACTGGACACCGGGCGAGCGGAGCACGAAGGGTTCGTTGGTGCCATGGACACGGAGGCCGTCTTCGAGAGCCTCCAGGACCACCTGGACCTGTCCGAACTCGGGCCTGGGCGCGAATGTCACGACGGCGGCGGCCTGTCCACTGATGACGCGGGTGAGGTCGGTGCGGCCGGGCCCGACGTCGTGCGGCAGGTAGTCCGTTACGGCCAGGCTTGCCCAGCGTGTCCGCACGGTCATGGTGCTGTCGATGTAACGCTGGCTGAGCGGCAGGGCGCTGCGGTGCGGGCCGATGCTGAAGTGGCCGGCCTCGGTGCCGCCGAGGAGATGAGCGAAGACCGCGGCCGAGTCGGGTTCGGGATGGCATAGCCACGTCACTGTCGCGTCCGGGGTGACGAGGGCGACGGATCGGGGGCTCGCGAGCATTGTCAGGCGTTCGATCGGCGGGGCGTGCGCCCCCGACAGCCAGGTGCGGCGCTCGTCGAGAAGGAATGCGAGGGCCGCCGCAACGTCTTCGGTGGAGTCGACACGGAACTCCGCGAGGCTGTCTCCGGGCCCGACCTTTACGCCGATGTCCGGACCCTGCAGTCGCTGGAAGGCATCTTCGTCGGTGACGTCGTCGCCCAGGAATACGGCTGCGGTGGCGCCTTCCTGGTGGCGGATCAGGTCGAGAGCGTGTCCCTTGTCGGTGGCAACCACCGCCAGTTCGACGACGGACTTGCCCTCGGTGACCTGCACGCCCACCCGCTGTGCGGCATCGGCGTGCACCGCGGCCAGAGCCTTGGCGCCTTCCTCCGGGTCGGCGTTGCGGACGTGGAGGGCGACGCTCGCCGGTTTGGTTTCCACTGACGTGCCGGGATACAACGCCGAGATCAGCTGGATCTCCTCGGTGATCTCACGGAGCAGCCGTTTCGCGTTGGCATCGATCGCATGGATGAAACCGATGTCGAATTCCGAGCCGTGGCTTCCGACGAGTTGAACCTCGGCGGGCAGTCGTGACAGGGCGGCCAGATCCTTCAGTGCGCGTCCGGAGATAACGGCAGCGGTGGTACCTGCGAGCCCGGCCAGTGCCCGTAGCGCACGCACCGATTCGGCATGGGGAAACGCCTTTTCGGGGTCGGAGACGATGGGAGCCATTGTGCCGTCGTAATCGGAAGCGACGAGCAGGCGAGGGGTCCTCGCCACCGTGGAGAGGGCGCGGCGAAGTTCAATGGGCAGATCTTGGGCACTCACATGTTCAAATCTAGGTGATTCGACGCCTGCGAGTGCGCCGGCGGATTGTGTTGTGCTCCGACCACGCCTACTCGGGTCTGCGGCTGCCGTCGCCCAACAGCAGTTCCACCGTGAGTTCCAGCCGGTTCGCGACATCGGTCGCCGAAGATCGTCGTGTGAGCCAGGCGACCAGATTCGACAGCCATACGTCGGAGATGACACGAGCGATCGACAACTCTTCGGCGGTGGGCTCGGTGTCCGTCATGGCACGCGCGAAGAGACGATCCATCAGCCTGCCCACCTGATCCACCTCGGCGGCCGCGGAGGCGTCGGCGAACATGAAGGCTCTCGTCATCGCTTCGGCCAACAGTGGGTCGCGCTGCATGGCCCGCGTGATCTGGCTGAGGATCAGCTGCATCCGCTCGAGCGGGTTGCGGCCGGGAGGGTTCTTGCCTCGCGAATCGATCCGCTCGAACTCGCGGGCGAGCGCCGATACCAGCAGGTGCACCTTGGAGGGGAAATAGCGGTACAGCGTGCCCACCGCGACATCGGCCCGCTCGGCGACCGCCCGCATCTGTACGGCTTCGTATCCACCCTTGGATGCGAGAGCCAGGGTGGCGTCGAGGATGCGCTTGCGCCGCTCCTTCTGCGCGTTGGAACCGAGGTCGTCCTCGCCCAGCGTCGCAGCAGCGACCGTCGAGGACTGTGATCGAGAGCTGATCGTCATAACCTGTTTTCCTTCGTGCCTTGACTCATAGCCCGTGTCATATTAGAACACGTTCTAGATGAATGTGTCACCTATGAGAGGCGGATACTCGTTGTGACAGTCGCCACCACCGAGGAGCAGAGGGCGGCAGCGGACTCGGTCCGCTCCTGGGCGCGGGCCGAAGATCCACTGGCCACGGTACGCCTTGGGCCAGCAGATTCATGGCGAGCCACCTGGTTGTCCTTCGCCTCACTCGGAACTTTCTCGGTCGCTGTACCCGACGAGGTCGGTGGTGCGGGAGCCGACATCGCCGATCTAGCCGCCATGCTCGAGCAGGCCGCGACCGAACTCGTGCCAGGACCTGTTCTCTCCACCGCTCTAGCCGCGCTCGTGGTCGGGCGCAGCTCGGGTGCCGCATCGAAACGGTGGTCCGCGGACCTCGCGGAGGGCGCTGTGCCGTGCGCCGTGGCTCTTGGCAACCCTCCGGTTACCGCAACGCCGGGCGCTGACGGCGCACTGTTGCTCACGGGCGACGCAGGTTTCGCGATCGGCGGCGATGTGGGGGTGTCGGTGCTGCTGCCGGCCACAGTGGGCGACGAATCGGTGTGGTGCCTGGTAGACGGCGAGTCTGCAGGTCTGGAGATCACCAGTGCCGATCCGATCGACTGGAGTCGTCCACTCGCGCGGGTGCGTTGCGAGGAGGTGACGGTCGCGCCTGACCGTGTGATCACGTCTCTTCCGGATGAATTGGTCTCCGATCTCGCTGCGACGTTGGCCGCAGCGGAGGCATCGGGCATCGCGGGCTGGTGCCTGCGAACGGCGGTGGAGTACGCCAAGATTCGAGAACAGTTCGGGAAGCCGATCGGATCGTTCCAGGCGATCAAACACCTTTGCGCCGAGATGTTGTGCCGGGTGGAACAGGCCAGCGCCGCGGCCTGGGACGCCGCCGTGGCGGCGGAAGACGCGTGGGACGGCAGCGGCGGTGAATTGCCGATCGCTGCAGCGGTAGCCGCGTCCATCACGCTCGATGCTGCCGTCGACACGGCGAAGGACTGCATTCAGGTACTCGGCGGCATCGGCTTCACCTGGGAACACGACGCCCACTTCTACCTTCGCCGTGCGGTATCGCTGCGGCAGCTGCTCGGCGGCTCCAGTCGCTGGCGGGCGCGGGTGGCCGAGCTGACTCGCGGCGGTGCGCGCAGGCACTTGTCGATCGATCTCGGCGCCCTCGACGATGAGCGTGAACGCATACGTGCGGATGTTGCCGAACTTATGGCGCGGCCGGAATCGGAGCGCCGGGCCGCACTCGCGGATTCCGGCTATCTGGCACCGCACTGGCCGAAGCCATACGGCAGGGGTGCGCGTGCAGCCGAGCAGATTCTGATCGAGGAGGAGCTGGCAGATGCCGGCGTCGGCAGGCCTGATCTGGTGATCGGCTGGTGGGCCGTGCCCACCATTCTCGAGCACGGTAGCCCCGAACAGATCGAACGGTTCGCGACACCCACCCTGCGCGGCGAGATCGTCTGGTGCCAGCTGTTCAGCGAACCGGGTGCGGGTTCCGACCTCGCGTCATTGCGGACGGCTGCGCAAAAGGTCGACGGCGGGTGGAGGCTGAACGGCCAGAAGGTCTGGACATCGCTGGCGAAAGAGGCGGATTGGGCGATCTGCCTTGCACGCACCGACCGCGATGCACCTAAACACAAGGGCATCAGCTATTTCCTCGTGGACATGTCCAGCCCGGGGATCATGGTCTCACCGCTCCGCGAGATCACCGGCGACGCCCTGTTCAACGAGGTGCGCCTCGAGGATGTGTTCGTACCCGACGAGTTGGTGGTGGGCAATCTCGGTGACGGCTGGAAGCTGGCCCGCACCACGCTGGCGAACGAGCGCGTCGCAATGGGCGGGGGATCGTCGCTCGGCGACGAGGTGGAGGAACTGCTTCGACTTGCGGGCGACGGTGATCCGGTGACCGACGACCGGTTGGGCCAACTGATCAGCAATGCCCTTGTCGGGTCCCAACTCGAACTGCGCACCACGCTGCGGCAACTCGGCGGTCAGGACCCAGGACCCGAATCGAGTGTGCGCAAGCTCGTGGGTGTTCGTCAGCGTCAGGCGGTCGCCGAATTCGCCATGGAACTCGGTGGTGTCGAGGGTTGGGTGGAAGGCCCGCTGGCGCGCGAATTTCTCAATACCCGCTGCCTGTCGATTGCGGGAGGAACTACGCAAATCCTGTTGACGGTTGCGGCCGAGCGCATCCTCGGCCTGCCCCGCGGCTGAACCGGACCGCGATGGGGCTTTTGCGAGTTCGCGGATGGTGATACAACTAGAACACGTTCTAAATCGAAAGTGGGATTCTCAGCGTGGACTTCACTCGAGATGAAACTCAGGAGGCCGTGAGGCAAGTCGCGGCTGGATTACTGGCCCGCGACGTCGATGGCGACGCCCTGTGGGCCGCGTTCGCCGAAGCCGATCTGCTCACGCTGGCCTTGCCGGAACGGCTCGGCGGCGAGGGGCTTTCGGTCAGCGATGTCGGGGCGTTGCTCACCGAAGTAGGGAAGAAGGCGGCGCAGATCCCCGCGCTCGCGACCCTCGGCTTCGGGGTGCTGCCGATCGTGGCCCTAGGTGACGATGCACAGCAGGATGCACTGCTTGCCGGTCTTGCCGACGGGCGCACGTTCACCGCCGCTCTTGCCGAGCCCGGTGCGCAGTTCGCGGCTAGCCCCTCGGTGACCGCGGTCCCCGACGAGGATGGGTACCGCGTGACCGGACGTGTGCTGGCGGTTCCGTTCGCGGAGGAGGCCTACCGGATCCTGGTTCCGAGTACCGCGGGTGTGGTGCTGGTCGAACCTGGTGCTGAGGGTGTCACGCTCACCCCTACACCGTCGGCGTCCGGCAGTCCGGAATTCGCGATCGGATTCGATGCCGCCCGCGCCGAACTCCTCGCGCCCGGCGAGGACGCCGTGCAAACCCTCTATCGCATCGCATTGGCGTCGATCGGAGCCGTTGCGGACGGACTTCTGTCAGGGGCAACGGCTCTCACCGGCGAACATCTCGCCTCGAGGCATCAGTTCGGTAGACCGCTCGCTACATTTCAGGCGGTCTCCCAGCAGATCGCGGACGTCTACGTCACGGCACGCACGCTGCACGTGTCCGCGCTCGCGGCGTTGTGGCGGGTGTCCGAAGGCCTTGACGCCCAGGACGACCTGGACGTCATGGCGTACTGGATCGCCGCCGAGGTGCCTGCCGCGATGCAGGTGCTGCACCACCTTCACGGCGGAATCGGCGTGGACGTCACCTATCCGCTGCATCGGTACTACTCGACCGCCAAAGACCTGGCCCGCCTCGTAGGTGGCGCCTCGTATCGACTCGACCTCGTGGGGGCCCGGTGTTCATCGATCTGACAGACGAACAGCGCGAACTGCAGGCGGAACTGCGACGCTACTTCTCCGGATTGATCACTCCGGCAGAGGCGACACGGATGCGCACGGAGCGGCACGGATCCACCTACCGCGAGGTCATCCGCCGGATGGGCAAAGACGGTTGGCTCGGCGTCGGCTGGCCGGTGGAGTTCGGGGGTCGTGGTTTCGGAGAGATCGAGCAGCAGATCTTCGTCAATGAGGCCACGCGAGCGGATGTACCGCTGCCCGCAGTGACCCTGCAGACGGTCGGCCCCACGCTGCAGGAGTACGGGACGGCGGAGCAGAAACGCAAGTTCCTCCCGGCGATCCTGGCCGGTGAGGTGCACTTCGCGATCGGCTACACCGAGCCCGATGCGGGCACGGATCTCGCCGCACTGCGAACTACCGCGGTACGGGTGGGCGACGAGTACGTAGTCAACGGTCAGAAGATCTTCACTACCGGCGGCCACGATGCCGACTACCTGTGGCTCGCTGTGCGGACGGGTCCTGCGGATTCGCGTCATCGCGGTATCTCGATACTCATCGTCGATACCCGGGACCCGGGCTACAGCTGGACTCCGATCATCACGTGCGACGGTGCCCATCATGTCAATGCCACCTACTACTCCGACGTCCGAGTTCCCGCAGACATGCTGGTTGGAGAAGAGAATCAGGGTTGGAAGCTGATCACCACTCAGCTCAACCACGAGCGCGTCATGCTGGGTCCCGCCGGCCGGGTCGGCGGTCTCTACGACCGAATCCGCAACTGGGCCGCGGCACAGGATCTGCTCGACGAGCCGAACGTCCGGCGTGCGCTCGGGGAGATACACGCGACGTACCGGCTCAACGAGCTACTCAACTGGCAGGTTGCGTCGAGCGACTCGGGAGCCGTCGACATCGCCGACGCGTCTGCGACGAAAGTATTTGCTACCGAACGTATTCAGCGGATCGGCAGGCTCGCCGAGGAGATTGTCGGGCGGTACGGTGACCCATCGGAGCCCGAGACTGCGGACCTGATGACGTGGCTCGACATGCAGGTCAAGCGAAACCTGGTGATCACCTTCGGTGGCGGCGTCAACGAGGTGATGCGCGAGTTGATCGCTACCGCCGGCCTGAAGCTACCCCGAGTCCCGCGATAGGAGTAACTCCTCACATGAGATCCGAACAGATTCTCGCTGCCGCAGAAGAGATTCGGGCCGCAGGTCCGAGCGCCCCGCGCGCTGGGCGCGACCCGATCAATCTGCCGATGATCCGCAACTGGGTGGAGGCGATCGGCGACAAGAACCCGATCTACGTCGATGAATCTGCCGCGCGGGCCGCCGGACACGACGGTATCGTCGCACCGCCCGCGATGGCGCAGGTGTGGACGATGCAGGGCCTGAATGCCGTTCGGCAGCCCGATGATCCTCTGGGGCTGATGACGAACATCCTCGATGAGGCCGGGTTCACGTCGGTGGTGGCGACCAACTCCGATCAGATCTACCACCGCTATCTGAAAGTCGGCGAAGAGGTCACCATCTCCACCACGCTCGGGGACGTCGTCGGACCCAAGAAGACAGCACTGGGTGAGGGCTGGTTCTACACAACCCACGCCGTGTGGACCGTAGCGGCGGAGGACGGCACCGACGAGGTCGTGGCCGAATCGCTGTTTCGCATCCTGAAGTTCGCTCCGCCACCCAAACCCACTGAACCAATGTCACATTCGGATGGTCAGACTGTACCGATGTCACATTCGGCGAACGGCCAGGGCGCGTCGATCGGCGATCTGGACCCCACGAAGATGATGCGGCCCGGTGCGTCGCCGGACACGCAGTTCTTCTGGGATGGTGTGGCCGCGCACGAGTTGCGGATCCAGAAGCGTGACGACGGATCTCTGCAGCACCCGCCGGTGCCCGCGCTGTGGAAGGACAAGTCCGAGAAGACCGATTACGTGGTGTCGTCGGGGCGCGGCACCGTATTCAGTTTCGTGGTCCATCACGCACCGAAGGTTCCCGGGCGTTCTGTGCCGTTCGTGGTGGCCCTCGTCGAATTGGAGGAAGGCGTTCGCATGCTCGGCGAGCTACGCGGGGTAGCTCCCGAGAGTGTGCACGTCGGGATGCCGGTCGAGGCGATCTACCTCGACTTTCCCGGAGACGACGACACCGGCGGCGAGCCGTGGACGCTGTATGCGTGGCAGCGCAGAAAAGAGGAGCAGTCATGACCTCCACCCTCGAGGTCGCAGTGGGAACGAAACTTCCCGAGCTGTCGATCAAAGCCGACCCGACATTCGTGGTGTCCGCTGCGATCGCGACCCGCGACTTTCAGGATGTCCACCACGACCGCGACCGTGCGCAGGAAGGTGGTTCGAAAGACATCTTCGCCAACATCTTGACCGATACCGGACTGGTTCAGCGGTTCGTCACCGACTGGGCGGGCCCGAGGGCAGTACTCAAGTCGATCGCTTTACGCCTTGGGGTGCCCTGGTACGCCTACGACATCCTGACGATCAGTGGAACGGTGGCATCGGTGGACGATGACGGCATCATCACACTCGATATCGTCGGCCGCAACGGTCTCGGCAACCACATCACGTCGACGGTGACCCTGGTCCTGAACGACCAGACGAACGGAGCGAGCGCATGAGCGGTCTGTCGGGCAAGGCTGTTGTCGCCGGCATCGGCGCCACCGACTTCTCGAAGAACTCCGGTCGCAGTGAACTACGGCTTGCCGCGGAGGCTGTCACGGCCGCACTCGAGGACGCCGGTCTGACCCCCGCCGATGTCGACGGGCTGACGTCGTTCACGATGGACACCAATACCGAAGCGGCAGTTGCTCGATCGGTGGGAATCCCGGACCTCACGTTCTTCAGCCGCATCCACTACGGTGGCGGCGCCGCGTGCGCGACGGTGCAGCAGGCGGCAATGGCCGTTGCGACCGGTGTGGCCGAGGTGGTGGTGGCCTATCGTGCGTTCAACGAACGGTCGGGGATGCGTTTCGGTCAGGTGAACTCGGGCTTGGTGGGGCAGGTGAGCTCGTCCAGCACGGATAACGCGTTCTCCTACCCTCACGGCCTGTCGACACCGGCGGCGTTCGTCGCCATGGTCGCCCAGCGGTACATGCACGAATACGGCGCCACGAGTGAGGACTTCGGACGCATTGCCGTCACCGACCGCAAGCACGCGGCCAACAACCCCGATGCGTTCTTCTACGGAAAACCGATCTCGCTCGACGACCATCAGAACTCGCGCTTCATCGCGGAACCACTGCATCTGCTCGATTGCTGCCAGGAGTCCGACGGCGGTGTGGCGATCGTGGTGACCTCGCCTGAGCGGGCGAAGGACCTGAGGCAGAAGCCGGCGGTGATCGCGGCTGCGGCGCAGGGAAGCGGCAACGACCAGTACATTATGACCAGCTACTACCGGCCCGAACTAGCGGGGTTGCCCGAGATGGAACTTGTGGGCGCGCAATTGTGGCGGCAGGCCGGCCTCGGACCGCAGGACATGGACGTTGCCGTGCTGTACGACCACTTCACACCATACGTATTGATGCAACTCGAAGAACTCGGCTTCTGTGGTCGCGGTGAGGCCAAGGACTTCATCGCCGGCGGTGCGCTCGAACTCGACGGAGTGCTACCGCTCAACACCCACGGTGGTCAGCTCGGTGAGGCCTACATCCACGGCATGAACGGTATTGCCGAGGCTGTGCGCCAAATTCGTGGAACATCCGTGAACCAGGCCTCGAACGTGCAGAACGTCCTCGTCACCGCCGGGACCGGTGTTCCGACGTCGGGGCTGGTGCTCACGGCATAGGTGCTGGTCGACGACGGCGCGTGCGAGTCGAGTCATTCCCGTATTCGGGTGAGTGCCAGAACGGGAATCGTGCGGACACCCGCTGTCCGCTGTGCGTACACAGCGAATCCTGGATAGCGGCGGGCTTGTTCGTCGAAGACGGTGTCTCGTTCGTCGCCGGTGACCTCACTGACGGATACGCGATAGGTTTCGGTGCCGCGCTCGACTTCTGCATTGCCGGCGGCGAGGAGGTTGTAGTACCAGGCGGGGTTCGTGGGGGCGCCCGCCTTCGAGGCGATTACATAGATTCTGTCCGGAGCGGTCTCGTCCGGCAGGTACATCGTGGGGGACACCATGGCGCGCCCCGACTTTCGGCCGACGTGGTGCAACAGCACCAGCGGCGCCCCTTCGAATTGCCCCCCGACACGGCCTTCGTTGGCGCGAAATTCGGCGATTATGTCTGCGTTCCAGTCATGTGGGTTCGATGTGCTCAACTGGTCTCTCCTGGTCTTGTGGATCGCGGCGTCCCACAATATCCAGGTTCTCGAGAAAATTCGGCTGATAGACCGCAATAGCTCTCAGATAGGTCCCAACGAGTGCCGGTGATCGTGTCGACACCCACAAGCGAGCAGATCCCCGAGCCACGTTGACCCGATGAGCTTCGGTCTCAGTACCTTCCGGTCAGCGTGCCCCAACCGCTCGACAGTCCGGCAGGGCTGCGTCGCTGTGGCACCCTCCATGGGTTGTCGTCGCGCAGCGCGGGCGGAAGGATCGACCGGGGCGCATTCTGGTAGCAGACCCCACGGAGAAATCGCCCGATGGCGGCCGTGCCGACCGCGGTCGCGTCGCGCGTCGTTGATGGGTACGGACCGCCGTGTTGCATGGCCGCGGTGACGGAGACCCCGGTGGGCCACCCGCCGAAGAGCACGCGTCCGCTGGTGCGGGACAGAGCGTCCACGAGTTCGCTCCACGCTGTCGTGTCTTCGTCCGGGCCGAGATGCAGCGTCGCGGTCAGATTGCCGGGAAACAGTCGCTCGGCGACCGACGGGAGGATGTCCGGGTCGTCGCCATATTCGATGATCACCGACAATGGTCCGAAACTCTCGTCCAAGACCGCGCTCATTGCGGCCTCGACGGCCTTCAGGGGAAGGATAACCAACGTCGGTGTGGCCCATCCGAGGCCCGCCTCGTCCACCTCGACGCCGCCCTCGACGAGCACCTCTGCTCCGGGTGCGGCGAGCACCGTATCGCGGCGATCGCTGTAGCCGGCGGTGGTACCTGTGGTGAGCATGCGGTGCGCCGCGATGTCCTTCGCTGTGGCGAGCGATTCGCGCAACGGCCCGACGTTCGGGACGAGAAGGAATCCCGGCTTCGTGCACAACTGTCCGCAAGACCCGGCAACGCTCGCCACGAAACCTTGGGCGAGACCCTCCGGATCATTCTTCAACGCAGCCGGCGAAACGAACACGGGGTTGACGCTCCCGAGCTCGCCGTAGAAGGGAATCGGCACAGAACGATCCGCTGCGATGTCCGCGAGCATCCGGCCAACCGAGGTCGAGCCGGTGAAACAGGCGGCACGGATACGCTCGTCCTTCAATGCGGCGATGCCCTCCTCGCGGCCGTACAGAACCCCGAACGTGCCATCGGGCATTCCGGCATCCCGTAGCGCGTGCAGCACGATCCGTCCGGTGAGTTCACTGAGTCGCGGATGGCCCTCGTGTGCCTTCACGACCACGGGGTTGCCCCCGGCGAGGGCGGCCGCGGTGTCGCCGCCCGCAACAGAGAACGCCAAGGGGAAGTTCGATGCGGCGTAGTTCAGTACCGGTCCCAGAGGAACATTGACCCTGCGAAGGTCGGGCCTGGGACCGAGGACGTACTCGGTATCGGATTCGTCGATACGCGCATCGAGGTACGCACCCTCGACCACGACCTCAGCGAACAACCGCAACTGCTGGGTGGTCCGGTTCAGTTCGCCGCGCAACCGCGCCTCCGTCAGACCGGTCTCCTGTTGTGCGAGAGCGATGAGTTCGTCGTCCGCGGCGTCGAGCGCATCGGCTACCACGACGAGGGCCGCGCCGCGTTCATGCGGTGTGGTGGCGGCGAAGAGCGGGAACGCGGTAGCCGCATCCCGGAGCACATCGTCAGGCATGTCGTTACTCCTAGAATTCGAACCCGGCAGGGAACGGGTCGTGGGGATCGAGCAGGTATTGAGCCGTGCCGGTGATCCAGGCGCGACCTGTGATCTCAGGTAGGACGGCGTTGTACTCGCCGACCCGGGTGGTGTCGACGAGACGTCCGGTGAATTCCGAACCGATGAAGGACTCGTTCACGAAGTCCGTGTGCAGGGGCAGTTCGCCGCGCGTGTACAGCTCGGCCATGCGCGCGCACGTCCCTGTACCGCAGGGAGATCGGTCGAACCAGCCGGGATGAATGACCATCGCATGACGAGAGCGGACGGCATCGGACCCCGGAGCGATGAACTCGACATGGTGTACGTGGTCGATGCCGTCGATGGTCGGGTGCGTCGGTGGCGCGGTGGTGTTGATCGTGTCCATGATGGACAGCCCGGCAGCGAGGATGTCCTGCTGCCGGGCTCGATCGAACGGCAATCCGACCGAGTCCAGATTCACCATCGCGTAGTAGTTGCCGCCGAATGCGAGGGAGTAGGGGATCGGACCGTAACCGGGAACGTCCACGGTCTGGTCGAGGCGCTCGGTGAAGCTCGCCACGTTCGCGAGCGTCACGTGCACCGCGCGCCCTTCCTCGACCCGAACCCTCGCGACTACGACTCCCGCCGGTGTGTCGAGCCGGATTGTCGTTACGGGTTCGGTGACCTCGACCATGCCCGCTTCCACCAGAACGGTGGCCACGCCGATCGTGCCGTGACCGCACATCGGCAGGCAGCCGCTCGCCTCGATGAAGACGATGCCGTGGTCGCAGTCGCTCCGGGTCGGTGGTTGCAGGATGGCACCGGACATCGAGGCATGACCGCGTGGTTCGTTCATGAGCAGGCGTCTGATGTGGTCGAGGTGTTTGATGAAGTGCAGGCGGCGCTCGTTCATCGTTTCACCCGGAATCACGCCTACGCCACCGGTTATGACACGGGTGGGCATGCCTTCGGTATGGGAATCGACGGCGTGGAATATCCGTGACGACCGCATATCGCTACTGCCTCCGGCGTTCCGGTGTCAGCGCCGCGCGATGGCGGCGAGGGCACGTTCGGTGTCGGCCTTCACCTGGTCAGCCTGGGCATCGCTGAGCGGTCCACGCGGAGGACGAGTACGACCGCCGAAGGAGTTGCCGCAGATATCCATCGACAGCTTGATCGCTTGGACGAACTCTGTTCGTGAGTCCCAGCGGAAGACGGCGACGAGTTCCTGATACAGCGCCTTCGCCTCGAGCCACTTTCCGGTGGAGCACAGCTCGTACAATTCGACTGCTTCCTTGGGGAAGGCATTCGGGTATCCGGCGAACCACCCGACCGCGCCGTTGACCATGAGTTCGAAGAGAACATCGTCGGCGCCGGCGATGATGTCGATATCGCAGAGTTCGGAGATCTCGTAGACGCGACGTACGTCGCCGGAAAATTCCTTCAGGGCCACCACTTCGGGGATTTCGGCAATCTGCGCTACGAGTGCAGGCGTGATGTCGACTTTGGTGTCGAAAGGATTGTTATAGGCCATGATCGGTATTCCGACCTCGGCAACTTTGCGGAAGTGCTCGACCACCTCGTTGTCGTTGGCTCGGTAAATGGTGGGCGGCAGAACCAGGACGCCGTCTGCACCGTCGTCGGCCGCGTGACGTGCCCACGTCTGTGACTGGTGCCAACCGACCCCGTGAGCTCCGGCGACGACGACGCCGCGTCCGTCGACCGCATCGACCGCGACCTGCACAACCTTGCGGCGTTCTTCGTCGGTGAGCGAGGAATATTCTCCCAGTGAGCCGTTGGGGCCGACGCCGCGACACCCATTGCTCATGAGGAAATCGACGTGTTCGCCGAACTTGTCGTAGTCGACCGCGAGGCCTGCGGGAGCGGAAGCGTCCTCTTTGAAGGCCAGCGCGGTGGCGACGATGACGCCCCCGAGGTCGATGGTGGGTTCGGGCATGGGTACTCCTTCGGATTGGTTTCGTATATCGGATTATTGAGAACGGGGTCGGTTCAGGACGGAATCGGTGGGGTGCTCGGGCGCTCGTGCGAGATCGGCGATTCGTATCGGCGTCGCGATAGGTCGCCGATCGGTGGTGGTGGCGTCGGCGAACTCCTCACACCCGTGTGTGGCCAGAAGGATCTGCTCCACATTGCGCCCGCAGACCCGTCCCTGGCACAAGCCGAGACCCGCTCGCGTGTTGAGCTTGAGTGGGCGCAGGCCAGTCGAGTTGGTCGCCGCGGCGACCCGCTTCAGGGTGCCGGCGTCGACGTCCTCGCATCGGCAGACGATGGTGTCGTCGCCCAGCCAGTCGGACCAGCAATCGCCGATCGCATGCGCTCTGTCCATACGATCGGCGAATTGTTCTGCGCGGGTTCGAGATCTGATAGCGCGCCTGATGTCGCGGTCATCGAGCGAGCCGCCCGCGGCCACCCATCCGGCGATCTCGCCTTGGGCGAGCGCCAGATCGGCACCACCGATCGCGGTGAGTTCACCCACCGCGAAGACGCGGTCGGCACTCGTGCGCTGGCAGGCATCTACGTGCACGAAGCGCCGCTCGGTGATGTGGCATCCGGCAGCAATCGGCAGTTCGAGTCGTGGAACGAATCCGTGTCCGAAACAGACTGCATCGCAATCGATCCTGCGCTCAGTTCCGGTGACGACCCGCCAGTGCTCGTCGAGGACCGCCACAGTCACCGCCTCTACCCGGTCCGTGCCGTGGACAGCGACCACTCCGTGACCAGTACGGTACGGAACACGACCTCGAATGTGATGAACGGCGTACTCGGCCAGTTCACCGATCTTGTGTGCGGCGCCGGCCAGTTCCCACGGCCGGGCCAGCCAGTGCCGAGCGAGGGCACGCGAGCGGGACGCTTCGTAGACCCCGACGACGCGCGCACCCGCCTGGCCGAGGGAAGCGGTCACGGAAAGCAGGAACGGCCCGGATCCGGCGACCACGACACGCTCACCGATTGCGATGCGCTCGCCTTTGGCCATCGCTTGGGCAGCGCCCGCGGTGAAGACGCCGGGAAGCGTCCACCCAGGCACCGGAAGAGCACGGTCGTGTGCTCCGGTGGCGAGGATCAACTGCTCGGGGGCAAGGGCCTCGGTCAACCGTCCGGTGCCATCGGCCTCACCGCGCGCGAGGTTGACGCGCAGCCGATTGTCAGCCGTCTGCTCGATCGCCCAGACCTCGGTCTGCATGCTGACGACGATGTCGGGATCCTGACAGACCTCGTCGCGGAGCGACCCGAAGGTGTCCCAGCCGTGGTGGAGGAGTTCCTCCCGCTCGGACGGTCGTGAGGAGGGTAGGTGCCGCCAGTACTGACCGCCGAGCCCCTCTGCGGCGTCGATGATCCGCACGGCAGCTCCGCGCCGCCTCGCAGCCACTGCCGCGGCCAGGCCCGCTGGACCGGCGCCGACCACCAGGACGTCCGTCACCGTGCATCCACCTCCTCGATCGGGCGCGGGAGCAGGTCGTGCTGGCGTTCGACGCGCTCGCCGCCATGAACCTTTCGCTGGCACGCGCGAACGTTGCGATAACCGTCTACGGTCACGACGCAGTCGAAGCACACACCGATCCCACAGAACAGCCCCCTGTCCTCGCCGCGACTTGACGTCGTGCGCCAGTCGAGCACGTTGTTGGCCAGCAGCACCCCTGCGATCGATTGGCCGCGGATGCCGTCGTAGTCGGTGCCCTCGAATGAGATCGTCACGCCATCCGCTTGGGCGGGCCGAATCGGATCCCGATTCTGGTCCACCGCACGCGGGGTCATCGAGCCATCTCCCGTAGATGCGGTACGAGGGTCGGGCGATCGACGGTGAACGGGGCGGCGTCGACGGGCGAATCCTCGCCGAGGATCCTTGCGCGAAGAATGTCCGCTGACGCGACCGACAGACCGATGCCGGCGCCCTCGTGGCCGGTCACGTGATAGAGACCAGGTACACGGGGGTCCTCTCCGATGACCGGGAGGTGATCAGGCATGTAGGGCCGAAAGCCGCCGTAGGTGCGCAGGATCTGCATCTCGGCGAGAAAGGGGAACAGGCGCATGGATTTCGCGGCGATCTCACGCACTACGCCGAGGTCGAGACGGTCGTCGAACCCTATCCGCTGCCTGGACGAACCGATCAGAACGTTTCCAGCGGCGGTGGATTCGACGACGGTCGACGTCTGCAGGTCGGCGTCGCCCGACTGCGTGGCTCCGACGTAGTCGGCGTCGTAGACCTTGCGGAAGATCCTGTGTGGCATCCGGGTGGTGACGAGCACCATTCCACGACGGGGCAAGACCGGAAGAGAAACTCCCAAACTGGAGGCGACAGCACCGGCCCAGGGCCCTGCGGCGTTGATGACGATGTCCGCACCGTGGCGCCCGTTCATGGTAGATACGCCGTTGATCCGGCCGTCGATGCCGCGCATCGCACCTGTCACCTCCACCCCGGTCAGGACTTCGGTTCCGGCGCGTCGCGCGGATGCGAGTAGCGCCTCGGCCGTGGCGGCAGGCTGGACCTGCGCATCTTGCGGGTAGTGCACGGCGGCCGTGATGTCCCGGGTTAGGAACGGCTCGAGCTTGCCGGCGTCATCGACGGACAATTCTCGCGCTTCGACTCCGGCCGCGCGCTGGGTTCCCGAGAAGGTTTTCAGCGCCCTGGCGCCGGTGTGGGTGGTCGCTACTACGAGGCCGCTTTTTCTCTCGTATTCGATGGATGGGAAGTCCGGTCCCAGCTCGTCCCGCAATTCATCACGCAGGGCGTACCACCGATCGGCGGCGTGCAGGGCGAGCGCGAGTTCGGGGCCGGGCGCCTTGTCAGAGACGAGAAGGTTTCCTTCGCACATCGCCGAGGTGCCACCGACGGCCGCACCTCGCTCGAGGACCGCAACTGCGAAACCTGCTCGCGCAAGTGCACGTGCACATGCGGCGCCGGTGATGCCAGCCCCGATGATGACAGCGCGCACGCGACCTCCTCGCAGGTAATATATCACACATTACCGATGCGGATAGGTTGAGATCGCCAGAGTGCGTTTGGTTTCGGCTGGTCAGCTCGACTGTGCCGGGCTGCCCAGTTTCTCTTCCGTACCGCTCCACCACCCGAGGACGTGCCCTACATGCCGTTCCATCAGGGCTGCGGCTGCTGGTCCGTTGCCGTCCTCGAGCAAGTCGAGCAGTTCCGCATGTTCCTCGATCGATGCGGACAGTTGCTCGGGGGTGATTTTGGAGGCGATACCGACCGTACGGGTCCGGTCCCGCAACATGCCCACAACGTCGAGCAGTACAGGATTTCCGAGGAGGCCGAGTAGCCCGAGGTGAAATTCGCGGTCCGTCCGGACATAGGTCGCGAAGTCTCGTTTGCGGGCCGATTCCCGAATCGTCTCGACCAGTGCATCGAATCGAGGCCGATGACTCGCGCCGAATACGGACGCGACCTCGATCATGGTCGGGCACTCGAGCAGCGAACGAGCCTGCACGAGGTGACGGAGCTCGTCGCGCCCGACTTCACGCACCCGAAAGCCCTTGTTCCGGACCGGAACCACGAAGCCGCGACGCGCGAGCTCGAGCATCGCCTCACGCACCGGCGTCGCCGACACCTCATACTGTTGTGCCAGGACCGGAACGGTGAGCAGCGACTGCGGCATGATCTGCCCGGCGATGATCGCGGCAGAAAGTGAGTCCTCGATTTGCTCCCGCAGACTCTGCCCCGGCTCGATCCGGGTCGTCATCCAACTCGTCACTCTGCCTCCCTCAGATCGATGTGTGACACCTTACTCGGCCCTGAGGCCGCGCAGCGGTGCGCGCTATCGGTCCGGGGACTCGGGAACGGTAGAGTCCGAGCCCGACAACGCGCCGTTGTCTGCGTCTTTCGTGCGTCTCCCGCTGACCCAGAAGTCGGCACCGGAGATGCCTAGTCGTGTGGGGTCGAAACTCGGATCGAGGCCTTGCTTGCGTTGCGCGTCGTAGTCGCGCAGGACCTTCCACACCACCGGAGCCAGCAGCACGATGGCGATCATGTTGAGCCAGCCGAGGGATCCGTAGCCGATGTCCCCGACCGCCCAGATGACATCGGCGGATTCCACACATCCGTAGAACGTGATCGCCAGCATCCCGATCTTCAGGAACATCTTCTGCGCGCCGTGGTCCTTTTTGAACAGATAGGTCAGGTTGGTGTTCGCGATGTAGTAGAACGCCACCAGGGTGGTGAAGGCGAAGAAGAAGAGAGCGATGGCGATGAACCCAGGACCGAATCCGGCGGTGATGGAGTCGACTGCCGCCTGTACGTAGGCCGGACCTGCCTCGAGGTCGTTGTTCGACAACAGGATCTCCCCGCCTGGTGCAACGACATTGTATGAACCGGTGATCAGGATCATGATGCCGGTTGCGTTGCAGACGACCACTGTGTCGATGAATACCGAGAACGATTGAACGAAGCCCTGTTTGGCCGGGTGGGTCACCGAAGCGGCCGCAGCCCCGAACGTGCCTTCACCGACGCCCGCCACGCTGGAGAAGACCGCGCGCCTAACTCCCCAGGCCAGTGCGGCACCGGCGATACCGCCGAAGATCTGATGAGTGCCGAAGGCGCTGCTCAGAATAAGTTGCATGGTCGGCAGTACAAGATCCGCGTTCAGCGCGATGATGATCGCTGACGCGAGCACGTAGCCGAGCGCCATGAAGGGAATCGCGACCTCCGCGGTGCGCACGATGCGGCGGGTTCCACCGATGATCACGAACGCGAACAGTGCGGTCACCACAATTGCGGTCAGCCAGACGGGAACGTTGAACGCACCTTCGAAGGCTGACGCGATGTTGTTCGACTGCACACCGGGAAAGACGAAGCCATAGCCCACCAGAGTTATCGTCGCGACGATCACCGCCAGCCACTTGAGCCGAAGGCCGTGCTCTATGTAGAACGGGATTCCGCCGCGCTGTTCGCCGTCGATCTTGCGCTTGTATACCTGCGCCAGAAGAGATTCGGCGAAGGCGGCTGCGGACCCGACAAAGCCCACGACGACCATCCAAAAGAGCGCACCTGGCCCGCCCGCGGCGAGGGCGGTTCCGACGCCGGCCAGGTTGCCGACGCCGACGCGACTCGACAGTGTCAAGAGCAGGGCCTGCGCCGGCGCGATACCGGCTGCATCGGTTTTTTTCTCGCGCATGACACGGAACATGTCCGGGATTCGTCGAAACTGGACGCCCGCAGTCAGAGCGGTGAAGAACAGTCCTACGCCCAGAGCCAAGTAGGCCATGGGGTTCCAGATGAGGTCATTGATCGCCGTGAGAATTTCCATGAAGAACTTCTTTCTTCGGCGGTGTCCGTCGACGGGACCGTTGTCACCGTTCGCGAGCTTCGAGTGGGTTCAGGACGCCGTTCGTGCCGTGTGACATATTACATATCGCACGGCGTCAACGGCAGACGTGATCGTCAGATATTCGGAAATGGAGGCTTCGAGAGAATTGATCTCAACTGCTGGCGAGAATGTCCAGGGAACTTGCGCCGAGGACTCCTTTGGTGATCAGCGAGATCCGTTGAGCTGATTCGTCCCAAGACGTATTGCTAGGTTCCAGGGTGAGGACTACGACGATCGTGTCGTTGTCCTCACCCAAGGTGCCGGTCGTGTGCATTGCCGCTTTGTTCACGTCGATATCTGGTCCGGCCGACTCTGTCGAGTCTCGAGCCGAGACGGACGGAATTCCATCCTGTGAAACATCGGCAAGAACATCCGGAGTCGCGGCGTTGTCTGCTTGGACCGGGGCTTCATCGAACGGATCGGGTGGAAGGGGATTGGCGGGGGTGCACGGTATAGATGGTGCGTCACCGAATCCCGACCAACCTTGTTTGATTGCCCAGGGTGGCGGTGCCGCTCGAGCGATACCGAAGTACTGATCGAAGCCGTCGTTTCCGCATTTGGTCGATTGACGAAGATTGTCCATGATTATGGAACGAACCTGTGGTGAGGCGTCGTCCAGGATGTATCGGTAAATCTTCACTACATCGGAAGCGCTGATGGCGGTGTAGCCCCACTGTCCTCGGTCAGCGGGTGGTGCAGTGTCGGTGAGGTCAAGCTTGGCGACCATCCTCTCGACTATTTCCTCCCACCCGTTCTTCACCCAAAAGTACGATGCGGCAGTGTCATCACTTGACCTCAGCATCGGTTGCAACTGCGCCAAGTCCTCGGGCGGAACACGGAAATCCTCCCCGAGCCCTTCAAGGTAGTCCAACGCAATCAGCAGTTTCACTACCGACGCAGATCTGTACTGTTTGTGAGAATCGAACGCCACTGTCGTTTCGCCAGTAGTCCGATCGAAAACTTCGAAGCTGGTCTCGATCCCGATTGGAAGAACCGAAGATCCAATTCCAGCAGAGCTAGTCGATTCCGCCGCTATGGCTGGTGTCGCGGGCACGAGAGTTGTAGCAGCGGCCGCCAAACAGGTCAGGCCTATCGTCAAAGTTGATCGAGACATTGCTCTGATATCAGACGTCTTGGAAATAGCGGATCAATGGAATTTCCTAGCAGCAGGGGATCACTCGTTGCAGGCTACATGAGATGGCATGCTCGTCAGGTCGGCCCGGATAGAAGGGCAAGGTTGCACTGTCTCGAACCGTATGCAACCTGTCGGGGCCTCGAGTCACACTGTGTCCATATGCCGACGGAGGAGAACTGCTGATGGTCGATGCAATTACCGCAGAGGGCTTGGTCAAGCGGTACGGCGACGTTACAGCACTCGGAGGGATTGATCTTACGGTTGCGGCGGGAACCGTGACGGCGTTGCTCGGGCCGAACGGGGCGGGTAAGACGACGGCGGTGCGGGTCTTCACCACGCTTCTGGTCCCAGACGGGGGTCATGCTGAGGTCGCAGGTCTGGACGTGGTCCGCGACGCCCGAGTGCTGCGATCGCGGATCGGCGCATCGGGGCAGTACGCAGCAGTCGACGAGTATCTCACCGGTTTCGAGAACCTGGAAATGGTTGGTCGGCTCTACCACCTCGGGGCCAAACGAAGTAAGGCCCGCGCACGTGAGCTGCTCGAACAATTCGATCTGGTCGAGGCGGGTGACCGCCCGGTCAAGGGCTACTCGGGTGGGATGCGTCGACGCCTCGACCTTGCGGGGGCGCTCGTGGCGGAGCCCGAGGTGCTGTTCCTGGACGAACCGACCACCGGACTCGATCCCCGAGCTCGGCTGGCGCTGTGGGACGTCATCGACGACCTTGTCGCGAAAGGCGCCACCTTGCTGCTCACGACGCAGTACATGGAGGAAGCGGAACGTCTCGCCGACCAGATCGCGGTCATCGACCACGGTTCTGTGATCGCCCGCGGGACCGCCGACGAACTGAAGAACCGAGTGGGCGGCGAGCGTATCGAACTGAGTGTCCGCGAGGGGATCGACCTTTCGGTTGTGCGTGAGGAATTGGTATCGCTGGCGGTCGGTGACATCCACATCGACGACAACATCCGGCGGGTGACGGTGCCGGTGTCCGGGGGATCGGACACCCTCGTCGAGGCACTTGGCCGACTGACGAATCGAGGAGTGAAAGTGTTCGACGTGGGCCTGCGCCGCCCAACGCTAGACGATGTCTTTCTCACCCTGACCGGGCACGAGGCAGAAGAGGAGCACGTTCGATGACTGCGCAGCAGACTGCTTCCGCGCACACCGCGATCGCCGATGGGCTCACCATCGCCAAGCGCAACATGATCAAGATCAAGCGCGTGCCCGATCTCATCGTCTTCACGACGCTGTCGCCGATCATGTTCGTACTGCTGTTCGCGTACGTGTTCGGTAGTGCCATCCAGGTACCGGGCATGTCGTATCGAGAGTTCTTGATCGCCGGAATCTTTACTCAGACAGTTATTTTCGGTTCCACTTGGACGGGCCTCGGCATGGTCGAGGATCTGCAGAAGGGGATCATCGACAGGTTCCGGTCGTTGCCGATGGCTCCGTCCGCGGTTCTGATCGGCCGCACGTCAACCGACGTGCTCATCAACGTCGTCAGTCTCGTGGTGATGTCATTGACAGGGCTGATCATCGGTTGGCGTACCCATTCGAGTATCGGCGAGGTTGCTCTCGGCTATCTGCTCCTGCTGCTGTTCGCATACGCGTTGTCCTGGGTAATGGCGGTGGTAGGAATGTGGATTCGAACTCCGGAGGTTTTCAATAACGCGAGTTTCATCGTGATCTTCCCGCTCTCGTTCATCGCGAACACGTTCGTCCAGACGACGGACCTGCCCGGTCCGTTGAAGGTGATCGCGGAATGGAATCCGGTGTCCGCCGTGACACAGGCCGTGCGGGAGCTATTCGGAAACACCAACCCCGCCATGGTGGTTCCCGACGCGTGGCCGCTACAGAACCCCGTCATCGCCTCGCTGGCGTGGTCGGCGGCCCTGCTGGTGATCTTCGTTCCCTTCGCGGTTCGGCGCTACAACAAGGCGGTCAGTCGGTGAGTCGACGTCGCGCCCAGATCCTAGATCGGAGCAATCGACCATCTCGACGTCGTGTGCGATCAGATACTTCCGTGCCCCGGAGTCGCCGGTGAGGCTGCGCTGCAACGGTGCCCAGTGATCCCGGCCGATCAGAACGGGATGGCCCGGTGCGCCGCCGTAGCGGGCCTGGCGCAGTGCTGACCGGGCGTCGAGTGGTGGCACGGTCGCCAGCCGTTCGACGGCGTCGGCCTCGAGGTCGGGGAGGTCTACGAGTGTGACGATGACAGCGTCGAGGTGCTCGAAGGTCGTGGCGACCACCAGGCCCCGGCCTAGGGATGCGGACAAACCTGACTGCCAGTCTTCCGCGATCCCGACTGTGACCGGGATGTCGTCGGGAAGTAGGCTCTGCGCCTCCTCTGCGCGGGCGCCGAGCACCACGACGACGGGGTCGCATCCCGCTTCCGCCAGCACCCGGACGCCGCGTGCAAGCCACGGCTGTCGGTCTTCGCCGATGACGAGGGCCTTGGGCATGCCCATGCGCTTACCGGCGCCGGCCGCAAGCAGGACACCACCAACCTGCACCCTTATCGGGGGTGACCCTGGGTCACATGGCATATGTCCACACTACTGGTCCTGATGCGTCGTACACTGGCCAGTGTTTTCGACCCAAAGGTTTCGACCGAATGGTTTCGACCGAATGGTTTCGACACGGCGCAAGCCGGGATGGGACGGACACATGCGTGATCCCGAGAGGGTTGGAGAACTTCCGACGTTCACCGAGCGGTGGGGTGGCTCCGGCAGCGTAATCGATATCGACGGACCTATTCACTGGGTGGAGTACGGCGATAGCGACAACGAGTCTCCTCCCGTGGTCATGGTTCACGGGCTCGGTGGTTCACACCTCAATTGGGTCCGTGTCGCACCGATTCTGGCGCGACATGCACGGGTACTGACGGTAGATCTCCCGGGTTTCGGTCTCAGCGCCGCTGGTGGGCGCCAGGCGGGGATCGATGCGAACGCAAAAGTGCTGCACCGCTTCCTGCATGATGTGGTCGGCGCCCCGGTGATCCTGATGGGGAATTCGATGGGCGGAATGATCTCGGCCTTCGAAGCGGCAGCGAACCCGGGGGTGATCTCCGGCCTGGTTCTCGTCAATCCTGCACTGCCGGTTGGGCAGCGGTTGCCAGACCCTCAGGTCGCGTTGCAGTTCGCGTTGCAGTTCATACCCTTCGTGGGAGAGGGATACCTGCGATTCGCGAGTAGGAATTTGACGGACCGGCAGTTGGTCGAGCGAATGGTCGATTTGTGCTTCGCCGATCCAAGTAGGGCCTCGGAGGAGGTACTCGAGGTGGCTACCGACTTCTCCCACTACCGGCGAGGACTGCCGTCTCAGGATGCGGCGTTCCTCCAGGCCAGTCGATCGCTGATGCTCGCCCTGGCCCGTCCGGGACGCTATCAGGATGCTATGCGGTCCATCGAGAAGCCGGTCCTTCTCATCCACGGCGACAAGGACAGGTTGGTGCCGGTCGCGGCGGCCAGGAAGGTCGCGGCGGCCAACGAGCGGTGGGACAGCGTGATCCTCAGCGACGTCGGGCACACGCCGCAACTCGAGGTCCCCGACACGATGCTCGACCACGTGATGACGTGGGTCGGAAAGCACGGTCTGATGGGCGCCTGACGCGGGCGGAAGCATGTGGCGCCAACTGCTGACGGGCGCGACATCACTGGGCAGGGCCGAATTGTTCAGTTGAGTCGAGCGGACGGTACGTGGTCTCGGTAGCTGCTCCCCGTCCCGCGATCGACTGCGAGAGGGCACGAAACAGGTGGGTGAGTTCGTGCCTGGTCACCGCCCCGCTTCGGATGACTGCGCAGACGGGAATTCGCAACCGGTCGTGCGCCTCTCGCATGACGCTCAGTCCCCTCCGAGGAGTTGCGTCAGCGGTATCGGCGTAGACGACGGTCCATGATCGTGGTGTGGTGAGCACATCGAGGGTAGCCGTGTGGTCGCTCGGAATGGACGGACCGAGCTTCACCTTCTGCCCGACCTGCCCAAACGCATCCTCCATCACCGTGTGGAGCAAGATCTGACTGCTGCGCGGCGGTAGGAGCAGGGGATACGGTGCCAGGTCGCTCAATTCCACGGTCGGGTTTCCCGAGAGTGGATGTTTGTTCGAGGTCACGATCACCAGATCCTCGAGCCCGAGTTCCACGGTCTCGAGTCCGGACCGATCGACGCCACCCCGGATCAGCGCCAGATCGACATCGCCGGACGCGACCGCGGCCATCCGCTCGGTGAAGTCCTTGATGATGAACTCTATGTCCAATTGCGGAAATTCTTCGCGGACAAGTGATATCGCCTCCAGAATCTGCGTGGCGAAGCTCATGCTCGCGCTGATGCGCATCCGGTTGCGCGGGTCGAGACCCACCGACAGTGCCTTCGTCTCGAGCCCGATCATCTCGGCGGCGATAGGCATCAATCGCTCGCCTGCTGCGGTCAGTCGTGTGGCGCGGGTCGACCGTTCGAGCAAGTCGGTGCCCAACTCGCGTTCGAGTTTCGCGATCTGGTGGCTGATCGCGGACTGCGAGATGAAACAGCGTTGGGCCGCTCGTGAGAAGCTTTCCTCCTCGCCGACCGCGAGGAAGTAGCGAAGCTGTCGGAGTTCCATGACTCGAGGTTACGACCCTTCCCTAGGATTTATGACAATTCGAGATAACACAATTTCGATTTACCCAGCTTATTCGCGCCTGACTACGTCCGGAACCTACGATGGGTCATACGCAACGCTAAGCAGAAGTGGCTGCTCAGACGTAATGGGAGAGGGAGGGATTCTCGATGGATCGCACTCAGGTCGTCATTGTCGGATCGGGATTCGGCGCCCTCGCGGCGGCGAAGAAGCTCGGCAAGGCCGGCACACCGTTCGTGCTGATCTCCGAGACCACCGAGCACCTGTTTCAGCCGTTGCTCTACCAGGTCGCGACCGGTGTGATCTCACCCGGGGAGATCGCCCCGTCGATCCGTGAGATTCTTGCCAAGTATCCCAGCGGGGACGTCCGCCTGGGTCGGGTCGTCGACGTCGACCCCGACGAGAAGAACGTCGTCTACGAGGCGGGTGGGGTGCGTCACACGCTCGGCTACGACACGTTGATCGCCGCGACCGGTGCGCGGCAGGCGTACTTCGGCCAGGACCAGTTCGCTGAGGTGACGTATGCCCTCAAGACGGTCGCCGACGCCGACCGATTGCGCAGGCAAATTGTTCGCTGCTTCGAGGAGGCGCACACTGCCGCCGACCCGGAACGTCGCCGCGACCTGTTGCACTTCATCGTGATCGGTGCGGGACCGACGGGCGTCGAATTGGCCGGGCAGATCAAGGAACTGGCGGGGCGCTACTTCGAGAAGTCCCTTGGCCACATCAGCTCCGAAGAGGTTACCGTCACCCTCGTGGAGGGTGCGGAGGAAACGCTGCCTGCGTTCGGCGGCAAGCTCAGTCGCTACACCCAGGACTCGTTGGAACGTGCAGGTGTCGAGGTGGTGCTGGGCACCATGGTGACCGATATCGACGAGACCGGCGCGACGCTGTCCTCACCGGGCAACGGCTTCGAAAAGCGCCTCACCGGTGAAACGATCATCTGGTCGGCGGGAATCCAAGCCAACGATTTCGCTGCAGTGCTCGCGGAGCGGACGGGCTGCGAGACCGGTCGCGGAGGGCGCCTGCTGGTCGACGAAGACCTCACAGTGGGCAAGTACGACGATATCTACGCGATCGGCGATATGGCATCGCTGAACGACCTACCGGCCCAGTCGCCGTTTGCGATGCAGGGCGGCCGCCACGTCGCGGCGGTGATCACCGGAAAGCGTCCTGCCGGAACGCCCTTCAGTTATCGCGACAAGGGGAGTATGGCGATCATCAATCGCTTCCGGGCTATTACCCGTGTCGGCAAGATCGAGTTGACCGGTGTGCTCGCCTGGTTCCTGTGGCTCGCCGTGCATCTTGTCTACCTCGTCGGCTTCCGCAACCGCTACGTCGCGGTGCTGTCGTGGTGCGGATCGTTCCTGGGCCGTCGGCGCCCGCATTTCCACTATGCCCAGGAGATCGAACCGGTCGAAGAGAGCGAGCGAACAGAGATCGCTGCGGCTTAGAGCGGGCCATGACGGTCACCAGCGCCGGGGTCCTGCTGTATCGGATCGACATCGCAGGTGTACTTCAGGTGTGGATCGCGCACATGGGAGGTCCTTTCTGGGCGGGAAAGGACGAGGCGGCATGGTCGATCCCGAAGGGGGAGTATGCCGCTGGTGAGGATCCCCACGACACCGCGCTACGTGAGTTCGAGGAAGAAATCGGTGCAGCGGCACCGGCTGCGGAGTACGAGCTACTCGGAGACTTTCGACAACCTTCACGCAAGGTGATCACTGTCTATGCGGCGGAAGTGAACGAAGGCGTCAGCTTCGTCGAGAGCAACCTGTTCGAATTGGAATGGCCGCCCCGGTCGGGCAAGCGGCAGCTGTTCCCCGAGGTCGACGACGCCCGTTGGGTCCCGGCAAGTGTCGCGGAGGCGAAACTGGTCAAGGGGCAGCGTCCGATCGTGCGGGAACTGTGTGACCGTCTCGACGGTCGCGGGCGGTCGTTCCTGACCGGTCCGCCTCCCGGTCCGCCTTCGACGTGAGCCGGGGCTACTCGTTGCGCGGCAGTGCCTGCCAGACGGCAGCCGTGGTCATCGGCAGGCGGCGAAGCCGGGCTCCGGTTGCGTCGGCGATGGCGTTGGCCAGGGCAGGGGCCACCGGGTTATAGGGGGATTCGCTCATCGATTTGGCGCCTCGAGGGCCTAGCTCATCGTATGTGTCCGCGAAGTACACCTCGGTGTCCGGTACGTCGACAAGTTGCGGGACATGGTAGTTCCGCAGTTGTGGGTTGAGCACGATTCCGTCACTGTCGATCAGGATTTCCTCGAACAGTGCGGTTCCGATCGCCTGGGCGACACCCCCCTCGACCTGCCCGCGGCATTGCTGCGGGTGCAGCACCCTGCCTGCATCGGCTGCCTGGATCGACTGCAGGATGCGGACTTCGCCCGTGACGATGTCGACTGCTACCCGGAACGCGTGGACGTTGAACGCAACCGAACGGGGTGTTCCCTCGTGCCGGCCCTCGGCTCTGACGGGGCCGTCGGCTAGAAGCTTGTCGAGTTCGACAACTCTGCCGCAGACCCGCACACCGTCCGACGCCAGTTCGCAGTGGCTGTCGGCGGCGACACCCGACACGCGGCGTGCGACTTCGAACAACTGCTCCCGCAACCTGGTTCCGGCGAGTTCTACAGCCGCACCGGCTACCGTGATTCCTGTTGACCCGAACGCCCCGGTGTCGTGGCCGACGGCGTCCGTGTCGGACGGAATCACTGTGATCCGATCTACGGTGGTGTTCAGCGCCGAAGCGGCGAGCTGGGCGTGGACCGTGGTGCTACCGTTCCCGAACTCGGCGGTGCCCACTCGCAGTTCGTAGCGGCCGCCCTCGACAAGGGTGCAGGAGACGTCGGCGAAGTGTCCTCCTGGAGGAATCGTGGCGATCATGGCCGCCGCCATCCCCTCGCCGACCCGCCACTGCGGGCCGTCGGGCGGGCGTATGCCGTTGCCACGGCGCAGCGCCGTCTCGGCCAGGTCGAGGCACTGGTCGAGTCCGTAACTGCCGAAGGTGAGGTCTCCGTTCTCAACCTTGGCTGCGACGAAGTCGTCGCCCGGAACGATGACGTTGCGCCTGCGCAGCTCGAACGGATCAATGTCCAGCCGTGCTGCCAGTTGATCGAGCGCAGACTCCACGGCGAAGATGACTTGGCCCAGTCCGTAGCCGCGGAAAGCGCCGGACGGCACGTTGTTGGTGTAGACGGCCTGAGCGTCCACCCGCTTGTTGGGACTTCGGTACAGTGCCACGGATTCGTTGCAGCTGTGGAGCATCACAGTCGCCGAATGATTACCGTACGCACCGGTATCCGAGAGTACGTCGACGGCGAGGGCAGTCAGTGTCCCTTCCCCGTCGGCGCCGACCTTCACCGAGACACGCATGGGGTGTCGGCATGGGGCGATCGTGAACTGGTCGGAGCGGGTGAACTCGTACTGCACAGGTTTGCCGGTGCGCAAGACGGCCAGTGCCACGAGATCCTCGACCTGCATCTCCTGCTTGGCACCGAACCCGCCGCCCACACGGGTTGCGAAGACTCGGACCTGCGAGTGATCGAGATCGAACAGGTGCGCGAGCTCGCTTCGGACGAGGAACGGCACCTGGGTGCTGCTGCGGAGAGTCAGCCGACCCTCGGAATCCAGCCAGCCCACGGCTGCGTGGGTCTCGAGATGCACGTGCTGTACACGTTGGGTTTGCCACGTGCCCTCGACCACGGCGCCCGACTTCCGCGCCAGTGCGAGTCCTGCACCGATATCTCCGACCTCGCCGTGCAGTTCCGCGGCGAGGTTGCGCGCGGGGTTCGCGATCCGAGAGCCTTCGCCCTTGTCGCCGTGTAACAGGGATGCGCCGGCGCCGCGGGCCTGTTCGGGGTCGAAGACGGGCTCGAGAAGTTCATACTCGACGTCGATCAACTGTATTGCACGCCTGGCGATGTCGACGGAATCCGCCACAACGGCCGCGACGCGCTGTCCTCGGAAGCGAAGGACGGGGTCGAAGATGTAGGTGTCGTCCGGGTTACTGATGCGGAATTCGGTACGCCCCGTGGAGAACACGACGTCGGGACTGTCTCGGTGAGTGAGCACGGCGTGGACGCCGGGTAGTCGCTCGGCGGAGGACGTGTCGAGACCGACGATCTTCGCATGTGCGTGCGGGCTGCCGAGTATCTGGATGTGTAGCAGATCTTCGACTTCCAGGTCGAGTGTGTACGGTTCGGCGCCGCACACCACTCGGGTGGCTGCAGGCGAAGGAACCGACCGCCCGAACGATTCACCGGCACTGTCCGACTCGGTATTGCACACTCCGCCGACGGCGTCGCGAATTGCGCGATAGCCGGTGCAGCGGCAGAGGTTTCCTTTCAGGGAGTGGGGTAGATCGGCTCGCTGATCGTTGTCGAGCACGGATGCGGTCACCACCATGCCGGGTGTGCAGAATCCGCATTGAAACCCGGCCGCGTCGATGAACTGCTGCTGCACCGGGTGTAGCCGGCCGGGCCCACCGAGACCGGCGGCGGTGGTCACCTCACGATCCTGGGCGCGGTGAGCGGGCACGACGCACGAATGCACGGCACTGCCGTCGAGGAGCACGGTGCAGGCACCGCAGTCGCCGGTTCCGCAACCCTTCTTGACGGCGAATCGGTGCTGCTCATGCAGCAGGCTCTGCAGGCACTGACCGGGCCGTGGCTCGGCGTCGACAGGCTGTCCGTCGACTGTGAATTTCATGCCAGTTCCCTCCTGATCTCCTCGGCCAGAACTCCGGTGACGTGACGACGCCAGTCCGCGGTGCCGTGTGCGTCCGTCAGGTAGTCGCCGGGAGGGATCTGCTCCGACAGCGCCGCACTCAGTGGCTGAGGGTCAGGTGTTTCGGGGAAGCGCAAGATGAACGGACGGACAGTGGATGCGGTGACGGTCAGCGTGAATCCGGTATCGCCGAGGTGCCCGGCCAGCAGCGCGCCGGAACGACCGAGGGGCGAGTACGCGATTTTTCGCAGCGCCGTGCGCCCGCGCAGGGCGGTGTCGGAGAAGTGGACGCTTCGTATGAGGTCTCCGGCATCGAGGCAGGTGCGGCCGTTTCCGGTGACCAACTCGGCAACGGGAATCCGGCGCTGGCCGCCGTCGGCACTCCAGACCAGAACACTGGCGTCGAGTGTGCAGCACAGGGTGATCATGGCGCCGGCGGGGAGGGCCAGTGCAAGATTGCCGCCGATTGTCGCCGTGTGCCAGATCTTCCACGACGCGACCAGCGACTCTGCGCACGGACGGAACAGGCTGGTCGCCCGCCACTGCGCTGGAAATGTTGTGGTGCAAAGTGTTTCGATGGTACAGCTTGCGGCGACTTCCAGCCCGTCGTTCCGCGCGGTGAGCGAGGGCCACTCGAGCGTGGCCAGGTCTATCAGACGGGTGATCGAGGGTTGCGGCTCGGAGTACAGCCAGGTACCGCCGGCGAGGTAGGCGTCACCCGCTTCCGGAGCAGGCAGTTCGTCTCTGGTTCGGGGTGTCGAGATCTCCGCGACAAACGACAGATCCATCGCGTCACCCTCGAGCCGGGTACTCGTCGCGCCACTGGTGGGCGATGTCCATCCGTCGCGCGCGGCCCGGCCACAGAGGGTCAGGCGGATGCGGCCGGTATTCCACTTGATCAGGTGGGAAACCTGGGCCCGAGTTGCGGGTCATGAAACCAACCATGCCGGGCCGAGGCTGGTGCGGCAACCTCCTGGCCGCGCAATGTTGGTGCCCCGACCGAACGCGATGAAGGCGTACCCACGGCTTGGAGCATCACGCCCACGACCCTTGCGCGCCTCAGAACCTCTTGATGCTGTGGATGTTGCGGAAATGCGACAGTGGGGTCAGGCCTATCGGTACCCCGCTGGCGTATGCGTTGAATACCTGACCGAAGCCCGCGTAGATCCCGACATGTGACGCGTCGTTGAGCAGGATGACGTCGCCGGGAGCCAGCGCCCACCGAGGAATGTTTGCACCGACGTTGGCCTGATCCCAGGTGACGCGGGGGAGGTCCACCCCTACCTGACGGAACGCCCACTGCACCAGACCCGAGCAGTCCCATGCGTGTGGGCCGGTACCACCCCACAGGTAGGGCTTACCGGTTTGTGTTGCCGCGACAGCGAGTGCGGCCAATCCGGACGGGCTGGGAACGGGTGTCGGGATGACGGAGGACCCCATGGAGAGGGATCCGGTAATGCCACCACCACTACCGGTACTTCCGGCCGGTGCCGCGGTGGCGGGAAGTGCTACCAGGGCTGTCGCGCAGAGTGCGAGACCCCCGGTGACAACGGCACGTCGAACGGGGCGGAGATAGTTGCGCTGGGACACGGGGTCCCCCCTTTGTTCGCTACTGCTCGTGGAGAGAAGTGGAACCGGCCCCGACCATCGGTAACACGTCTCGATGAGGTCACAGAAATCGTACAAAGGGTTGCAGCATCGTGTCTGCGGATTGGGTAAATCCGCTTTAGCTGCGAGAAAGAGGGTTGCGTTTCGGTAACTAGGCTAGGGAGAGAATCACATCCTCCAAGGCAGGGGCATTATCGCGCTCGAGAACCGTGGCCGAGATCAACAGTCTGCCGTCGTCCTTCCAGATTCGGGTGTGCAGCGTTTCGCCAGGAAACACCACCCCTGCGAACCTTGCACGGAATCCTTGGACGGCGCTCGCGTCTGCGTCCAGCACCGCGTCCACCGCTGCCTTGCACACCATTCCGTAGGTGCACAGGCCGTGCAGAATCGGCGCGGGAAACCCTGCGGCTGCGGCAAACTTCGGGTCGGAATGGAGTGGGTTACGGTCGCCGCACATCCGGTACATCAGCGCCTGCTGGGGCAGTACAGGGGTGTCGACCACAGCATCGGCGGGCCGGTCGGGTAGTTCGACCGACTGGGACGGTCCACGTTCGCCGCCGAAACCGCCTTCGCCGCGCGCAAAGATTGATGACCGACCCGTCCACAGGGGAGTGCCGTCGAGGTCGGTGGTAGTGGACTCCTGGACGATCACGGCGGCCTTGCCCTTGTCCCACACCTCCGCAATTCGGGTGGTGGTGCGCGCTTTGCCCGCAGACGGGATGGGTTTGTGCACGGTCACTTCCTGGGTGCCGTGCACGACCTTGGCCAGGTCGATCTCGATGCCGGGAAATGACACACGCGGTGCTTCGGTGGCGTGAAAGTTGGAGGCCACGGTCGCGAAGGTTGGGAGAACCTGGGGCGTCTGGTCGGTGAGATATCGCAACTCGTTCTCATCGAGGGGGCGAGAACCGGCGCCGAGTGCCAGGTGATAGTGCTGCACGTCAGAACTGGTCCAGGAAAACTCCTGGGTTGGTAGTTCGGCACCGATTGCAACGTGTGGATCAATGGGCATTCGTGGTGTCTCCGGTGAGTGAGGTGGGCGAATCGGAGTCGTTCGACTTCGCGAGGATGTCCAAGACCGCAAGGTAGCCAAAAGTCATCGCCGGGCCAATCGTCGCTCCGGGCCCGGCGTAGGTATGTCCCATGACCGGACCACTCGCGTTGCCTACGGCATAGAGGTTCTCGATGATGCTGCCGTCCTGTCGGAGCACACGCGCGTTCTGGTCGGTGCGGAGTCCGCCCTTCGTGCCGAGGTCGCCCGGGACCATCTTGACCGCGTAGAAGGGTGCCTTCTCGAGCGCGCCGAGGCTTGGATTCGGTTTGTTGCGGGGATCACCGTAGTAGTGGTCGTAGCCGCTTTCGCCTCGCCCGAAGTCCTCGTCCTTGCCTTTGCGCGCGAAGGTGTTGAAGCGCGAGACCGTCTCGGTGAGAGAGTCCACAGGCACATCGATCTTCTCGGCCAACTCGGCGACGCTCTTCGCCTCGACGATGATGCCGGCCTTCCGCCAGCGACGGGGGAACGGGGAGCGAGGGGTGGTTCCGGCGAACGTGTACCGGTCGCGGTATCGCTGGTCGAGGATGAGCCAGCACGGAATGTTCTCACCAGGCCCGTCGCCCTGGCCGTGCTTGCCTCCGTACATGGCGTGCGTCGCCTCCACGTACGGCGCGGATTCGTTGACGAAGCGTTTGCCGGACCGGTTGATCATGATGCAACCCGGAAGACTGCGCTCGGAGAGTGCGAACCAGGGTCCTCCGGTGAGCGGGATGGACGGACCCCACCAGGCGTCTTCCATCAGATCGAGTGCGGCGCCGAGTTTCTCGCCAGCCCAGATGCCGTCGCCGGTGTTGGCCTTGGCGCCGACGGTCCATTCGGTGCCGATCGGGGCGCGCTGGTATTTCTTGCGGGCCTCGTCGTTGTGTTCGAATCCGCCCGAGGCGATCACCACTGCGCGGCGTGCGCGAAAGACTTGCGATCGCCCGTCGACCTCGGCCGTTACACCCTTCACAACCCCGTCCTCGACATAGAGGTCGGTGAGTGGGGTTTCGAGCAGAACCGGGACACCGGCGGCTTTCAGTCCCCCATACAGTCCCGCGACCAGTGCCTGGCCCAGGACGAGCAATCGCTTGCCCGTGATCTTGGCTCCGAGGAATCGGAGTCCGACTCGGGCCGCCCGCAGTGGCCCGCGAGGGTGGCGCATGAGCAGGTTGAGCCAGCGGTAGTCGGCCTGAGTGACGACGAAGTTCGGCGGGGCCTTCACATAGGCCGGTTCGAGTTTCGCGAGGTCTTCACCGAGTTTGCGGCCGTCGAACGGCACCGGCTCGACGGATCGTCCCCTGAGCCGTCCGCCGGGAGCCTCGGGATAGTAGTCGGAGTACTCGGGTACCCACTGCAGCTTCAGCGGGCTGTTCTTCAGCACAAAGGACAGCATCTCGGGTCCGCGATCGAGGTACGTATCGATGCGATCCTTGGGTACGACATCGCCGATGATGCTGTGCAGGTAGGTCCGTGCGGCTTCGGCCGTGTCGTCGACTCCAGCCGCTTTGAGGATCTCGTTGTTCGGGATCCATACGCCACCACCCGAGCGGGCGGTGGAACCGCCGAAGTGCGCTGCCTTTTCGAGGATGACCACGCTGAGTCCCTTGCGGGCTGCGGTCAGTGCCGCGGTCATTCCCCCGGCGCCGCTACCGACGACCACGATGTCGTATTCGTGCTTGCTCATGTAGAACACGTTATAGAATGATGTGGTTGTCAGTCCATCGTTTCTGCCAGTAAGTATTACCGATACCGACAAACAAGAACGAAACACGTTGCAGTGAATTCGGCGGGCGTGTGCAACTCGAGGAAGGTCAGTATCCATGCTCTCGTCGCAACTACGCACCGAGTTGGCGAATCGGCTCGACGCCGCGGAGCGCGGTCGTGCTCCAATCGATCCGCTGACGACAGCCCATCCGGACATCGACGTCGTCGATGCTTACGAGATCCAATTGATCAACATCCGTCGAAGGCTGCAGGACGGGGCGAGGGTCGTCGGCCACAAGGTAGGCCTGTCCTCGCACGCGATGCAGCAGATGATGGGCGTCGACGAACCCGATTACGGGCACCTGCTCGCCGACATGGAAGTGTTCGAGGATCAACCCGTGGACACCTCACGGTTCTGCTATCCGCGTGTGGAGGTCGAAGTCGCTTTCATACTCGGCGCCGATCTACCCGGAGCCGGCTGCACCGAGCAAGACGTCCTGTCCGCGACCGAGGCGTTCGCCCCGTCCATCGAGTTGATCGACAGTCGCATCAAAGACTGGAAGATCACGCTGCCGGACACGATTGCGGACAACGCTTCGTCCGCCGGGTTCGTGCTCGGCAAGAACAGGGTTGCGCCGGCAGATATCGACATCAAGGCCATCGACGCCGTTCTGACGTGCAACGACGAGGCCATCGCCGAGGGGCGCAGCGACGCGGTGCTCGGTAATCCTGTGACAGCCGTTGCCTGGCTTGCGCAGAAGGTCGAGAGCTTCGGTGTCAGGCTTAAGGCCGGCGACATAGTGCTGCCCGGTTCATGCACCCGTGCCATCGACGCTCACCCGGGCGATCACTTTCGCGCCGACTTCAGTGGGCTCGGATCCGTATCCCTGAAGTTCAAGTAGGAGTTTGTTCATGACCAAGGCAAGTGTGGCGATCGTCGGTTCGGGCAACATCAGCACGGACCTGCTCTACAAGCTTCAACGGTCACAGTGGCTCGAGCCTCGTTGGATGATCGGGATCGACCCCGCGAGTGAGGGCCTCGCCCGCGCTCGTGGGATGGGCCTGGAGACGTCCGCCGAGGGCATCGAGTGGCTGCTGAATCAGTCGGAGAGGCCCGATCTGGTGTTCGAGGCCACGTCGGCGTACGTGCACCGTGCGGCCGCACCGCAGTACGAGGCGGCAGGAATCCGCGCTGTCGACCTGACACCCGCTGCCGTCGGACCCGCGGTGGTTCCGCCCGCGAACCTGCACGAACATCTCGACGCCCCCAACGTGAACATGATTACGTGCGGGGGTCAGGCCACCATTCCCATCGTCTATGCGGTCTCGCGTGTCGTCGATGTGGCCTACGCCGAGATCGTCGCATCGGTTGCCTCGGTGTCGGCCGGGCCCGGTACCCGCGCGAACATCGACGAGTTCACCAAAACCACCAGTCGCGGCATCGAGACCATCGGTGGGGCTCGGCGCGGCAAGGCCATCATCATCCTGAACCCCGCGGATCCGCCGATGATTATGCGCGACACCATCTTCTGTGCAATCCCGGAGGATGCTGACCGCGCCGCCATCGCCGACTCGATACACCGTGTGGTCGCCGATATCCAGCAGTACGTTCCCGGCTATCGGCTGCTGAACGAGCCCCAGTTCGATGACCCGAGTGTCGTGTCGGGCGGGCACGCCACGGTCACGACCTTCGTAGAGGTCGAGGGCGCCGGTGACTTCCTGCCCCCCTATGCGGGCAACCTCGACATCATGACCGCAGCGGCAACCAAAGTGGGCGAGGAGATCGCCCAGAAACTCCTGAGTGTGGAGGCATGAGCACTATGGTCCACTTCGATGCGGGCTGGGACATCAGAATCACCGACACCTCTCTGCGCGACGGTTCACACCACAAACGCCATCAGTTCACCCGCGACGAGGTCCGCGGAATCGTCGGCGCTCTCGATAGCGCCGGGGTACCGGTCATCGAGGTGACACACGGTGACGGCCTGGGTGGGTCGTCGTTCAACTACGGCTTCTCGAAGGTGCCTGAGCAGGAATTGATCTCGATCGCCGTCGACACGGCCGAGAACGCGAAGATCGCATTCTTGATGCTGCCCGGGCTCGGAGTCAAGGACGACATCATCGCGGCCCAGGGTAATGGAGCCTCGATCTGCCGGATCGCAACGCACTGCACAGAGGCGGACGTGTCCATCCAGCACTTCGGGCTGGCGCGCGACCGTGGTCTCGAGACCGTCGGATTCCTGATGATGGCGCACTCCATCGCACCCGAGAAGCTCGCCAAACAGGCGCGGATCATGGCCGACGCGGGTTGTCAGTGCGTCTACGTCGTCGACTCTGCCGGCGCATTGGTGCTCGAGCAGGTGTCCGAGCGGATCGAGGCGCTCGTGCAGGAACTCGGCTCGGATGCGCAGGTGGGTTTTCACGGGCACGAGAATCTCGGTCTCGGTGTGGCCAACTCGATCGCCGCGGTCCGGGCAGGTGCCAAGCAGATCGACGGCAGCACAAGGCGGTTCGGTGCCGGAGCCGGTAACGCGCCGGTAGAGGCGCTGGTGGGGGTGTGCGACAAGATCGGCGTCAAGACCGGTATCGACTTCTTCGCGATCGCCGACGCAGCAGAAGATGTGGTGCGACCGGCGATGCCTGCCGAATGTCTGCTCGACCGCCAAGCTCTGATGATGGGCTACGCCGGCGTCTATTCGAGCTTCCTCAAGCACGCCGAACGCCAGGCGCAGCGGTACGGAGTGTCGTCGGCCGAACTCCTGGTCCGCGCAGGCAAGCGCAAACTGGTCGGCGGCCAGGAGGATCAGCTCATCGACATCGCCCTCGAACTCCAAAAGGAAGCGAACACGGCTGGGTAAGAGGTGAGTGCTTCCTGATCGGAGGGAGTCGCCTGGCATTCACATTGCACTCGAGTGGTCAGCCGGCGGACTCCCACAATCCGACGACGTTGCCTTCGGAATCGGTGAAATAGGCTGCAAAACCCATGTTCCCGACGGGTGTTCGTGGTGAAACGGTCTTTCCGCCGAGGGACTCGATCTTCGCCAATGCGTCGTCGATGCTGTCGACGTCCACGGTGACGACGGGGGAGGTCACCTCGCCGCGCTGCATCATCCCGCCATTGATGAACCCCGGCTGATCGGGCATCCCGCTCTCGCTGACGGGTCCGGTGCTGACCATGGTGTAGTCCATTTGGGGGATTTCGGCCATGTTCCACCCGAACGCATCCCGATAGAACCCTCGGGCGCGATCACCATCGTCGAAAGGGATTTCGAAATGTACGATTCGGCCTGCCATAGCGCGCCTCCCGTTCGGCTGATGCCGCCGTATCCGACGGCATATTCCAGACTATGTGCCCGTTTCCGCACACGGAACCCACGACACGCACACCCAATGTGACATTCGTGCGGTCAGACTGAACGAATGTCACATCAGGCGAGGATCATGGAAGCTGATTCGACATTCCGCGGCTCGAAGGACATGACCCGGTGAACGGACGCCAGTGGCAATGGACTCGATGGTCGCCCTTCGCGGCCGTCGCCCTGGCCGTCGTCATTCTGGCCGCGACGGGGGTCATACCGACCTGGCCGGGGCTGGTGCACCTTGTGGCACTACCGCCGGTGGACCAGTTCGCGGATCTGCGGATTCTGCTGTTGCACACAGACTCCTGGCTGCAATTCATCGTTCTGACGGCAATCGTCTCGGTCGTACGGATCGTGGTACTGGCCTGCTTGATGGGTGGACTCGATCGGCATCGATTGAGGTTCGCCGCACTGTTCTACGCAACGACGTTGGGTCCGGTGTTCATCGCAACCTTCCTCGACGCAACCGCCTTCGCGATGCTGTACTCACGGGTGTTCTGGCCTGCGGTAGCGCTCATCGGGGTGCTGGTCCTCACCCTCGGTGCGGTTCCGTGGCAGGGGAGCACGAGACTGCGTATCGCGATCGCGGCGGCCTGGCGTCGCGGCCTTCGGGTGGAGGTGATCGTGCCGTACTGCCTGGCGCTCCTCATGCTGGGTGCTCTGGCGGACACCGCGCCTTCACTGACCCTGCCCCTCGTGCCCGTGTCCGCCGCGGCGACGGGGTTCGCGATCTGGGGGATGAGCCGCGCCCCGCTCACCCGACCGGTTGCCGCTCTCGCGGTTACCGTTGCGGTCCTCGTCGCCGGTTCCGTCGTATTCGTGCAGACGCGAACCTACGGAGAGCCAAATCCTTCTCCGCACCAACAGGGTTCACTGTTCCTCGTGGCCGGAATCGATTCGGAGTCCGGGACCAGTGGGGTGCATCGCACCGATGTGCACCTGCTCGGCTACGACTGCAACCAGGTCTACTACTTCTCCTATGCCGGGTCCGGAGACGGGCAACCGCAACGCGACGCCACCTGCCCCCTCCGCACCGGTGCCCCGTACGGGCCCGCCGACACACAGCGTCCCGTCGAAGAGCAGGTTGCGCTCTTCGCCGAGCAGACCCAGGCGCTGCCCCGACCGCTGGTCGTGATCGCTCATTCGCAAGCCGCCTGGATTGCCTGGGAGGCCGTCGCGACAGGACGAGCTCGCGTGGACGTTCTGGTACTCGCGGGTGCCTTCCCCGACGCTCTGATCGGATACCTTGCCAAGGGCGAAGGTGGGCAGGGCGTAGTGTTCAGCGATCTGCTGTACGCAGCGGTACCGGTTGCGAATCTGGTCTCGTTCGAATTCGATCCCGATGCCCCGGTCTCGCGGCAGCTACTCGGGACAGTGGGCATTGTGCGAGCCATTCTCGACAGACCACTACCGCCACAGGTTCGAGTTCTCGACGTCTCCTCGACCGCTGATCTTCCGTTGATGCCGAACGGGGAGCGACTGCCGGGGGCAGAATGTCCCGTCCGAGCACCGCACTCGCAGTTGCCCCGATCTCCCGGCTTCTACGATGCAGTGATCCGCTTCCTGAACCACCGAGACCCGCCGCCCTGCCCACCGTGGCGAGAGATGGGAGCTGTGCTGACGCGCGCGTTCGGTGTGCCAACCCGATGAGTTCCGCACCCAATGTGACATTCGTGCAGTCCAATCGAACGAATGTCACATTGGGTGCGGTATCCGCAAGCGCGGACGTGTCGGACTATTCGGCGCCGTTCCTGACTTCGATCAGCCCTTCCATCACCGCGTGTTTGATGCTCTCCTGCAGCCGCGGACATCCGTCCCGTAGTCCGATCGAGTGTTCTTCGGCGACATCTCCCCGGAATGTCGGACAATTTGTTGCCGGATCGGTGATCCACTGGATGCTCGTGTGCGCGAGGCTGTTCTTGCGCACCAGCACACAGGTGCCGCACGTTTGGCATTCGACGTCACTCAATCCGTCGTCGAGATAGTTCGCCTTGTCTGCGACCGTCTGCGCATGAATGGCCTCGAGTCGGGCCGGCTGTCCGGCGAAGTCGGGAGCTTTGGCCCAATCGCCCGAGGCGTGCACGATCAGACCTGTGCTTCCGTATTCTCGGACGCCGGCTTCTCGGACTGCTTGGCCTCGCGCTCTGCCTTTTGACGGGCCAGGTTCTCCTCGACCTCTTGCTGCCAGGCCTCGTTGGCCTTGGTGGTATCCACCTCGAACTCGAAACGCTGAGTCATCTTGTCAGTGACGTCGGCGACGTCGACGTAGAACTGCTCGTACCAGCGGCGTAGCTGATACACCGGGCCGTCTTCGTCACAGAGCAGCGGGTTCTCGATCTTGGTCTTGTTCTTCCAGATCTCGACGTCCTGCAGGAAACCCTCGGCAATGCCTTCCGTGAACTTCGCGGCGAGTCTGTCCGCTGCTTGGTCGTCGATGCCACTCGGCTTCTTGACGGTCACTCCGTATTGGAGGACGAACGAATTGTTCGTCACCGGGTAGTGGCAATTGATGAGAACACTCTCGACCTCGTAGCCGCCATAGCTGTTCAAGAGGGGATTGATCATGTAGGAGGGCCCGTAGTACGCGGCCTCGGAGCGCAGCATGGTGTCCATGCCGTACTGGGTCGCCATTCCGATGTCCGGCCTGCCCTTGGTGTTGAGGTACTGGGCAGCGATGTGGCCTTCGAAGACGTTCTTGAAGTACGTAGGGAACGCGTAGTGAATGTAGTAGAAGTGTGCCATGTCCACGACGTTGTCGATGATCTCGCGACAGTTGGAGCCCTCGATGAGCATCGAGTTCCAGGTCCAGTCGGTCCAGTCGTCGCTGTACGCGGCCTCGATTCGGGGAATGGTCACATCGTCGGGTGGGGGGTTGCCCTCCGGGTCGTTCCATACGAACAGTTGGCCGTTTCGCTCGAGTGTGATCCACGCCCGGGTCCGAGCGATCGGGGGGACACGACGTGCGTAGGGAATGCTTGTGCACTTCCCGTTGCCGCCCCAGCGCCAATCGTGGAACGGGCACGCCACGGAGTCGCCCTTGATCGTGCCCTGCGACAGATCACCGCCCATGTGCCGGCAATAGGCGTCCAGGACTTGCAGTTCACCCTTGCTGTCTGCAAAAACGACGAGTTTGGTGCCGAATGCCTCGATCGAATGCGGCTTGCCGTCGGTGAACGACTTGGTCAGCCCGAGGCAGTGCCAACCGCGCGCGAAGCGGGTCTGGACCGTGCCCACATCGATCTCGCGAATCTGCGCCATTGTGCCGTCACATCCCTTCTTGGTGTTACTAGAACACGTTATAGAATTTGACTCAAATCTGCTAGATCTTTCGCGCCTTTAGTCCAGACGCAGGCCTACAAGCAGCACTTTTGAGAGCACCTCGACATAAATGGGAACGTGTTCTAGTCTCAGAGGTAACTGAACAATCTAGCGAGACAGGAGCGTCTTGTGGGTGACCATGACAGTCACGAGGTGATGCAGCGACTCGACGCGCTACTGCCGACGCTGCGTGAGCGTGCGCAGGAGGCCGAGGATCTACGTCGTATCCCCGACGATTCCATCAAGGCGCTTCAGGAGATCGGCTTCTTCCGCCTCTTACAGCCCGAGCAGTGGGGCGGCTACCAGGCCGATCCGGTGCTGTTCTACTCGGCCGTGCGAAAGATCGCGAGTGCCTGCGGCTCCACCGGTTGGGTCTCGTCGATCATCGGCGTCCACAACTGGCACCTCGCGCTATTCGAGCAGCAGGCGCAGGAAGACGTGTGGGGAGAGGACACCGACATTCGCATCTCTTCCTCCTATGCACCGATGGGGGCCGGTCAGGTCGTCGAGGGTGGCTACCTGGTCAACGGCGCATGGGCCTGGTCTTCCGGTTGTGATCACGCAACCTGGGCTGTGCTCGGCGGTCCGGTGATCAAGGACGGGCGTCCGGTGGACTTCGTCAGCTTCCTGATTCCGCGTGAAGACTATCGGATCGACGACGTCTGGAACGTGGTGGGACTGAGGGGAACCGGAAGCAACACCGTGGTGGTCAAGGACGTATTCGTCCCGAGGCACCGTGCACTCAGCTTCAAGGCGATGAGCGACCTCACCGCCCCGGGTCTCGTGCAGAACACCGCGCCTGTCTACAAAATGCCTTGGGGAACAATCCATCCCACAACCATTTCGGCACCGATCGTGGGAATGGCCTACGGCGCATACGAAGCGCATGTCGAGCACCAGGGCAAGCGTGTCCGCGCGGCGTTCGCCGGCGAGAAGGCGAAGGACGATCCGTTCGCCAAGGTCCGGATCGCCGAGGCATCGAGCGACATCGACGCGGCATGGCGGCAGCTGTCCGGCAATGTTGCCGACGAGTACGCGCTCCTGTGCAAGGGCGAGGAGGTCCCGTTCGAGCTCCGGCTTCGAGCCCGCCGCGACCAGGTGCGCGCGACCGGTAGGGCCATTTCGTCCATCGACAAGCTCTTCGAGAGCTCGGGTGCCACTGCGTTGGCGAACGGCACTCCACTGCAGCGTTTCTGGCGAGATGCTCATGCCGGGCGCGTTCACGCTGCCAACGATCCCGAACGCGCGTATGTCATGTACGGCACCGGAGAATTCGGATTGCCGGTCGCGGACACGATGGTCTAGGAGCGCAGGTGACGACTACCGAAGAAACCATGACGTTCGAATCCACGTCGAAGTTCGCTCAGGTCAGGCCTGACCTGAAACTGCACTACCACGAGGCCGGAGTCGGCAACGACACGACGATCGTGCTGCTGCACGGCGGCGGACCGGGGGCTTCGTCGTGGTCGAACTTCGCGAAGAACATTCCGGTCCTCGCCGAGAAGTTCCACGTCCTCGCTGTCGACCAGCCCGGTTACGGGCTGTCCGACAAGCCGACCGAGCACCCGCAGTACTTCGTGCACAGCGCATCCGCGTTGAAGGATCTGCTCGATGCCTTGGGCATCGGCGGACGGGTTCATCTGCTCGGCAATTCGCTCGGTGGCGGCGCCGCAGTGCGTTTCGCGCTCGACTATCCGGACCGCGCGGGACGGCTCGTTCTGATGGGTCCGGGCGGACTGAGCGTCAACCTGTTCTCGCCGGATCCCACCGAGGGCGTGAAGAACCTCGGCAAGTTCAGTGCGCCGCCGGAGGGGCCAACCAGGGAGAAGCTCGAGGCGTTCTTGCGGGTCATGGTCTACGACCAGTCTCTGATCACCCCGGAACTCATCGAGGAGCGCTTCGCGGCGGCGAGCACTCCAGAGTCGCTCGAGGCGGCGAAGGCAATGGGGAAGTCCTTCGCATCGGCCGACTTCGAAAAGGGAATGCTCTGGCGTGAGGCATACAAGTTGCGCCAGCGTGTACTGCTGATCTGGGGCCGCGAAGACCGGGTCAACCCGCTCGACGGAGCCCTCGTGGCGCTCAAGATGATCCCGCGGGCGCAGTTGCACGTCTTCGGTGGCTGCGGACACTGGGCGCAGCTCGAGAAGTTCGACGAGTTCAACAGGCTCGCAACGGACTTCTTGCTGGATGGAGGTAAGTGATGGGTATCCGCTCACTGGCGTACCTGCGTATCGAGGCAACGGACATGGCCGCGTGGCGTGAGTACGGACTCAAGGTGCTCGGCATGGTGGAGGGCAAGGGCACCAATCCCGACGCCCTGTATCTGCGGATGGATGATTTCCCGGCTCGGTTGGTGATCGTCCCCGGCGAGAAGGACCGGCTCTCCGTCTCGGGTTGGGAGACGGCCAATGCTCAGGAGTTGCAGGAGGTCCGGGCCAGCCTCGCGGCAGCGGGCGTCGTGTTCAAAGAGGCCGACGCCGAGCAGCTCGCGGATCGCCGGGTCGACGAGCTGATCACATTCGAGGACCCGTCGGGCAATACTCTCGAGGCGTTTCACGGTGCGGCACTGGAGCATAGACGTGTCGTCAGTCCATACGGTCACAGGTTCGTCACCGGCGAGCAGGGTTTGGGGCACGTCGTTCTCTCGACCTCCGACGACGACGCGTCGCTGAGTTTCTATCGCGACGTGCTGGGCTTCCGGCTGCGTGATTCGATGAGGTTGCCTCCACAGATGGTCGGGCGACCCGAAGACGGTCCGCCCGCATGGTTGCGCTTCTTCGGCTGCAATCCGCGGCATCACAGCCTCGCATTCCTGCCGATGCCCACGCCGAGTGGCATCGTGCACCTCATGATCGAGGTCGAGAATTCTGATGATGTCGGGCTGTGCCTCGACCGCGCGCTTCGCAAGAAGGTCAAGATGTCTGCGACGCTCGGTCGTCACGTCAACGACCTGATGCTGTCGTTCTACATGAAGACACCGGGCGGCTTCGACGTGGAATTCGGTTGTGAAGGAAGGCAGGTGGAGGACGAGAGCTGGATTGCCCGCGAGAGTACCGCCGTCAGCCTGTGGGGACACGACTTCAGTGTCGGTATGCAGCCGTGAACGAGGCATCGGGGGACGGAGCCGTCGCTGAGGGGGCGATCGATCCGCGACGGTTTCGCACGGTGCTGGGCCAATTCTGTACTGGCGTCACCATCATCACCACCCTTGACGACGGGAAGCCGGCCGGGTTCGCGTGCCAGTCGTTCGCAGCGCTGTCGCTCGAACCCCCGCTCGTCCTGTTCTGCCCAACCAAGGCGTCGCGGTCGTGGGCCGCGATCGAGAGCAGTGGCGTGTTCTGCGTGAATGTGCTTGCGGAGGAGCAGCAGTCGACGTGCGCCCGTTTCGGGTCGCGGGAACCGGACAAGTTCGCCGGGGTCGATTGGACGCTTTCGCCGCTGGGGTCACCGATTCTGACCGGTTCACTCGCCCACATCGACTGCACGCTCGAGGGCGTCCACGACGGGGGTGACCACTGGGTGGTGTTCGGCCGAGTCTCCTCCCTGAGTGAGGTCAAGGAGGAGCGACCGTTGCTCTTCTATCGGGGGCAGTACACCGGAATCGAACCGGACAAGACCGTGCCGGCCCCGTGGCGCGACGACCTCGAAGCGTTCCTCACGACATCGTCGGAAGACACCTGGTTGTAGCCTCGAGGCACCTGGCTCTGGTGGTTCCTCACATGGTGATGGCTGTGGCAGGGCATCACACGGTGATGCCTATGTATTTGGTCTCGAGGAACTCGTCGATGCCGGTGGGCCCGCCCTCACGCCCGAGTCCGGATTCCTTCACGCCACCGAAGGGTGCCGCCGGGTTCGACACGACGCCCTGGTTGAGCCCGACCATTCCGGACTCCAGTGCTTCGCACACCCGAATTCCCCGAGTGAGGCTCTCGGTGTAGACGAAGGCCACCAGGCCGTACGGCGTGTCGTTGGCTCGCTTGACCGCTTCCGCTTCGGTGTCGAACGTGCTGATCGCGGCTACCGGTCCGAAGATCTCGTCGTGGCACATCTCGGCGTCCTCGGGTACGCCGGTCAGGACAGTTGCGGGGTAGAAGCTGCCCGGGCGGTCGAGGCGTGTACCGCCCGTCGTCACGGTGGCTCCGCGTTCGACCGCATCCGTGACGAGTCGATCGATCTTCTCGACGGCTGCATCGTCGATCAACGGTCCGACCACCACGCCGTCCTCGGTGCCTCGCCCGAGGGGAAGAGCAGCCATCTGTTCGGTCATCCTGCGGGTGAACTCGTCCACGACCGAGCTGTGCACGAGAATCCGGTTGGCGGCCGTACAGGATTGCCCGATGTTGCGCATCTTCGCAGCCATTGCACCGGTGACGGCATCGTCGAGGTTTGCATCGTCGAAGACGAGAAATGGCGCATTGCCGCCGAGTTCCATGGACGTGCGCATGACAGTACGGGCGCAGAGTTCCAGAAGATGTTTCCCGATCTTCGTGGATCCGGTGAACGAGAGTTTGCGGGCGCGGCCGTCGAGGATCAGCGGAGTCATCACCTCATCAGGGGTGGAGGTGGTGACAACGTTGACGACACCGTCGGGCAGTCCTGCTTGCACGAGGATGTCCGCGAGAGCGAGGATCGACAGCGGAGTCTGGGCGGCAGGCTTGATGACGGACGTGCACCCGGCGGCAATCGCGGGTCCGAGCTTGCGGGTACCCATTGCCATCGGGAAGTTCCACGGTGTGATGAGAAGGCTCGGACCAACTGGCTGGCGTGTCAAGAGTAATCGAGATCCGCCACCCGGTGCAGTCATGTACCCGCCGTCGATCCGGACGGCCTCCTCGGCGAACCAGCGAAAGAATTCGGCGGCATAGGCGATTTCGCTGCGCGCCTCGGCAAGCGTCTTACCCATTTCGAGCGTCATGATGAGGGAGAGACGGTCGATGTGTTCGAGGAGCAACCGGTGTGCTTCGGTGAGGATGATGCTGCGCTCGCGAGGTGGCGTGGCCGCCCATGCCGGTTGCGCCTCCGCGGCGGCATCGAGCGCTTCACCGGCCTCCGCGGCATCCGCGTCCGCGACTTCACAGAGGATCTGCCCCGTCGAGGGATCGTGAACCGGCATGGTGCGAGCGCTCTGGCGCCATTTGCCACCGATGAAGAGGCCGGTTGGAACGGATCCGATCGCTTCTTCCTCGAGCATGCTTCATCCCCAATCGCCGTTGCCGAAGTGACTCTGATCATGCTATACAGATTGTCAACAATCTGACAATACGCACTGCCGACGCTCGCCGGTATCTACCCGTGGGAGGTTTCTCGTGACTCGGCTGTCTCCACTGCTCGCGCAGGCCACACCCGTGACGGTTGATCATGGACTCGGCTGCTACCTCTACGGTACCGATGGTCGGCGCTATCTCGATTTCACCGCGGGTATCGGCGTCACCAGTACGGGGCACTGCCATCCGCACGTCGTGGAGGCCGCCCGCCGGCAGGTCGGCTCGCTGATCCACGGCCAGTACACGACGGTCATGCACCAGCCGATGCTCGAGCTGACCGAGCGTCTCGGCTCGGTTCTGCCCGCCGACCTCGATTCCGTGTTCTTCGCGAACTCCGGTAGCGAGGCAGTGGAGGCGTCGCTTCGTCTGTCACGACAGGCGACGGGGCGTCCCAACGTGATCGTCTTCCACGGCGGCTTCCACGGACGCACGGTCGCGGCGGCGACCATGACCACATCGGGAACCCGGTTCTCGGCAGGCTTCAGCCCGTTGATGGGTGGTGTCCATGTTGCGCCGTTCCCGGATGCCTACCGCTATGGATGGACGGAGGAAGAGGCCACCGCCTTTGCGCTCAAAGAACTCGACTACATCTTCTCCACTCTCACCGCGCCGGAGGAGACGGCCGCGTTCGTCGTCGAACCCGTCCTGGGTGAGGGAGGCTATGTGCCGGGCAACACCGCGTTCTTCCAGGGACTCCGCGAGCGAGCCGACCGGTACGGCATCCTGCTCGTCATCGACGAGATCCAGACCGGTTTCGGACGCACCGGCAAGTTCTTCGGACACCAACACTTCGATGTCCGGCCCGACATCATCACGATCGCCAAGGGGCTGGCCAGTGGGTTCCCGCTGTCGGGCATTGCGGCGTCCGAGGAGTTGATGGCCAAGGCCTGGCCGGGTTCGCAGGGCGGAACGTACGGGGGAAACGCGGTGTCCTGCGCGGCCGCGATCGCGACGCTCGAAGTGATCGAGAAGGAAGGCCTCGTGGCCAACGCGGCCACTCGCGGCACGCAACTTATCGAGGGTGCTCGCCGCACGGCTACCTCGGCGGTGGGGGATGTGCGCGGTCTCGGACTGATGGTGGGCAGTGAGTTCACCGCTGCCGACGGTTCCCCGGATCGAGCGAAAGCGGCTGCCGCGCAGCAATTGGCCGCGAAGAAGGGGCTACTGCTGCTGACCTGCGGCGCTCACATGAACGTGGTGCGAATGATTCCGGCGCTCGTCGTGACGGCAGAACAGGTGGAGGATGCGCTGACACTCTGGTCGGAAGTCCTCGAGGAGATCTGATCCGGATCCGACCGTTCTACGAGGAGGAATCGTGGCCCGCTACATCACCATCACCCTCGACAAGCGCGGCGTGACGTGTCGCGCCCGACTCCTCGACGACGAGGCGCCGCTCACCTGCGACGCCGTCTGGAATGCACTCCCGCAGAGCGGAGACGCATACCACGCCAAGTATGCGCGCAACGAGGTATACACGCTGATCCCGCGTATCACGCAGGCGCCACATCGCGAGAACCCCACCGTCACACCGATTCCCGGAGACGTGTGCCTGTTCGACTTCGAGCCGTGGGAGATCGGCAACTCCGCCTACGGCTACGAGCCCGGTTCCGAGGCGCACGCCGCGCAGGGTGCCACGGATCTTGCAATCTTTTACGGCCGCAACAACCTTCTGATCAACGGCGACGTCGGCTGGGTACCGGGCAACGTCTTCGCCGCCATCGAGGAGGGGTTACCGGAACTGGCCGCCGCCTGCAACGATCTGTGGATGCGTGGGGTCGAAGGTGAGACACTGAGTTTCGCTCGGGACTGAGGGGCGGGACCGGTCCAGAGAGTGCGGGATGGCCCTCGACTTCGTTCAGGTCGGCCACCATCATCGGACGCCATGAAGTTGGATATCCATCAGATCGACGCATTCGCCGCCGGACCCTTCGAGGGCAACCCGGCTGCCGTCATGCCGCTGACCGAGTGGCCAGGAGATTCTGTTCTCCAGCAACTGGCGGAAGAGAACAATCTGTCCGAGACGGCGTTCTACACGGCTCGTCTTCCCGCTGACGCTACGTCCCACGACCGGGACACGCCGGCCTATCACCTGCGATGGTTCACACCTGCCGTCGAGGTGGACCTGTGCGGTCACGCCACCCTCGCTACCGCCGCGCAGATTTTCGAGGACCTGCACCCAGACGCCGACCGGATCCAATTCTGGACGCGCAGTGGCTGGCTGAATGTCGATCGGGGGCCGGACACGACACTGGTGATGGATTTTCCGGCCGAGCCGCTGAAGTCGATCACCGCCGACCCGCGGATCGTCGCGGCGCTCGGCATTGGGGTGCGGGAGTGCCTGCAGGCCACCGACCTCGTGTTCGTCGCGGAGTCCGAACACGACATTGCCTCGATGACGCCCGACTTCGGCGTGATCAGTCAGCTGAAGGTGCGCTGCATCGTGGTGACCGCCGCGTCGGACGCGGACGGAGTCGACTTCGTGTCGCGAGTGTTCGGCGCCGAGGCAGGGATTCAGGAAGACCCGGTGACGGGCTCCGCGCACTCGCAGATCGCGCCGTACTGGGCTTCCGTGCTGGGGCGTGCGAGCCTTGTCGGCCGGCAACTGTCGGCGCGTGGCGGAACCGTTCACTGCGACGTGCGCGGCGACCGCGTCCACCTGTCCGGGTCGTACCGGCGGTACCTCAGGGGCATCGTCGAGTTCTAGGGTTTCTCCTAGCCGAGTACGTGTTCGGCATATCGCGAGACGGCGAGGACGAGGTCGTCCGAGTGCCGGGGGCCGATGATCTGCAGACCGACGGGCAGTCCGGCCGCTGTCTTCCCGACCGGGAGGCTCATCGCCGGTTGCTGTGTGAGGTTGAAGGGGTAGGTGAACGGGGTCCACTGTGCCCAACTGGTGAAGGCGCTGCCGGGTGGGACGTCGTGACCGGCGTCGAAGGCGGGTATCGGGACGGTGGGTGTGAGCAGGATGTCGTGCGTTTGGTGGAACTTGCCCATCGTGATACCGACGTCTGCTGCGACGGCGCGGGCTTCGAGGTAGTCGACGGCACTGAGCTTTTCGCCGCGTTCCCAGGCTTTCCCCAGTCCGGGGTCGACCTTGTCGCGCGTGCCATCGGGGAAGCTTCTCAACATGGCGGCGGCTCCGGACGACCACAACACTTCGAAGGCGTCGATCGGGTCGGTGAAGCCGGGATCGGCGGCGGTGACCGGAAGCCCTGCCGCGTCGAGTGCCTGCACTGCCTGGTCGATGATGGCCCGGACCTCCGGGTCGACCGTGGCATAGCCGAGCGTCGGGGAATACGCGACGCCGAGCCCGACCACGTCCCGGCCGATCTCACCGCGGAAGGTCGCGCGCGGCGGGGCGAGCGAGGTGGGGTCACGAGGGTCCGGTAGCGACATGATGTCCATCAGCAGCGCGGCGTCCTCCACCGTCCGGGTGATCGGGCCGGCGTGTGCGAGGGGGCCGAAGGGGCTGGCCGGGTACAGGGGGACGCGCCCATGCGTCGGCTTGAACCCGACGGTGCCGCAGAACGACGCCGGAATGCGTATGCTGCCCCCTCCGTCGGTGCCGACCGAGCACGGACCGAGGCCGGCTGCGACCGCGGCGGCGCTGCCGCCCGACGATCCGCCGGCCGTCTTCGAGAGGTCGGCCGGATTGCGGGTGATACCGCACAAAGCGCTGTCCGTGACTGCTTTCCATGCGATCTCGGGCGTGGTGGTCTTCCCGAGGAACACCATTCCGTCTTCGCGCAGGCGCGCGGTGACCGGGCTGTCGACATTCCAGGGTTGGGATTCGTCGATCGCCTGAGAGCCACGGAGGGTGGGCCAGCCGTCGGTGAGGAAGATGTCTTTGATGGAGATCGGGACTCCGTCGAGAAGTCCCTTCGAATAGCCGGTTGCCCAGCGTTCCTCCGATGCGCGGGCCTGCGCGAGCGCTCTCTCCTCGTCGACGAGGCAGAACGAGTTGATGTCGCGGTCACGGGCGTCGATGGCGTCGAGGACCGCTCGCGTTGCCTCCACAGGCGACAATTCTCCGGACGAATAGGCCGTGACCAGTTCGACCGCGGTCATGTCGGTGGGGTTCATGAAAACTCCTTCAGCCTGAATCGGTCCTGCTATCGGCTCGGTACGTATCCGAGCTCCTTGTCTACGATGTTCTCGAGAGGTCGGCCTGCCGTCCAGCGTTCGAAGTTGTCGGTGAACACGGTAACGATCTCATCACGCCATCCGGTGAAATCACCCGAATTGTGAGGTGTGATAGAGACGTTCGGCATGCTCCACAACGGGTGGTCCGGTGGGAGCGGTTCGGTGTCGAATACGTCGAGCGCCGCGCCGGCGATGGTTCCGGACTCGAGTGCGGCGACGAGGTCGTCAGTGCAGACGAGTTCGCCGCGGCCCACGTTGATGAATCGTGCGCCCGGCTTCATTGCGGCGAATTCCTTGTCGCGGAACATGTGCCGGGTCTGATCGGTGAGTGGTGCCGCCGCGATTACGTAGTCGGCGGCGGCGAGTTGCTCGGGGAGATCTTCCGTGGCCGCGACCGTTCGGAAATCCGGGTCGGTGTCTCGTGCGCGACGTCCCGATCCGTTGACCTCCATGCCGACCGCGCGGAGCAGCCGGGCGGTCGCACGACCGATCGGGCCGGTGCCGACGATCAGCGCGGTCTTCCCGGCCACGCGCTCGGATTCCCGATGCCGCCAGGTGTGGGCCTGTTGCAGACGGAGAGAGCCGGGAAGATCCTTCGCGAAGGAGAAGATCTGAGCGAGCACGTATTCGGCGATGGCTCCGTCGAACACACCCCGTGAGTTGGTGACGGTGACGTCACTGTCGCGAATCTCGGGGAACATGACGGGATCGACTCCGGCGGCCGCGATGTGTAGCCACTGCAGGGAACCCGCAGCGTGCCATGCACCCGGAACGGCATCGGTCAGGAAGTCGTAGAGGAAGAGGACGTCTGCGCCGTCGAGGGCGTCGATGAGTCCCGCCTCATCCGTGTAACGAACCTCGGCACGGTCCTCAACAGGTGCCATGAGTTCGTGGTTCGGCAGGACATGGGCGTGAAGCACGGCAACGATCGGGTTCCGAGTCACGTTGACACCGTATGAGTAAAACGTATGATTGTCAACAATCTTAGAATGCACGGGTGTGGCCGAAACGAAGGTGAGGCCTGGCGTGGAACTGAACATTCCCGAATTCGAAGGGCCTCTCGCGCAACGGGGAATAGGAATCATCGCCCCGTTCGATCTCGCGCTCGAACGAGAATTGTGGCGGTGGGCCCCGCTGGAGGTGAGCCTGCATCTGGCACGCACCCCGTACGAGCCCGTGCCCGTCAGTCTCGAGATGGCCGAACTGGTCTCCGAACGGCGACACATCATGGCGGCAACACGTGACGTCCTGCATGTCGAACCCGAGGTCGTGGCCTACCTGTGCACCTCGGGGAGCTTCATCAAGGGCCTCGATTTCGAGCGAACACTGTGCGAGGCGATGTGCGAGGCCGGCGCCCAGCAAGCCGTGACGACGTCGGGTGCGCTCGTCGAGGCAATCGAGCATCTCGGGCTGAGCAGACTATCGGTGATCACTCCCTACGACGCGCCATTGACCGAACGCTTGCACGCCTTTCTCGACGAGGCAGGCACCGAGGTAGTCCGCTCGGACCACCTCGGGCTCGGTGGCGGCATCTGGAAGGTCAATTACCGCACGATCGCCGAGCACATCATCGAGGCGGACGATCCGAATGCGGAGGCGATCTTCGTCAGCTGCACGAATCTGCCGACCTACGATGTGATCGCCCCCCTCGAGCGCGAACTCGGAAAACCGGTTCTCACCGCCAACCAACTCACGATCTGGGCTTGTCTCGGCCGGATGAAACTTCCGATGTCCGGCCCGGGCCAGTGGCTCCGGGACGTCTTCGGAGATCAGCCCTCGTGATCGGACCCTGTGATCGGACCCTGTGATCGGACCCTGTGACCGGAAAGGAGAACACAATGGCGACCGCACCCACAGTCGGATTCATCTACCCCGATCATGCGGCCGAGGACGACTATCCCCTCGCCGCGCGGATCCTCGGAGTGGATCTGCCGGTCGCGCACATCTACGGCACCGACTTGCATGCCGTACCCGAATTGCTCGACCTCGGCAGTCCCGAGAAGCTCGCGGGTGGGGCGACGCTTCTCGCCGGCGAGAAACCGGACGCCGTGATGTGGGCGTGTACGTCGGGCAGCTTCGTATACGGCCCCGAGGGCGCGAAGCAACAAGTGGACAGCCTCGCCCAGGTAACCGGTGTGCCCACGTCGAGCACCAGTTTCGCGTTCGTGAACGCTCTGCACGTGCTCGGTCTCACTCGGATAGCAGTGGTCGCGAGTTACCCGGAGGACGTAGCGACGCTGTTCGTGGAGTTCCTCGCCGCCGCGGGGGTCGACGTGCTTTCCGTTTCCAGCGCCGGTATCGAAACCGCGGCGGAGGTCGGTCTACTCGGCCGGGAACGAGTCGAGGAGCTGGCAGTGCGCAACGACCACCCACAAGCGCAAGCCCTGCTCATCCCCGATACGGCCATGAGGACGATGGGCGTGCTCGGTACTCTCGAGCAGCGCCTCGGCAAGCCTGTACTCACGGCAAACCAGGTGACCATCTGGGAGGGTCTGCGTCTTGCGGGCCACGCGGCGGTGCAACCGTCGTTCGGAACCTTGTTCGAGAAAGGCAACAGTCATGGCTCTGACTGACCTGGAACCCGCCAGCCGTCAATCAACCGCCGAATTCATCGCGGACCGACTGAGAGCCGCCATCATGAAGGGCGCGCTCGAGCCGGGTGCTCAGTTGGGCGAGGCGGAGCTGGCCGCACACTTCCAGGTCTCGCGTGGACCGCTGCGCGAAGCGATGCAACGACTCGTGTCGGAGGGCATACTGCGCAGCATCCGCCATCGCGGGATCTTCGTGACGGAGTTGTCCCTGGACGACGTCGTGGACGTGTACCGCAGCAGATCGGTGATCGAGCGCGGGGCACTGGACATGATCCTCGCCGACGGGCGGCGGGAAGCTACCTATGCGGCTCTCGAATCCGCTGTGCTCGAGATGCGGGATGCGGCCGAACGTGGCAACGCCGCGGCTGTATCGGATGCCGATCAGAAGTTCCATCAGATTCTGGTGGAGTGTTCGTCGAGCCCACGCCTGGTTCGTGCAGCCAAGACCTTGCTGATCGAGACCCGGATGTGCATGGGTGCGCTACAGACCACCTACCCCGATCTCCGCGAACAAGCGGCCGAACATGCGGCCCTACGCGAGGAGATCCGGACCGGCGCGCCGCCGAAGGTGCGGCGGATGCTTGTCGAACATCTAGACGATGCCGTCCAACGTCTGCAGGCTCAGCAGGAGAACCTGTCGCCACAGCAACCGTGAACTGGAGGCACTCGTGAACTAGGGGCACTGCCGCGTGATAGCGCAGTGCCGGCTGGTCATCGTTGGGGCTTGTCCAGCTCCCCGACCGCGAGACGGCCGACGATTTCGGTCAGCAGATCCACACCGGCGCACACGTCTTCGTCGGCCGTCAACTCGTGCTCGTTGTGCGAGATTCCATCGACACTCGGCACGAAGAGCATCACCGTCGGGGCGACGTCCTTAGTGTTCACCGAGTCGTGCCCGGCGACGGTCATGATCTGGCGATATGTCAGTCCCAGATCGTCCGCGGCGCTCATCGAGAGTTTCACCCCTTCCGGCTGATAGCCGGCCACACCCCAGGAATGGGCGGCGGCCTTTTCGATGCGCACCCGCGCCCGGGATTCGATGTCGGCGAAGCGGGCCGTCAATCGCTCGTCGGCGAGGTCGACGACCGACTCGTTCGGCGAACGTAGGTCGAGATTCATCCGTACTTCCCGGGCAATGACGACTGGGGAGTTGGGCTCGATGGTCATCTGGCTCACCGAGGTGTGCAGCGGCGCGTCCGCGAACTCCTCCGCCAACTCGCGCGCCGCGACCACCAGCAGGGAAGCTCCGAGAAGCGCATCGCGCCGATCGGGCATGGTCGTCGATCCGGTGTGTGACTGCTCCCCGTGGATCACCAGCTCGTATTTCTGGGCCGCCCAGGTGGAATCGACTACACCGATGGTGATTCCGTCGTTCTCGAGATTTCTGCCCTGCTCGATGTGGATCTCGGCGAATGCTGCAGCTTCCGGCCCGGTACCCGATCCCAGACAGCCGATACCCGACAGCGCGTCTGCGACCGAGACACCGTCGTGGTCGGTGGTCGACAAGGCTTGTTCGACATCGAGTTTGCCGGTGAAGACAGCGCTTCCCATCATGCTCGGCTTGAACCGACAGCCTTCTTCGTTGAACCAGTTGACCACTGCGAGGTTGTATTTCGGCGCGATGTCTCCGTCGCGCCATTGCTGGGCGATCCGGTGAGCGGCGTGCGCCGAGGCGAGTACGCCGTACGCCCCGTCGTAGCGTCCGCCGAGCGGCTGACTGTCCAGATGGGAGCCGGTGAGAACGTACGGGGCACCGGGGTTGATCTCGAGTAGCCCGAACTGGTTTCCTACGCGGTCGTATTCGACACGAAATCCGCGGTCGGCGAGCCACTGGGCAAGCCATGCGCGCTGCGCCCCGTCATCGGCGGTGGCAGCCTGCCGATCGACGCCCCCGCCGGTGGTCGCACCGAACTGTGACAGCTTCTCGAAGTCCGCGAGTACGGTCCGGTCCAGATCGTTCTTGCTGACAGTGGTCATCGCGGTGGTGCCTCTCTGGATTTCGATTCTCTGGGTTGCGGTGTTCTGGATTGCGATGTTCGGGGCGCCTGGGTGGTCAGTGCTTGAGCCCCGCTTCGGCCACGCTCCATCGGGGCGTGATGATGGCGCCGACCAAGGCGATCACGCCGATGAGGACGAGGATGACCGCTGCGGGCCAGAGGGTATCGCCGGTCACGGTGAGAACGGCTGTCGCGATCAGCGGTACGAACCCGGCTGCCATTCCCGCGATGTTCGACGAGACGGACACACCGCTGTATCGGACCTTCGCGGGGAACAGGCTGGTCAATACCGCGCCGCTGACTGCGTACGGATACGAGATGGCCGCGACCCCGACGGTCATGGCGATCACGACGAGCACAGGTTGCGCGGTGCTGATCGCCCAGAACAGTGGGAAGGCCAAGACTATCGTTGCGATCGCTCCGCCGAGCACGACGCGGCTCGAACCGAATCGTGTGCCCAGTCTTCCACCGCTGATGATGACGGGCAGCTGGACTACTGCTGCGATAACGGTGGCAAGAAGGAGCATTGTCGCACTGAGATCGAGAGCGCGTTTGCCGTAGCTGATGACGAACGTCGTCATCAGGTAGAACCCGCCGGTTCCGATGAACATGACCGAAGCGCCGACGAGAAGTTGCCGCCATGCCCCGGAGAACACTTGGCGTAGTGGTGCTTCCGAAACCGAGTCTTGTTTCTGCAAGGCTTCGAATTCGGGGGATTCCTCGAGTTGCTTTCGAATCACGACAGAGACTCCCAGCAGCGGCAGAGCCAACAGGAAGGGAATACGCCAGCCCCAGGAATTGAATACATCTTCGGATAACACGGCTGCTGTGATGAAGAATGCTCCCGAGGACATGATCGTCCCCACCGGCGATCCGAGTTGCGGGATCGACGCGTACCTCGCTCGCTGCGAAGGCGAAGCGCACTCGGCCGCGATCGTGACTGCGCCACTCCACTCGCCTCCGACGGCCAAGCCCTGCAATATGCGCAACACGACGAGTGCGATCGGGGCGATGACACCGATCGAGTAGTAGTTGGGCAGCAATCCGATCAGGACGGTGGAAATACCGATGCCGACGATGGTCGTCATCAAAATTTTCTTGCGTCCGACCCGGTCCCCGAGCCAGCCGAAGAGCAGTCCACCCACCGGGCGCGCAACGAACCCGACCGCCAGGGTGCTGAACGACGCCATCGTCGCCGTCAGTGCATTTTCGGAACTGAAGTACTGCACATTGAACACCAGGGCAGCCGCAGTGGTGAACAGAAAGAAGTCGTACCACTCCATCGCCGTTCCCACGAACGCCGCGAAAGCCACTCGCCGCGATGTATCGGGTGGAATTGGCTTCTTTTCGCCAAGCTGTACAGCGGGCGGGGTGCTCATTGTGGTGCTCCGAATGTTGCGCGTATAGGGCAGATCGTTCAAAGGCGTTCCGTTCATGAAACCCCACCCGAATACGGGAGGAAATCGCAATCTGCCTCGAAGAAGAGCCCACATGTTGTGAATATGCATAACGCGCTGCCGATGGAGGGTCCGTGTCGGCGATATGTCGTGCCGCCGCGTTGCCGCGATTCTAGAGTTGAAGATGTGGGTAGGACCTGACTGAGGAGCCGCGCGGAAGGAACTCCTGTGAGAAACCTCGCCAAGCGGAAACGGGAGAGTCTGCCGCGCTGGCGTGAGCTGATCTTGGGCGCAACGCACGAGGTCGATGACCTGGCCACGGTCTTCCTCGACAAGCTCGAGACCGTCGAATCTTATCAATCGGGTCTTGTGACCAGGGATGATCTCGCGAATTCTGCCCGCGAGTCGATTCGGTTGATACTCGAGGCAGTCATCACCGGCCCGGCGACGACTCGACTCGGTTCGCTTTCCCAGGAGCTGGGACGGCAACGTGCCCGACAGGGAATCCCGGTAGAAGATCTGGTGGCGGCGATCCGTCTCGACTTCGGCATCCTGTGGTCGTCACTGCTCGAGCGCGCAAATTCGACGGACATGACGGTTCTCGCACTCCATGTCGACAGCCTCTGGAGTGCGGTCGACGATCATGCCCGCGCGGTGCAACAGAGTTATCTCGAAGAGAAGGCGGCGATGGCCGCTTCCACCCGAGACGAACAGCAGACATACCTGGCAGAGCTGTTCGGGCCCGCACCCCTGGTCTCGAGCAAGGTCGACCAGGTTGCCCGTGCTCTGAAGGTCGACGCCGACGACACGTTCCGCGTCGTCGTTGCAGGCCGCGAATCGTCCCAGATGGTGCACCGGATCGCGAACACGCTCGCCGCCAGGGGCGAAGATCTCTTCGTTCTCAACCAGTCCGGCCGCGTGGTAGTTCTGTGGCCGGCGCCGCGAACACAGACCCGGGGGCCCGAGAGCCAGTACCGGCAACTACAGGAGATTTCCGGCGGCATGGTCCCGGCGGCGCGCGGTCTCGTTTCAGTGGCTTCGGCGGCGAACACAGCGTACGAGATACTTCGAACCATCCGTCCGGGTGAACACGGACTACGGACGCTCACCGACGCGTGGACGCGAGTGACCAAGAGCCGTTTGGATGATCAAACGGAATTCTCGGCATACCTCCTGTCCGGCCTCGACACGATCACGGACGAGGAACGTGACCGGATCGTCGAGACGGTGCGGGTCTATCTCGCGACTGGAAGTGTCACCGACACCGCCGCGCAATTGTTCTGCCATCGGAACACCGTGTTGAACCGGCTCGGCAGATTCGAGAAGCTGACGAGCCTGGACGTAACGGTTCCCCGGCAGGCCGCGTTGGCCTTGCTTGCGCTGGCATGAGGCGTGCGGCACGGGACGAAAACAGGTGAGTCGTCATTGCTCCAGGTATCGGAGTACTGCGAGGACACGCCGGTGGTGTCCATCCGATGTCGGCAGGTCGAGCTTGGTGAAGATGTTGCCGATGTGCTTCTCCACTGCTCGCTCGGTGATATGCAGCGCCTGGGCGAGTGCGGCGTTCGACAGGCCCTGGGCCATCAGCCCGAGCACCTCGCGCTCGCGCGGGGTGAGCCGGTCCAGAGTCTCGGCCTTGCGGCTCGAACCCATCAATTGGGTCACCACCTCCGGGTCGAGTGCTGTTCCTCCCGACGCGACCCGCTCTAGGGCGTCGACGAACTCGCCGACGTCCGCCACGCGGTCCTTGAGGAGGTACCCGACCCCGGCCGCCCTTCCGGCGAGAAGTTCAGAGGCATAACGGGTTTCCACCCATTGTGAGAACACGAGAACGCCGATGTCGGGGAACCTTCTGCGCAGTGCCACGGCCTCCACGAGTCCCTCGTCGGTGAATGTGGGAGGCATCCGAATATCGACCACGGCGACATCCGGTCGGTGCTCGGCGACGGCGGCGCCCAGGGTGGGGGCGTCCATGGCGATTGCCGCGATCTCGTGACCACGTTCGATCAGCAGCTGTGCCAGCCCGTCCCGCAGGATTGCGTTGTCCTCGGCGATCACGATCCGCATCAGAGGGCTCCGTCGACGGGGAGGGAGAGGGTTGCGACGGTCGGGCCGCCGACGGGACTGTCCACGACCAGTGTTCCGTCCACGGTGGCGGCGCGTGTCTGCAACCCGGACAGTCCGCTTCCCGCCCCGACACGAGCGCCACCCGAGCCGTTGTCGCGGACCATTACCGTCAGGGTGTGATCGTCAGAGGTCACCGACACCCACGCGCGGGTTGCGTTCGAGTGACGGGCGACGTTGGCTAGCAGTTCGGCCACTGCGAAGTAGGCAATTGCCTCGGTACCCGGAGAGGGCCGCAAGTAATCGGATACCGCGAGATCCACCGGAATCACACTGCGCGCCGCCAGGGTCTCGAGGGCGGGGGCGAGGCCGAGATCGAGGGCGGGGGGATGTATACCCCGCACCAACTCTCGCAGCTCGACGAGGGTGTCCTTCGCCGCCGCGTGCGCGCTGTGCACGAGATCGGACGGGTCCTGTCCGGCGGCTAGCTGCTCTTCTGCGCGACCCAACGTCATGGCCATCGACACGATGCGGGCTTGGGTGCCGTCGTGCAGGTCACGCTCGACACGTCTCAGCCGAGTCGCCGAGTCTTCCACGGCTGCAGTACGACTGCGCTCGAGTTGCTCGACGCGCGAGTCGCGGCGCGACGGGCCGAGTAGCGAGCGGATCAGGGAGCGGTCAAGTGCGGCGAGTCCTCGTATCGGCCACGGCGCGAGAAGCAGGCAGGCGACCCCTACCGCGGACACCAGCATCATCTGCGGCCAGGTATCGAAGTAGACGTTCCCGATTTCGATGATCGAATGTCGCTCGGTCCCGGTGGAGTCGACACTCTTGACATCGAACAACCACCACGGGATCGGCAAGATCGTCAGATACAGCGCACCTGCAGCAAACGCCAGCGCGACCAAGGCCGGAACGAACATGACGGTCTTGATCAGCATGAACAGGATCGCTCGCCAGCCTGTGCGGTCTGTCAGCCCGGAGCGGACGAATCCGATGACGCCCGGTTCTCGTGTCGGCCGGGGTGGTTCGGCCACCGCCGCACCCATCATTGTCGTTGCCAGGCTCCGGTGAACGTAACCGAAGCCTCTGGCGCCAAGGACGACTGCGGCGAGCAAGGGAAACCCCACGAGGGTGACGGCGAGCAAGAGTCCACTCCCGAACCCGGCAGCGAGGTAGGTGAGGCCGGCGAGAGCCAGCGGGACGGTGACGGCGAGGTATCCGGCCTCACGCCAAGTCTTCGCGGCGATGGGGGCTCGGAGGAACTCGACCAGTGGCGGCGCGGGAGATTCGTTCATGTCAGCAGCCTTTCACCTCCGACGTCGTCATTCGAGGGGGTGGACAGGTGAGTCGGGGGTGTGGCTGTCCACACCCCGCGAGTGACCGCCCCGGTTGCGGTCACGAGAGCAGCCACGCGCTTGCTCATATGGGCTGGGCGTCCCCGAATGTCATCGGTAGGTCGGGAATCGAGGAAGTGACGAGCGCCCGCCTCGGCAACCCCAGGGACCTCAGTTCGTCGGCGATCGGGTGGGAGCCCAGCTTCAACTCCGCCCCACCGGGTCGCGAGCGGACGCCGTTGGGACGCATCTGCCATGTGGTGACCCTTGTGACGCCGTCGAGATTCGAGTAGGCGGCGAGTGCTGTGGCGGTGTCCGGAGCCGGTACCCGGATACCACGTTTCACGCTGAGCTGAGCGATCAGGCGGTCGTCCTGGCTCACCGATGCACGCTCCACCGAACCGCTGTGTTCCACGTCGAAGTCGGCCAAGGTCTTGGGGAAGCCCCAGATACTTCTGCCGGCAGCCATGGTGAACTCGCCGTCGACCGGCAACCGGTGGATCAGTGCGCCGGCCCTGCCCTGCACGAGTGACTTGAGATCTTGTGTGACCGAAGCGGCGGCGGCGCGGTGATCCCGGACGAGGAACACGACCCCGAACTCGTTGTAGGGGCCCAGGTCTCCGTCCACGTAATCGACGAACACAAGCACGCACACGCCGCGACCCGGACGGAATTGGAGGACTTCGAGACCCGTGTGGGCAATCAAATCCTGGGCAGCGGTGGCCGGCACCGAGTACATGGCGGTGATCGCGGATGCCCGCCGAACCTCGACCGGTGTGTCGATCTGTTTGCCCAGCACCTGGTGCGACGTCATGGCGCCACCACCCCTCGCAAACCGTCGGCGCCGTAGACCGGTTCGAGCATCGACCTGAAGTCGGGGCCGCGGCGCAGCATCTGTCCGCCGTCGACATTGATGATCTGACCCGTGATCCAGGTGGAGTCCGGGCCGAGGAGGAACTTCGCGAGCGCCGCGACGTCGGTGACCTCGCCGACTCTCGCGATGGGAGTGTTCGCCAGGTAGTCCTCCAAGATCGGCCCACCGTCGGTGATGAGCGCGACGAGATCGGTGCGGGTGAGTCCTGGGCGGATGCAGTTGACGCGTACGTTGCTTGCGCCGAGTTCGTCGGCGGCGAGTTGCACCAGGTGATCCACTCCCGCTTTCGATGGTCCGTAAGCCCCGAACCAGCGGTGCGTATTGCTGCTCGCGATCGACGAAATTGCGACGATCGACCCTCCGCCCGCATCCACCAGCGCACGGGCCGAATGCTTGATCGTCAGCATGGTGCCGGTGATGTTGAGGTCGACCGTACGACGCCACGCCTCGACGTCCAGTTGGGTGACGGGGGCGATGGTCTCGTTGCCGCCCGCGCAGGCGACGACGCCGTCGAGTCGTCCCGTGTGTTCGCACGCCTGAGACACCGCGCGGATCACATCCGCTTCGACGGTGACGTCGGCGACCACCGTGTCAACGCTGTTGTCGGCGTTGCCGATTTCACGTGCCGCGTTTTCCAGTTTCTGCTCGTTGCGACCGCATATCGTGACGTGGACGCCTTCGGCTGCGAGGGTCTTGGCGACGCCCAAACCGATGCCACTCCCACCGCCGGTGACGAGTACAGAACTCTTCGCGAGTCCGTTGGCGTCGTCGGTAGCCATGCACATCTCCTTCGGGTGGTTGAACGCGGGTCTGTTCGTACCGCTCCGTCAGGATAGGAACACGTTCTATTATCGGGACACGTTTCGTCGGATTTCAATGCCGGGGAACATCTCGGCCGAGGAGCATCGCGATGGCGGACAGGCCGAATTTCGATCTGCTCGACGGACGTTTCTACTCGGGGGAGTTGGGCGACACCCACCAGGCCTACGCCTGGATGCGGGCCCGCGAACCGGTGTATCGCGCGGAGGGCATCGTCGGGGCCGCGTCGTACGAGGCCGTGCTCGCCGCCGAACGTGACCCGCAATTGTTCTCGAGCGCGGGGGGAATACGCCCCGGGGTGGGCCCGCTGCCACAGATGATCGACATGGACGATCCGCAGCACCTGCAGCATCGTCGGCTGGTCAACGTTGGTTTCACTCGCAAGCGCGTGGAGGCCAGGGCCGATCGGATCAGGGAGATCTGCGACCATCTCATCGATTCAGTGTGTGAGAAGGGTGAGGCGGACTTCGTCCGCGACCTGGCTGCGCCGCTGCCCATGGCGGTGATCGGCGACATGCTCGGTGTACGTCCGGAGGAACGCGAGACTTTTCTGCGGTGGTCCGACGATTTGATGAACGCCCTCGGAAGCAACGCCACAGACGAGGAATTGCAGGCGCAGATGGACGCCTACGCAGCATTCAGCGAGTTCACGCTCCGCACGATCGAAGAACGACGGCAGAATCCGACCGACGACCTGACCAGCGTCCTCGTGCACAGCGAGATCGAGGGGGTTCGGCTCAGCGATGAGGAAATCGTCGGCGAAACCCTGCTGATTCTCGTCGGTGGAGACGAGACCACCCGGCACGTCCTGAGCGGCGGTATGGAACAACTCATGCGCCACCCCGATCAGCAGGAGCGCCTGGTGGACGACGCCGGCGCAATCCCCACGGCTGTCGAAGAGATGCTGCGCTGGTCGTCGCCGATCAAGAACATGTGCCGCACGGTCACCCGCGACGTCGAATTCTTCGGAGCAGAACTGCGCCAGGGGGAGAAGATGATGCTGCTGTTCGAATCCGCGAACTTCGACGAGAAGGTATTCGCAGATCCCGAGGTCTTCGACATCAACCGGTCTCCGAACCCGCATGTCGCATTCGGGTTCGGCACTCACTTCTGCCTCGGCAACCAACTGGCCCGGCTCGAAGCGAAGATCATGTTCGAGCAACTGCTGTCGCGCCTGCCCGAAATGACGCTCGCTGACGACGGCCCGCTGCGGCGCCGTCCGGCGAATTTCGTGTCGGGACTCGAGCAGATGCCGGTGAGGTTGGGTGTCGTGCGGTAGCGGTTCGCTCGCCTACTTAGCGCGCGCCTGCCTGGTACTGGTCCGGATGGGCGCCGACACGGATACCGCTGTCCAGCGTGTCGATCTCGCTGAGGTCCTGCTCATCGAGTTCGAAGTCGAAAACGTCTATGTTCTCACGGATTCTCGAATCGTGAACCGACTTGGGGATGACGATCAGGCCGTTCTGAAGATGCCAGCGGATCATTACCTGAGCCGCGGACTTGCCGTGCCGGTCGCCGATGCGCGTGATGATCGGCTCCGTCAGTAGGGTGTTGGGCTTCGATCTCTTGCCCCAGCCCGAGTTGCTGGTGCCGCCCAGCGGACTCCACGATTCGACGGCGACGCCGTGCTCGGCGCAGAAGTTCCGGATGTCGCGCTGGGCGAGATGCGGATGCAGTTCCACCTGGTCGATCGCGGGCAGAGCGCGTCCGTGGTCGATGAGTAGCTGCAGGTGGTGGGGTTCGAAGTTGCACACGCCGATCGCCCTGGCTCGTCCCGACTCGGCAATGGCCCCCAGCGCGTCCCAGGTGTGGAGGAGGCGGTCGTCGCCCTGTAGCGGCCAATGGATCATGTAGAGGTCGATGTAGTCGAGACCGAGGCGGGCCAGGCTGGCGTCGAACGCCTTCAAGGCCGGCTCGTATCCGTGGTCGCTGTTCCACAGCTTCGTGGTGATGAAGATGTCTTCGCGCGGTACCGATGAGGTGGATATGCCTCGGCCGACGCCCTCCTCGTTGCCGTACGCGGCTGCGGTGTCGATGTGGCGGTAGCCTGCCTCGTCCAGGGCGAACCGCACGGCGTGTTCGGTTTCGGCATTGGTGGCCTGCCAGACGCCCAGCCCAAGTTGGGGGATGACGGTTCCGGAATTGAGCACAATGCCGGGTACGAGATGGCGCATGTGATCCAGGTTATCGATACTTCATTTGGCCGCGCGCGGATACGACGAGCCTGGCATTATGCCGGGGTGACTCGAACTCGGCTGGTGGCTACCGACCTCGACGGCACCCTGTTGCGCTCGGACCGCACGATCTCTCCCCGCACTGCGCGGGCGATGGAGGAGGCTCGGCGGGCGGGCGTCGAGATCGTGTGGGCGACGGCCCGTGCCCGTCACTCGGTGCACGAGTTGGCGCAGTCATGCGGGTTTCGCGGCAAGGCGATCTGCGCGAACGGCGCCGTGATCCTCGACCTCACCGACGGATCCCCGAAGATCACCGCGACGACCACGATCGCGATGGAGTCGGCGGCGGCGGCGATGAACCGCGTGCGCGCGGTGATGCCAGGGGTGGCGTTCGCGAACGTCGGCCCCACCGGGTTCGTCGCCGAACCGGCCTACGCGGCATTGTGCGAATTCACCGACCACCAACGGCACCCGCACGAGATGGCACTGTCCGAACTGCTGCCGCTGCCGGACGAGCCGATGGTCAAGATCGTCGCGAGGCATCCGGACGTCTCCGGTGCCGAGCTGTATCGGACCACGGTGGCAGCCGGCGTGGAGGGTATGGAACTGACCCACTCCGGTGCGCCATACGTCGAGATGTCTGCGTCAGGGGTGTCGAAGGCCAGCGCCCTCGCCGAGCTGTGCGCGGCCGAGGGGATCAGCTCGTCCGAGGTCGCTGTGGTCGGTGATGCGACCAACGACGTCCAGATGCTGAAGTGGGCGGGGACGGCGCTGTGCCCGTCCAACGCGATCGATGACATTCTGGCCTTGGCCGACCGCGTCCTGCCCAGCAATGACGAAGACGGAGTCGCGAGCTTTCTCGAATCATTGATACTGCAGCGTGCCGTATGAAAGAGATCTGAGTTAGTGCGAATTGTCGATCACGACACACTCGTGACCCAATCGCAGGTCACGCCGGACCAGCCCTTGCGGGCCGCCTAGTTGTCGGTTCCGTTGCCTTGTTCCCGAAGCTGATCGGGCGTGCGAGATGATGCTTTTTCTTCCTTGGCTATCGGGAGGGCCTTGGCGCAGTTGTCGACGTTGAACTCGCCGCCGACGCCTTCGACAGGATGGCGGGCGGTCCACTCGGTTATCAGGACTGGGGACTATCTGTTTCGGCAGGAGCGGGAACAAACGGTGGTGCTGTGAAGGGGTTGGGGGCCCCGCAACGGCGGTCGCCTTCCGCGCCTTGGGCGTTTCGCCACTGCGGGTCACTGCATTTGCTTTCGAGGTTTTCGGGATCGTCCGGGGCGGGAACGAACGGTGGTGCTGTGAAGGGGTTGGGGCCCCGCAACGGCGGTCGCCTTCCGCGCCTTGGGCGTTTCGCCACTGCGGGTCACTGCACTTGCCCTCGAGGTTTTCGGGATCGTCCGGGGGAGAGGCAGTCTGCAACCTAAGAGTAAGTTCACCGGCTGTTTCGGAGCGACCGTCATCGGCCGGCCTCACGGGGGAAACAGGAACGCCGGCGGCCGTGCTGGTGGCAGCCGGGGCGGTCGAGGATGGAAGGTGCAGGGTGGATTCAGGGCTTTGCTCACTTGGCGCGCCCTCTCCACCGCACCCTGCCATCAGCAATGCCATCATCGAGATGAGCGTTGCACCAACAGCATACGACAATTTCACGGCCATACTCCGATTCGTTCTATGCGATTGGGTCATGAGATAGTTGTCCGACTGGTCCGTTTCGTTACGGAGAGTGGGAGGGGTCGATCTTGGTGCCGGTCGCGCATGCAAAAAATGCCCGATCAACTCGATACGAGAGGTCGCCCGGCGATCCCTTTGCGGAGTGAATTCTGCAACAAGCCTCCCCGATCCGGCCCACAACGAACGTGTGAAGCCGATCTCCTGTTTGGTTGATCGACGTTCTACTGGTGTCGTGCGCGCTGGTCGCGCTACGACAATTCCTACTACGGAAGGTTGCCCTTGCAAACCCGACTCAGCACGATTGCCGCCGGACTGACCTGCGCAACAGTCGTATTCACTGCCACAGGATGTGGGGGTGTTGACGCGGACGCAGCAGAGAGCACCACGACGACGTCAGCCGCCGTGACCACGGCCGGAGCCACCGACGGTGCGATGGCCACATCGGCCGCAGCATCGGAGTCCGCCCCCGCTCGCGTATCGACCGAATCGACTTCCGAGGGCGTAGGTGAACAAGGATCGGATTCGAACTCGACACTCCCTACCGGCACAGGCCCACAGTCGTCGCCTGCCTCGACGTCGGCAGATCTGACGTTGACCGACATACGGGTCGGCAAGCATCCGGGCTTCGATCGGGTGGTCTACGAGTTCACCGGTCCCGGAACACCTGGTTGGCGTGCCCGCTACGTCGACAGCGCCGTTCAGGACAACAGCCTCGAGCCCATCTCCGTGGCGGGAGAGGGGATCATCCAGATCTATATCAACCAAATCACGTTTCCCTCCGACGACTCTGGGGTCAGGTCATTTCCCCCGGTCTCGGGCGCTGGGGGCGTCGTGACCGAAGTCAAGGAAGGGGCCAGTTGGTCCGAGGGTGATATGCAGTCGTTCATCGGGACTACGCGTTCTCAGCGCCCATTCACCGTCTTCACGCTCAGCGGTCCTACCCGGGTAGTGGTCGACATCGCGAATTGAAGCCAGGCCAATTGAAGCCAGGCCAATTGAAGCCAGGCCAATTGAAGCCAGTCTGTGAGGAAAGCGGTGTGATCACAGTCCCGCGAGCTCGGCCAGCCTCGGCAGAAATTCCCTCGGCTGCCCGAACAACTGCGCGGTGCTGTGGGCCCGCTTGAAGTAGAGCTGCGCGTCGTGCTCCCAGGTGATGGCGATGCCGCCGTGAAGCTGGATGGCTTCGGCCGCGACTGTCTCGAACGCCTCCGAGCAGTACACCTTCGCGATGACGGCGTCCTCGTGCGTTCCTGACAGCGCCGCGGCGTACGACATCGATCGAGCCGTCTCCACCAGCGCGTACATGTCGGCCATGCGGTGTTTGATGGCCTGGAAGGATCCGATTGCCCGACCGAACTGCTTGCGGGACTTCGCGTACTCCACCGTTTGTTCGAGCGCAGCGGACGCCGCACCGACCTGTTCCGCTGACAGCGCGATCAGTGCCACCGCGCGTAGTCGTTCGACGAGGTCGGTGGGGGAGGCGAGCTTGCGCGCCGAGGCATTGTCGAAGCGCACCTCGGACAGCGCCCGCGTCGGGTCCATCGTGGGAACGCGGCGCCGGCTCACGCCCTCGGCGGCCGGATCGACCTCGAACAGACCCTCGGAGGTCAGTACCAACAGCACGTCCGCGACGTCGCCGCCCAGAACGTACGACGCTGTCCCTGACAGCGTGCCGTCCGCAGCCGACACGCCGAAACCGCTCCAGCCCGCAGGCTCCGCCCAGCACAGCGCGGCCACCGAGCCGGCCGCTACGCCGGGCAGCAGACGAGCGCAGGCTTCGTCGTCACCCGACAGCACGAGCGCTTGGGCGGCGAGAACGGCGCTGCCGAGCATCGGCGACGGCGTCAGTGTTCTGCCCAGTTCTTCCTGCACCACATGCGTTTCCAGCAGCGACGCGCCGACCCCGTCGTACTTCTCCGGGATCGCGAGCGCGGCGACGCCGATCTGCTCGCACAGCGTGCCCCACAGCGCCTCGTCGTAGCCGTGCTCGGTGGTCATCGCCCGTCGGACGGCGCCAGAGTCCGAACGCTTGGACAACAGGTCCCGGACCGAGGACCTGAGAGCCGCTCGCTCTTCGTTGTCGAACGTCATGACGCACTCACCAGCGAGTCGACCACACGTGCCCGATGGAATGCAGGTGTGCCCCATGCCGTCACGAGCGCTCGAACCTTCACGAGCCACAACGACAGGTCATGTTCCTGGGTGTACCCGATGGCGCCGTGCACCTGCAGCGCGACGCGGGCGGCTCGATAGGCTGCGTCCCCGCACGCCGCCTTGGCGGCCGAAACATCGCGCGTCGTAGCCGCTGAACCGTCGCGGACTGACAGTGCGGCGCCGTAGAGCAGCGGCCTCGACATCTCCAGCCCGACGGCGACCTCCGCCAGGTGATGCTTGATGGCCTGGAACCCTCCGATGACCTTGCCGAACTGCTTGCGCTGCTTCGCGTAGTCGGTAGTGACCTCGAGCAATGTCTCCCCGAGCCCCTGCAGCTGGGCTGCGGTCGCGAGGGCGCCCAGGTCGAATGCGGGAGCGGAGTCGCCCTCGCCGAGCGCCTCCGATCCGGTGAGCGAGAACAGTCGCCGAGACCGGTCCACCGACGCGAGAGCCGAACCCGATTCGCCCAGGTGGATGGTCGAGCCGTCGACCAGCAGGGCGAGATCGGCGGCGTCGGCATCGACGGCGAACGGCACGTGTGGCGGCGCCGCCACGGTGGCCAGCGATCCGGATGCCAACTCCGGCAATTTCTCAGGCGCCACCTGTGCGAGTAGGGCGGGGGCGACGGCGATCGTCTCGGCCACAGGGCCCGGGACGGCGTGACGTCCGAGCTGTTCGACCGCGACCACCAGATCGACGGGATCGGCACCGAGTCCATCGTGTTCCTCAGGGACCAGCAGTGCGTTGACGCCGGTCTCGGCGAGGCGCCCCCACAGTTCGAGGCCAGGTTCGGTGTCGCCGGTGCTCCATGCGCGGATCACCGTCGGCATGTCGGCCTTCGTCAGCAGCGCGTCGATGCTGGACGCGAAGTCGGTGTGAGAGGCATCGAGTGCGAACCTCACCGGTCCCCCTTCGGTAGTCCGAGCAGGCGCTCGGCGATCACGTTCTTCTGGATCTCGTTGGTGCCGGCGTAGATCGGTCCCGATAGTGAGAACAGGTAGCCGTCCATCCAGTTGTCCGCGAGCTCGGCCGAGGCGCCCTGCAGCTCGAGCGCGGTTTCGTGGGTGGCGATGTCCCACTCGGACCAGAACACCTTGTTGATCGACGACTCGGCGCCCAGTTGCCCGCCTTCGGCGAGCCGGGTGACGGTGCCGAACGTGCTGAGCTGATAGGCGCGGGCCCCGATCCAAGCGTCGGCGACCTTGCTGCGAAGGGCGGTGTCATCCATCTGCCCGCTGGACCTCAACAGCTCGACGAGCCGGTCGGTGGTCGCGAGAAACCGGCCCGGGCTGCGCAGCGACAGGCCCCGTTCGTTGGACGCCGTACTCATCGCGACCCGCCATCCCTCGTTCACGCCGCCGATCACCCCGGACTCACCGGGGTCCGCGGGGTCGTCGGGGACGAACACGTCCTCGAGGAAGATCTCCGCGAATCCGGGCTCGCCGTCGAGTTGATCGATCGGCCGGACGGTCACGCCCGGTGAACGTAGGTCGAACATGAAGTATGTAATGCCCCTGTGCCGCTGTGCTTCCGGGTCGGAGCGGAACAGGCCGAAGCCCCAATCGGCAAAGCTCGCCCGGGAACTCCAGGTCTTCTGCCCGCTGAGCACCCAACCTCCGTCGACGCGGCGTGCGGTCGATCTCAGTGATGCGAGATCGCTGCCGGACTCCGGTTCGGACCACGCCTGCGCCCAGATGTCGTCGGCGCGAGCCATGCGCGGCATGATGCGGGCGAGCTGCTCGGCGCAGGCATGCTCGAACAGCGTGGGTGCCAACAGGAAGATGCCGTTCTGGCTGACACGTCCGGGCGCACCGGAACGGTAGTACTCCTCCTCGAAGACCACCCATTCGAGCAGCGACGCATCACGGCCGCCGAGTTCGCGTGGCCAGGACACGACCGAGAGTCGGGCGTCGGCGAGCGTGCGCTCCCACTCGCGGTGCGCTTCGAAACCCTCGGCCGTGTCCATCGAGGGCAATGGTTGTGCTGGAACGTTGTCGCGCAGAAATGTCCGGACCTCGTCACGGAAGGCGAGGGTGGCATCGTCGAAGTCGAGGTCCACCTACTTCGCCCCCTCGCTCGAGTTGCGAGCGCTGGCAGCCATCGACTTCGCGTCCATGCCGCCGAGCGAATCGGTGTCGATCTCGGCGTTGTGTGCGTGCGCGAAGTGATGCAGACCGAAGACGGAGTCCATGCCGTTCCGCATGCCCATCTGGTCTTCGCACTGATTGACGGCCTTCTTGGTCAGCGCCAGTCCGAACCGTGGCATCGCCGAAATGCGCTCGGCAATGGCGAGGGTTTCCTTCTCGAGATCCTCACGAGGGACAACCCGGTTGACCATGCCCACCTCGTAGGCCCGCTGGGCGGTGAAACGGTCACCGGTGTAGAGGATTTCCTTCGCGAATCGCGGCCCCAACATCCACGGGTGCGCGAAGTACTCGACCCCGGGAATGCCCATACGTACGACTGGATCGGAGAAGAACGCATCATCCGACGCCACGATCAGGTCGCAAACCCATGCCAGCATCAGTCCGCCGGCGATGCAGGCGCCGTGGACCATCGCGATAGTCGGCTTCGGGATCTCGCGCCAACGCCGGCACATCCCGAGGTAGACCTCCATCTCGCGGGCAAATCGCTGATCGCCGCCCGGCTTGTCGACGTGGTCCCACCACATGACGGCCTTGTTGTCGTAGTGGACGTGGTGGTCGCGCCCGGGGGTACCGATGTCGTGCCCCGCGCAGAAGTGTTTTCCGTTGCCGGCGAGCACGATTACCTTCACGCCGTCGTCCTCGACGGCCCGTTCGAATGCGGCGTCCAGAGCGTAGGTCATCACCGAGTTCTGGGCGTTTCGGTAGTCGGGGCGGTTGAGCGTCACGAATGCGATGCCGTCGCGCACCTCGTAGGTGACCACGTCACCCTCATCGGGGACCGTCATATCTTCTCCTCACGCAGAATGTTCTTCATTACCTTCCCGGAAGGGTTCCGGGGCAGGGAGTCCACGAACCGCACCGAGCGGGGGACTTTGAAGTTGGCCAAGTGCTCCCGGCAGTAAGCGATCACCTCGTCCTCGGTGATATCGGACCGGCGCACGACGAAGGCGCGCCCTACCTCTCCCATGCGCTGGTCGGGAACTCCGATGACCGCGGATTCGGCGACGCCTTCGAGCCGGGCGAGGGTGTTCTCCACCTCCGTCGGATAGACGTTGAAGCCACCCGAGATGTACATGTCCTTGAGGCGGTCGGTGATGTCTACATAGCCGCGGTCGTCGAGGGTGCCCACGTCGCCGGTGCGCAGCCAGCCGTCCGGGTCTATGGTCTTGGCGGTTGTCTCCGGGTCGTCGAGGTACCCGAGCATCACGCCCTCGCCACGCACGAGGATTTCGCCCTGATCGCCGATGCGCACCTCCATACCGGGGACGGCGCGGCCCGATGTGGTGGAGACGGTTACCGGATCGTCGTCCGTGCGGCACATCGTGATCATCGCCGCCTCGGTCTGACCGTAGGCGGTGAGGACGGCGTCGAAACTGAGTTCGGACTGCATGCGTTCGACAAGCACCACTGGAACCGCGGCAGCCCCCGTCACGGCGATTCGCAGGCTCGACAGTTCGTAGTCCGCGCGGTCTGGGTGATCGAGAATGCACTGGAAGATCGTCGGGGCGCCCGGCAGCACGGTGATCTGCTTCGCCTGCACGGTTGCCATCACCTCGATCACGTCGAACACCGCCATGGGGACGATGGTCGCGCCGCTGAGCAGGCAGACCAGGATGCCGGCCTTGTACCCGAAGGTATGGAAGAACGGGTTGACGATCAGGTAGTTGTCCCGTGATGTGACCTCCGCGCACTCGACCCACACTGCGGCGGCGCCCACCGCCTGCCGATGCGCGCTCATGACGCCCTTGCTCTTGCCCGTGGTGCCCGACGTGAACATCACGTCGGAGACGTCGTCGGGGGAGACGGATTCCGCGCGGGCATCCGCCTCGGCTCGAGTGCCGTCGCCGGCGAGTCCGAGGAAGTCGCCGAAGTCCAGCACGTTGGGGGATCGGGTGTCGCCGTCGCGCTCGTCCCCGTCGATCTCGCTCCCGCCGATCGGTATTCGGATGACGGTGGGGATGTCGAGGGTCGGCGACGCCTCCCGCAGCGACGTGTAGCGGTCGGCGCCGAGGAACTTGTCCACGACTACCAGTACGGATGCCTTGGAACGCTCGAGGATGTCGAGCGCCTCGGTGGCGGTGTAGCGCGTGTTGATCGGCACCAGCGTGGCGCCGGCGTAGTGGGTGCCCAGTGCCGCGATCACCCAGTGATAGGTGTTCGGCGACCACATGGCCACGCGCTCGCCGGGTTGCACTCCGCGGGCACAGAGTGCTGCGGCGAAATCGCGGACACGATCGCGTAGCTGTGTGAAGGTCAATTCGACACCGCCATCTGCCACTGCGGTGAGGTCGCCGAAGTTACGGGCGGCCCTTTTCAGCGCGGACGGGGTGGTTGTCGGGTATTCGATCACTGCGCTCCCTAACTAACAAGGCTCCCTAACTAGCAAGGCTCCCTACCTAGCAAGTGCTTGGTAGGTTATCTTACAGACGTGGACCAGAGCGAGAGCCCGGACGAGCCGATCACCAACGGCAACCTTGACGGCGACTTTGACGCCGATTCTGACGGCGATTTTTCGCGGACCGTCAGGACATGGCTGGCGGACAATCTCACCGGTGACTTCGGCCGACTTCGGGGCAAGGGCGGGCCCGGCAGCGAGCACGAGTGTTTCGAGGAGCGGCTTGCCTGGGACCGACACCTCGCTGCCGCAGGGTGGACCTGCCTCGGCTGGCCGCAGGAGTACGGCGGCCTTGGAGCCACCCTGGCGCAGCAGGTGCAGTTTCATCAGGAATACGCGAAGTCGGGGGCACCGGCGCGGGTCAGCCATATCGGCGAGGAGCTGCTCGGCCCCACGCTCATTGCGTTCGGCACCGAGGAACAGAAGCGCCGCTTCCTTCCCGGTATCAAGACCGTGACGGAGCTGTGGGCGCAGGGCTATTCCGAGCCGGGCGCGGGTTCCGATCTCGCCAACGTGTCGACCACGGCACGACTCGATGGCGACAGGTGGGTGATCAACGGGCAGAAGATATGGACGTCCCTCGCCCATGTCGCGCAATGGGCGTTCGTGCTGTGCCGCACCGAACCGGGCTCGAAACGGCACCGGGGCCTGAGCTTCCTGCTGGTGCCGCTCGATCAGCCGGGCGTGACCGTCCGCCCGATCCAGCAACTTACCGGCACATCCGAGTTCAACGAGGTCTTCTTCGACGACGCGGTGACGGAGGCCGATCTGGTGGTCGGGGAGCCGGGGGACGGCTGGCGGGTCGCGATGGGGCTGTTGACCTTCGAGCGTGGCGTCTCCACACTCGGTCAGCAGATCGGGTTCGCGAGGGAGCTGCAAGGTATCGTCGATCTCGCGAAAGCCAATGGCGCAGATATGGATCCGAACATTCGGGAGAAGATTGCCCGAGCCTGGATAGGGCTGCGCGTGATGCGGGCCCATGCCATGCGCACACTCGAAGCGGGTGCTTCCGGCTCGGAAGCGTCCGTCGCCAAACTGCTTTGGGCCAACTGGCACCGCGATCTCGGACAGTTGGCGATGGAGGTTCGGTCGGCGGATTCGCTGCTCGCCCCGACGGGCCCGACATCGGACGTCACCGACCCCGAACATCTCGAACTCGACGAATGGCAGCGGCTGTTCCTCTTCACCCGTGCCGACACGATCTACGGCGGATCCAACGAGATCCAGCGCAACATCATCTCCGAGCGCGCGCTCGGACTTCCCCGAGAGGTACGACCGTGAACAGACCCACTGTGAGCTCACCCCTTGCGACCGCGCCCGTCGAGACGGAGGGGCACGACCTGTTGAAAGGCAAGAAGGTCGTCGTCACCGCCGCTGCCGGAACCGGAATCGGGTTTGCCTCCGCGCGAAGGGCGTTGCTCGAGGGTGCCGACGTGCTGGTGTCGGACTGGCACGAGCGCAGGCTGGGCGAGACCAGGGAGAAGTTGGCTGCCGAGTTCCCCGGGCAGGTGGTCGAGTCGCGGGCATGCGACGTGTCGAGCACCGAACAGGTGGACGCCCTGATCTCCGGCGCGGCCGAGGACCTGGGCCGGATCGACGTGCTGATCAACAACGCCGGACTGGGCGGTGAGACACCTCTGGTGGACATGACCGACGAGGAGTGGGATCGAGTCCTCGACATCACGCTGAACGGAACGTTCCGCGCCACCCGCGCGGCGCTGCGCTACTTCAAGGGCGTTCCACACACTGGTGTCCTGGTGAACAACGCGTCCGTTCTCGGCTGGCGGGCCCAGCATTCGCAGGCGCACTACGCGGCGGCGAAGGCCGGTGTCATGGCGTTGACCCGCTGCAGCGCGATCGAGGCCGCCGAGTACGGCGTGCGGATCAATGCCGTCGCGCCATCGATTGCCCGGCACGCGTTTCTCGCGAAGGTGACCAGTGAGGAACTTCTCGATGCGCTGGCGTCCCAGGAGGCGTTCGGTCGAGCCGCCGAGGTGTGGGAGATCGCCGCGACCATCGCGATGCTCGCCAGCGACTACACCACCTACCTCACCGGTGAGACCGTCTCTATTTCGTCGCAGCGCGCGTAGGAGATGCGCGCGCAGGCGATGTCGGCATCCCGATCTCGGTTTGATACCTAGCAAGCGCTTGGTTGATAGGATGAGAGGATGACTCCACCCCAGGGCAGCGTCGATTCTGCAAACAAGACCGGACGCAGGGCCGAGTTGCTCGAGATCGCGGCCGGACTGTTCGCTGAGCGCGGCCTGCGCGCTACCACGGTGCGCGACATCGCGGACGCCGCCGGCATTCTGTCGGGCAGCCTCTATCACCACTTCGATTCCAAAGAATCGATGGTCGACGAGATTCTACGGGGCTTCCTTGACGACCTGTTCGGCAAGTACCGGGAGATAGTCGCGTCCGGGCTCGACAATCGCGCGATGCTCGAGGCATTGGTCACCACGTCGTACGAGGCGATCGACGCTTCCCACTCCGCCGTCGCGATCTATCAGGACGAGGTGAAGCATCTCATCACCAACGAGCGCTTCGCGTACCTGTCCGATCTCAAAACCGAATTCCGTGAGCTGTGGATGGGTGTACTGAAGGCCGGGGTGAAGGACGGCAGTTTCCGTCCCGACATCGACATCGAACTTGCCTTCAGGTTCCTGCGAGACACCGCCTGGGTGTCCGTGCGCTGGTATCGGCCCGGTGGTTCGGTCACGGTCGACACCGTGGCCAAGCAGTACCTCTCGATCGTTCTCGACGGGCTCGCGAGTCCCCACAACTGAGGAGCTTCCCATGACCGAGGCATACATCGTCGACGCCGTCCGCACACCGGTCGGCAAGAAGAACGGCGGCTTGGCCGGGGTGCACCCCGCCGACCTTGGCGCACACGTGATCCGAGCGATCGTCGAGCGGACGGGGATCGACCCGTCGGCGGTCGACGACGTCGTCTTCGGGTGCGTCGACGCGATCGGCGGACAGGCCGGCAACATTGCTCGCACGGCCTGGCTCGCCGCCGGCTACCCGGAGGCGGTTCCCGGGGTGACCGTCGATCGGCAGTGTGGATCGAGCCAGCAGGCCGTGCATTTCGGTGCGCAGGCGATCCTCAGCGGCACCGCGGATCTCATCGTCGCGGGCGGCGTGCAGAACATGAGCCAGATCCCGATCGCATCGGCGATGGTCGTCGGACAGCAGTACGGCTTCGACACACCGTTCGGCGGGTCGACCGGCTGGACCGAGCGGTACGGCGACCAGGAGGTATCGCAGTTCCGTGGTGCCGAACTGATCGCCGAGAAGTGGGGCATCAGCCGGGAAGAACTCGAGCGCTGGGCACTGCGGAGCCACGAGAGGGCGCGAACCGCGATCGCGGAGGGGCGTTTCGACCGAGAGATCGTCCCGGTGGGTGCCGTGACGACGGATGAAGGACCGCGCGAGACGAGCCTCGAAAAGATGGCGTCGCTGCAGCCACTCGCCGAGGGTGGTCGCCTCACCGCGGCGGTTGCAAGCCAGATTTCCGACGGAGCAAGCGCGTTGCTGCTGGCGTCGCCGGAGGCTGTCGAGCGGTTCGGCCTGAAGCCCCGCGCCCGCATTCATCACCTCAGCGCCCGTGGCGCCGACCCGATCTTCATGCTCACCGCACCGATCCCGGCAACGCAGTATGCGTTGGAGAAGACGGGTCTGAGCATCGACGACATCGACCTGGTCGAGATCAACGAGGCGTTTGCGCCCGTGGTGCTCGCATGGATCAAGGAGATCGGTGCCGATCCGGCAAAGGTGAACGTCAACGGTGGTGCCATCGCTCTCGGGCACCCCCTGGGCGCCACCGGCACGAAACTGATGGCGACGCTGCTCAACGAACTCGAGCGCACCGGCGGTCGCTACGGGCTGCAGACCGTCTGCGAGGGCGGCGGAACCGCCAACGCCACCATCATCGAACGACTCTGACGGCTCGGGTGAGGGCGGGCTGACGATGCCCGCCCTCCTGCTACGCCGCCAGCTTGTGGGCCTCGACGAATGTGCGGAATCGCTGCAGCCACTCGTCGTCGGCGTCCTCGTGAGAGAAGTGGCCGGCATCGTCGAAGACGGTCAGCTCACTGCCCTGGATGAGTTCATGCAAGCGCTCGGCATTCGAGGGTCGGACGAACTGGTCGTGGGCGCCCCAGGTGATCAGCACGGGAACGGTGATGGACGACAAGCGCTTCTCGAGCTCAGGCAGTTCTGCCGCGTACGACCCGAGGAAGTCGAGCGAGTTGCGGTTCTTCTCGGGGTCGAAGCAGATCGTGCGATACTCCTCGACTGCGGCGGCTGACGGCGTGAAGTGGTGGTACCCCGCCGCGGTCGCCGCACCTAGATTCTGCTTCATCAGTAGTCGTCGCATCGGCGGTCGGGCTCCGAGCCATCGGACCACTCGGGATCGGGTCGCCGCTCTGAGGGCCGGGTCGAAATCGGAGGGCCAGGTGCCCGGGCCGTCGAAGATGTTCAGCCCGAGTAGTCGTTCGGGTCGGTTCGACGCGAGCCACAGCGAGACCGGGACGCCGATGTCGGGCCCGATCAGGAAGACCTGGTCGATTCCGTTGGCATCCATCAGCTTCACCAGGATCTCGGCCTGAGCGGAGGGTCGCATGACCGATCCCGATCCGGTCGACTTGCCGAAGCCCGGCAGGTCGACCGCGAGGAGGTCGAAATTGTCGGCCAATCGCTCCCAGAGAGATTCCCAGCAGCGGATGGACTGCGGGAACGCGTTGGTCATCACGACCGTCGGCCGACCGCCGTTGTGAACCCGGGCGATCCTGAGGTCGTGTCCGTCAACGGTCTGTCGTTCGAATCGCATCATGACGGTGCTCCTAACGGGTGATCTGGGTGGTGACGATGGTTTTGGCATCGTGGTACGGCTGGGTCGTGCGGGTGGCACGCGCCAGGGTGACCGACCCTTCGTAGGCCGCGACGATGAAGCGGCCGAGCATCGTCGCTTGCTCGGAGCCGACCCCTGATGCGCGGAGCGCCGTCGTGTAGGCGTCGGCCCACGCCGTGAAGACCTCGGCCACCGCCTTCTGGATCGGAACCGAGTCTGCCGGTGCCTCGGTGGCCGGAACACCGATCGGGCAGCCGAGCGTGAAGTCGTTGGCCTCCATCTCGTGGGCCGCAGCGTCGAAGATGATGGCGATCGCCTCGGTGAGCTCGTACCGCTCGAGGACGTCGGCGATCTGTGCGGCTGCCGTGAGTCCTGCGCGGCGAACTGCGGATGCGACCAACTCTTCTTTGCCGCCGGGGAAGAAGTGGTACATCGAGCTCGAGGACACGCCGGTGCCCCGCAGAAGATCCTGCATGCTCGTGCCCGCGTAGCCGTGTTCGCGGATCGACAGCAGCGCGGCGTCGGTGAGTCGGTCGGCAGTCTTGGATGGCATTGGTGTTTCTGGCCTTTCGTCGAATCAACCGGGGAATGTGTGGCCGGCCGGACTGGTGAAGTTGGCTTCGAGGACATCCCAGTGCTCGTTGACCTTGCCAGCTGCATCGAAGCGCCAGATGTCGACGCCGACTAGTGGCGGGGTGCCCATCGTCTCGCTGAGGTAGCGGGTGTAGGTCCAGGCGAGGTCGCCCTCAACAATCGTCCACTGGTAGTCGTTGGGATTGCCACCCAGCATGTCCACGAAGCCGGCGATGCCCTCGGCGCCGTTTGGGATGAACGGGTTGTGCTGGGTGTAATCGCTGAGGAGTTCGTCGCGCAACGAGGTGTTGCCTGCGAGGAATTCGGTGACGACCCGCTCAGCGATCTGCCGGTTGCGTTCGAGGTTCTGGGGACCGACCGAGGAATGCAGCCCGGAGAACATGTCGTTGCCCGAGACGGGCTCGGTGGCGACCTCCTGGGTCACCTCCACGGCCTCGACGATCCGGCCGGATTCGATGGTGAAAATGTGCGCGACAGCGACACCCGGTCCGCCGTCGATCACTCGATCGGCGTTCCAGCGGTAGTGGGCGTGAACACCGATCCGGTTACCTTCACTGACGGTGCGGTGCACGGCGATCAGGGGACTGGCCCCGGCAAAGGTCGCTGCGAATTCGGCCCATGCGTCAACGCCATCGCCGATCCGCGACGAGTAGTGGCGCAGGTCCGCAGCTGCAAGAGTTCGGAGCCGACTCGGGTCACCGTGGTTGTACAGGGCTTCCAACATCTCGACGACCTGGTCGGCGGTGACGGTCGTCGATGTGGGCTGTGTAGTCATTGGTAGTGCCTTCCGTGAGAAGGATGCGATACTCGAATCCTAGTTGGATGGATCATTCCAGTCAACAGTACGCCGTGGACAGTCGAACCATCCCCACACGGCTATGGCTCGTTCCGGTCTCGATCGGAACGAGCCATAGTGCTTGCTCACCTGTGTGAGGCCGCGTTCCAGATCACAACGCGATCAGCATGCGATGGACGATGTTGTTGTCTCGCAGCGGTCTTAGCGCCAGTCGCGCTAGAACCAATGCGTTGTCGTCGCCGGCGATGCGGTTGGCGCTGAGCTCACCGCACGACAAGCACTGGTGGATAATCGTCCACTCACCAGCGTCCCGGACAGATATGCTCACCGCCTCCATTCGGCCACGGCAAGAAGCTGCCCGGTCGCCGGGGAGACGACGGTCAACATGCAGGCTGGTCAGGCAGTTCGGACAATGGTTGCGGTGCCTGGTGCCTGGCGCATCCAAGGACACGTCCAGTCGGCAGCCGACGCACCGGAAGTCGTTTGTCCGGTGCCCACCCTGACTGTGCAGGACATCCTTGTGCCGTTGGGGCCGTCGTCTGGCCTGCATACGGACGCGTCGATTCTTGTTGCGTTTGGACATGCGGTCACCTCCTTCCCGATTGATCAGAGGTCGCCGAGCGATTCGAGCGGGAACGGCGGCTGTGCCAACGGGCGCACCGCCGTGCGCATCAAGATGAGCCGATTATCGTCGGCACAGACGTGGTTCGACGTCAGTTCATCGCAACGCACACATCGATGGATAACCATCCACTCACCGGTGCGGTGCACGGCGATGGCGATGGGTGACATACGGCCGTGGCAGTCGCTGACGCCGCCCTCGACGTGGTCGAGAACGTGCTGAGAGTGCAGGCATGACGGACAATGGTTTCGTCGCACGCCATCTCCGTCGACCGTGGACACGGTCAGTCCGCACCATGTGCAGGTGAAGGTGCCGATCTTCAGGACGTTGTTCGGTGTGCTCGAATGAGATTTGTTGCTGGACACCCGAGGTGCTCCTTGCTACGAGGTCTGTGATGACAGCAAGGGCAGGCCGAGTGGCCCCGACGAGACAGTCCACTCCAAAGGCCGCAACAACGCGGCGATGCAGAGGTGTGGCTGGATCAAGGCACCGGATATGGCGCGTCCTAGCACCGTCTCGAGGGAAGACAGTGCTGAATTTCTAGACGGCTGATCAGGCGATGCAGCGAGGCGCACTCGGCGCGGGCTGGGCGGGCTTGGACACAAAGCTCATTTCTCTTGTTGGGGCGCGACAGGCCCGGAGGAGGTCTTTGGCAACCGTGCGAAATTATCAACACCCCGGCTTGTCCTGCAATCGATTAATGGTCTGATCGTCGCCTTCTCGGCTCCCGTTGCCGTCCACCACCTAATGTGGCCGTTCAGTGAGCTCTTGGCGCACGGGTCCGCGCAAAGACATAAACGCAGGAGCCGAGGACCGTCGCCAGGCCAAACACGAGGACCGCCGCCAGAACCCAACCACCCGGCACGATCGTCCCGGTCGCGGTCAGACCGGAAAGAACGACGCCGGTAGCGATCACCATGATCATGGCAGCCCCGGCCGCTTCCAGGCCCGACGCGACAATATCGTTGAATGCCTCGCGCTGCTCCGCGGCTGTCCAGTACGCGTGTGCGGACCGGCTAGGCAGATTGATCGCCGACGCAGGCACTTTCGGTATGTACCAGCGCGCACCACCGAACACCGCGAGGAACAAGGCTGCTATTCCGCACATGCCGCCCAAGAAGTAGGCCGTGCTGTCCCACCGGTGGACCTCACCGCTGGTGTCGAATTGCCCCGGCACCCTTTCTAGTCCGAGAGACAGCATCCACACCACCGCACCACCAAACGCCAAGACAGAGAACCCGAGTGCAATACGAGTCGGCTTGCTTCGACGAATCGACATGTCTCGGACACTACGGCGCTCACCCAGACCGTAAGAATGGGCGCCACCGAATGAGCTGGTTGTCGAGCAGATCGCGAAACCGGGAAAGTGTCGATGTGAGGCTATGTAACGGTCTCCTTGCTAGAGCGGATATACCGGCCGTCCGTTACTTTTGTGGGAGGGGATTCTGAATGAAGCGATCAAGGTTCGTTCGAGCCAGCGCGTTGGCTATCGGACTCCTGATGCTCGGCTCCGGCGTTGCAAGCGCCCAGGATGCGTGGCCGGTCGATCCCGGACAGGGAAACCACATTCGTCCGGTCGAGGTGACGGACTACGTGCTGATGCCCGATCAACTCGACTTTTGGAATCCGGCCGTCGGCAAGACCCGCGTCATTTCCCCCTTCGGGAGAACCAAGATCGTGTGCACGGGCTACCGCGTGGACAGCGAGTGCTGGCAGGCCGATCCGGCAGGAAACCCGCACAAGCTCGAACTCCTATTCGGCATGGGCGTTTTCGGTTCCCTTACTACAACACCCGCGCAGAATGTCTTCGTCTATTCAGGGTGATCTGTTTTACGGCCGGGTGGCGATTGAGCAGACTGCCTACCACGTCCGAAAGTGCAAACAGCGGTGACTGATTGGTGGTGGTGGGGCTGCTGTCCATGCGGACGACAGCCTCGAGATCTTCGGGTTCGAAGTCCCGGACCAACTCCGGTTTCACTGCCCGCTCAGGCGAATCGACCGCTATCGCCCTATTCTGATGGGCCCTGGAGCGTCCATGTTCCACAATCGACGGAACCGAATCTCACGTCGTTGGAATTGATTGTTACCGGTATCGATTGTGTGATGCGAGGGTCCGGGCTCGAGGCTACGCAGGGATTATCTTGTCTGACAAACAGACTCCCATCATCAGCACGTGAGACGATGCTGTAGACGCCGTCGTCGGCGAAACCGGTGGCGGTGTAGACGCCCGGCGCAATATCGGTGCCCACCTCAAACACCCCGTCGGGAAAGGTCGTGAGCGGCTCGGCGCTCGCGACATTACCTCCAAACAGCCCGAACAACGCGGGAATGACAACTATCGTCACGCGCAATTTACGCATCGTGTATCACCCTTCTGGGCATTTACCGGCTATGGTTGGAGAACTTGATCGTTGAGAATGCATTGGTTCAAATCTGCGCCAGTCTTTCCTGTGCAATCCGGCGGCACATCAGTGGAATCCTGCGCTCTTACTACTCTGATCGTCGTCAACGGCTGACCGCCGCTATTGATATCGGAATCCGGGGTGTCCCGGGGTGAACAACGGATACTGTGATATCCGGAATGCGGTTGAATAAGATCGCTGACGTCGTTCTTCGTCAAAAAGGTGAAGAAATTGTCCGGATTATTGTAGACGTTTGCATTGGTGCCAACTCGAACTGTCGGGGTGATCTCGCCAATAACCGACGAGGTGCTTGTACCTCCCGTGTCATCGGGCGCCTTCACTGTCACGCTGATTCCAGGAATAGCCATGGTCCGGTTGGTCGTGCTCCAACCTCCATCGTTGTGTGCTGAAGTATTGGGCCCGTCTTTGGTGACCCCCCCGTTTTCTGTCCGCTGTTCGGTGGCATTGTTGAGTGCCATTCGCAGGTGAGTTCCTGTCGCAGACTCGTTTCCATCGTCTTTGATACGGATAATGTCGGTCGGAAATTTTCCTGACGATGAAGGATCGTTCACGGACGCAGAGACGAAGTCGGTTCCCTTTGGAATGTCGACATCGAGTTTTGTTCGCGTAGCGTACCCCAATTCACCTGCTACGACGGCATTCTCGGGATCATCGAAAGTCTTCGGATTCAGTTCGATGCTGTCGAAGTCGAGGTCGTAGGTAAATTCTTCCCCTGGGCTCACGAATTGTGGGTACTTGACTCGAACCCCGATTTCATTCGGGTTCCCGGTTGTGGAGTCGGTGAAGAGGGTGTCGACTGGGCTGTTAAAAGAAACGAAAGGCCCAGAACCCTCAATGCTGAATGCACCGCAACTTACTTTAAAATTTGTGTCCGCCTCGGCGATTCCATTTTTTCCGACGACAAGATCGTCAGCGGCCGATGCGGCTGTATGCGTGAACGGTATTACCCCAGCCGACACGATTGCTATTGTCGCGAATCTAGAACATCGGGTCAGATTCATATCTTCACCTAGTCAATTCTGATGTTGCAGTGTGTGGACTGGGGTCCGCGCCTGGTACGGCGTGTTTGCAGTCCCTTTAGTGTTGCTTTGGCGAGCGGTGTCGGCTTGGAGAGTACCTCGCATCGGACCAACCCAGTGTCCACCAATCGGTGGATCTTTCGCCCTCGGACGACGATTCAAGGCCGAACGGTCGTATTTGGATGAAGTTCCCGACCATCGTGGGACGCTTCTCTGTAGTGAGTCAGGTGCGTGCGTGGCTGACGATGTCTTCGTCGAACGCCCGAACCATGTCCGGGGTGAGGGTGGGCCGCACCTCGTCGATCACGTTCAAGTAGTCCTGAGTGTCGGCGTGGCAGCGTCCCCCGGAGTCGACGCTGCGTTCGAACGTCGCCTGCGCGACAGTCCGCGCAGCATGAGCAACATCGGCAGGAGTGTAGCCCTCGGTCGCGGCAACGAGAGCCGACACATCCACTTGTTCGTTGCCGAGATAGCGCTCCCACAGAGCGAATCGGGCTTCGGCGTCGGGCGGTCCGATCGGGAGCACGTAGTCGAATCGCCCGTGCCGAAGGAAGGCATCATCGAGTATGCGAACGGAATTGGTCGCGCATACCAGAAGTCTCCCGGCCCGTTCCCGGAAGCCGACGATCGACTTCAGTAGTTCATTGACCACTGCGACCGATGGCGATCCGGGACGTCGACGGGTTGCCACTTCCTCGACCTCGTCGATGAAGACGACGACGTGTTCGAGTTCGTCCATGGACGCGAATGCGTGCCCCAGACCGGCGGCGAGACCGTTCTCGTTCGACGCCAGCCGCGAGGGGAACAGTTCGACGAATGGCCACCCCAGCCGACTGGCGATGGCCCGCGCGAAGGTTGTCTTCCCCGTGCCAGGTGGTCCGAAGAGCACCACTGCGCGTGGCGGCGACACTCCGTGATCGGCCGCCAGCGCAGGCTGCGACAGCGGCAGCACGATCTTGCGCTCGATGAGCGATTTCTCCCGGGACATTCCGGCTACCTGCTTCCACAAACCGGCGGGTGGCACGCCGCCGCCGAGCAGCGCTAGAACCTCAGCGGATTGGGGGGAGACCGTTCCGACCTTCTCGTAGTAGGTGACGCCTGAGCGCGCAGTGAAGCCGGAGTTGGTCAGAGCCGCGGCACCGGTCTCGCCGTCGGGCAGGAGTGCGGTCACCCGTCGCACACCCTTGGCGTGCAGCCGGTGTTCGAGTTGCGACAACAGTGCGCTGCCGAGTCCGCGCCTCCGCCAGCCGGGGTCGAGTGAGATGCGCATGACCCACGCGCGGTCTTCGTCGATACGGCCGACCGCGGTCCCGATGATGCGTCCGTCCGTCACCGCGACCACGGCCGGGTGGCGATTGAGCAGACTGCCGACCACATCCGAGAGTGCGAACAACGGTGACTGGTTGGTGGTGGTGGAGCTGCTGTCCATGCGGACGACAGCCTCGAGATCTTCGGGTTCGAAATCTCGGATGCTCCAGGCGTCCATACAGCGCCTCCCGGTAGTGGCGGCGGAAACTCTCAGGGTACGCGTTGAAGACGTCCGGTCGCCGCGATGGCTCGATACGGCGGGTGTGGAGGACTACGCTCGAACGGATAGGTGACGAGTCCTGAACGGGGCCGCGATGCACGAGTTGGCAATCACCAAGAATGTCGTCGACGTCGTCTGCGAGCATGCTGCAGGCCGGCGGGTCTGCAGTGTGCGCGTGGAGGTGGGTGCGCTCACAGCCGTGGTCGCCGAGTCGATGCAGTTCTGCTTCGAGCTGGTCACGGAGGGGACCGTTGCCGACGGCGCTCGACTGGACATCGACCACAGAGCGGGCGGCGCGCACTGCCGCGAGTGCGGTGGTGACTTCGTACTCACGGACCTGGTGCTGTTGTGCCCGTGTGGAAGTGCGGACGTGGAGGTCACGTCGGGCCGGGAATTACGGATCCTCTCGATGGAAGTGAGTTGACGCATATGTGTGCCACCTGCGGCTGCGGAGAAGACACCGGCACCAGGGTCACCGTGCCCCATGAGCATGAGCATGAGCATGAGCATGAGCATGAGCACGACCACACGCACGAACATCCGCACGAGACAATAACGCTCGAACAGAAGGTGCTGGCGAAGAATGACCTCACGGCCGAGCGAAACCGCGAATGGCTGGCCAGCCGAGAGGTGCTCGCTCTCAACGTGATGAGTTCGCCGGGTTCCGGCAAGACGACGTTGTTGGAACGTACCATCACCGACATCGGTGGGGAACGACGCGTCTCGGTGGTCGAGGGGGACCAGGAGACGCTGCTGGATGCAAATCGGATCAAAGCTACGGGATGTGCTGTAGTACAGGTGAATACGGGAGCCGGATGTCATCTCGACGCGGAGATGATGCGGGATGCACTGGCAGCGCTCGATCCCGTACCGAATTCGTTGTTGTTCATCGAGAATGTAGGCAATCTCGTGTGCCCCGCCCTGTTCGACCTGGGTGAGAATGGCAGGGTCGTGGTGATCTCGGTTACGGAGGGCACCGACAAGCCGCTCAAGTATCCGCACATGTTCGCGGCGGCGAACCTCGTAATTGTGAACAAGGCAGATCTGTTGCCGTACGTGGACTTCGACGTCGACCTCTTCGCGAAGTACGCGCGGTCGGTGAACCCCGGATTGGAAATGATTACCCTGTCCGCGACGACAGGTCAGGGGATTCAGCGGTGGTACGAATGGATTTCGACACGATAGCGACACCATCGGGCGTGCGACCATTGCGCGAACAGGCGATGCCCGGGTAGAAGCATCCGGGTCAGCCTCGTCGGCCCAGCAACTGGGCGGTCTCACGGTGAAGCCGACCGAAGTTGTAGTACGCGGCGCATGCGCCCTCGGGCGACACCATACATGTGCCGATCGGGGTCTCTGGTGTGCAGGCTGTGCCGAACACCTTGCATTCCCAAGGCTTGATGACGCCCTTGAGGACCTCACCGCACTGGCACGCCTTCGGATCCGCCACACGGATGCCGGGCATCGAGAATCTCTCCTCTGCGTCGAATTCTGCGTAGTCCTGGTGAACCCTGAGGGCGCTCTGCGAGATGAATCCGAGCCCACGCCATTCGAAGTGCGGTCGTAGTTCGAACGTCTCGGCCATCAGCTTCAACGCCTGCATGTTGCCTTCTGCGCGCACGACCCTCTTGTACTGGTTCTCGATCTCGCAGCGTCCCTCGCGGATCTGACGGAGGAGCATGTGCACGGATACGAGGATGTCGAGTGGCTCGAAGCCCGCGACCACCATTGGTTTTCCGTACACCTCGGCGACGAAACGATAGGGGCGCAGTCCTACGACGGTGGATACGTGACCGGGGCCGAGGAACCCGGACAATCGAAGGTCGGGGGACTCGAGGATTGCCTTGATCGGGGGCACGATCGTGACATGGTTGCAGAACACACTGAAGTTCTTCACGCCCAGTGCCCTGGCCCGGACCAACGTGACCGCGGTGGACGGTGCCGTGGTCTCGAAGCCGACGGCGAAGAAGACCACCTGTTTGCCGGGATTGTCGAGGGCTACCTTGAGCGCGTCGAGTGGCGAGTACACGAACCGGACGTCCGCTCCTCGGGCCTTGGCTTCGATCAGATTTCCCTGGGACCCGGGCACCCGCATCATGTCGCCGAACGTGGTGAAGATGACGCCGGGCTGCTCGGCCAGCCACATGGCATCGTCGACGCGGCCCATGGGGATGACGCACACCGGACACCCGGGTCCGTGCACGAACTCCACAGTCTCAGGCAGTAGATGCTCGATGCCGTGTCGATAGATGGTATGGGTATGCCCGCCACACACTTCCATGAACTTGAACTCCTCGCCATCGGCGAGCGCGGTGATGGATTCGACCAGGGCGCGAGCCGCCGCGGGGTCCCGGAATTCGTCGACGAACTTCATCCCATTCCCTCGTTCATGCTGTTGTCACGTGATTTCGGACGAGTTGAACGCGTCGATCTCGTTCTCGTAGTCGGCGCCCATCTTCTGCACCTGATCCAGCGTCATCTGCGCCTCGACCTCGTCGATTTTCGCCATCGCGAAGCCGACGTGTACGAGCACCCAGTCACCCACGACGAGACCGTCCTCGGCCAGCAGTCGAACACTGATCGTTCGCTGGACACCGTTCACGTCTACCTTGGCCAGATACTCTTCGGCGTCGACGATGTCGACCACCCGAGCGGGAATCCCCAGACACATCGTGGTCCTCCTCTCAGCAGATACGGGGGAGTGGGTCGCCGACGAGCATGTCGACGATTCGGCTGCCGCCGAACGAAGTTCGCAATGCGACGATGCCCGGCGGTTCGGCCATGATCTCGCCCACCACGGCCGCGTCGGCTCCCCGAGGGTGGGTACGCATCGCAGCAACCGCCGCGTCCGCTTCCTCTGCGGCGACGATCGCGACGAACTTGCCCTCGTTCGCCACATACAGCGGGTCGATGCCGAGCATGTCGCAGGCTCCCAGAACCTGAGGCTCGATGGGCAGAGACTGCTCGTCCACGATCACAGCGAGCTGCGAGGCCCGAGCGAGCTCGTTGCAGACGGTGCCGACACCGCCACGAGTGGCGTCCCGCATCCAACGCGTCGACGGGGCCGCTTCCAGAAGCGTCTCCACAAGCGCATTCACGGGGGCCGTGTCGGTGGCGATGTCGGCCTCGATGGCCAGGTCACCACGGGCGAGCATCACGGCCATGCCGTGGGCGCCGATGGTCCCCGACAGCAGAACCTTGTCGCCGGCCCGAACGAGATCTGCCGACAGTCGCCGTCCCTCCGGGATGACGCCGACGCCGGCGGTGGAGATGTAGACACCGTCGGCGGCGCCCTTTCCCACGACCTTGGTGTCACCGGCCACGATCTGTACACCGGACAGGACGGCTGCCTCGCTCATGTCGGCGACGATCTCCCGCAGCTCGGCAATGGGGAATCCCTCCTCGATGACGAATGCGGCCGACAGCCACCGCGGGCGAGCACCGGACACCGCAAGATCGTTGACCGTGCCATGCACCGCGAGGTGTCCGATGGAGCCGCCGGGAAAGCGCAGCGGCTGAACGACATACGAGTCGGTGGAGAATGCGAGCCGCTCGCCCGAGGGCACGGTGAACGCGGCGGCATCGCCGAGTTGCTCGAGTTCCGGATTACGGAACGCTTCGACGAACACCGCGTCGACAAGGGCCGCCGACGACTTTCCCCCCGCGCCGTGAGCGAGCGTCACCACCTCGTCCAGCAGTCGTGGGCGGCGTTGTCGGAACTTGTCGATCCGTTCCAGGACGCGGCTTTCGTGCTCTGCCGAGGCGGCAGATCGGGTTGTGCTCATGGAGCCTCCACGGAATCGGGGGAAACGTGGGAGTCGGGGGTCGGCTGTGTCATGTGTTCCTGAGCCACCGACCACAGCCGGTATCCGAGCATCGCGTGGCTTTCCTGAATGCGGTGGATGCTCTGTGAGTGCACGGTGAAGCAGAAGTCGAGATAGTCGGCAACCGCCATCCGGCCGCCCTCGTGCCCGGCGAACCCGATGGTCAGCAGTCCCCGCTCCTTGGCCTCCGTCAGGGCCGTCATCAGGTCGTCTGAATTTCCGGACGTCGACAACGCGATGGCGATATCGCGATCTCGGGCGTGAGCGATTATCTGCCGCTTGAAGATCAGGTCGAACCCGACGTCGTTACCCAAGGCGGTCACTACGGCCTGATCGGCGGCGAGTGACCATGCCGCGACCGGACGACCCTGCGCGGGCCGACTGAACAGCGAGGCCAGCGTCGCAGCGTCGGTGGAACTGCCGCCGTTGCCGAACGTGTATAGGCGGCCGCCACGGCGGAACCGGTCGGCCATGTCGATACCGGCCGCGGTGAGTCCTTCTCCGTACTCGTCCAGCGACTCCTGCTGCAGGCGCGCACTCTCGGCGGCCTTACTGCGAGCCGAAGCGGCGAGGTCGTCGAGAAGGCTCTCGGCGTCGGTCTCCTCGGAATCGATGAACGGATAGAGGAAGTTGGTGCTTTCGGAATCGTGAGCCATCATCTGTCGGCCTACTCGCCTGCGTCGTCGAGCCGCGCGATCGCTGTCCCTGCATGCACCAGGACGAGATCGTTGGGCCGGACATCGCCGAGAATGCTGACGTCCACCCACTCCTCACCCGAAGACGTGCGGATCAGCGCCGGTCCGAGGGCGTCGGCAGGCTCGACCACGACCTCGCCGAGTCGCCCCTCGTCGCTGCAGGCAACACAGACCGTGTCGTCACACTCCTCGGTTCGAGGTTTCAGCAGCCCCGGGTGTTCGAAGCAGACGTGGGTGAGTTCCCACAGCAGGTGGTACATCAGAACGAATCGGCCGGTGGCCGGGATCATCGGATCGGCGGAGTCGATCCACAGGATGTGGTTCGCCGCACCGGCCGGCGGGCGCGGCCCTGCCCCGATCCACAGTGTCAGGGCGCCCCAGGCCGGGGCGCGGCGCATCGCCTCGACCACCGCGGGTTCGTCGGCCGACGCCACCGCCAGCAGGATGTCACCTGGCCTGCTCGCCACGCGGGCTTGTGCCACCGGGTCGGGTTCGACGAGGGCAACCGAGGGTAGTGCGCGTTTGCCCATGATGACGGGATGGACGAATTCGACCGCGACGTGATGGGCGTGGGGTTCCCACTGCGGGGAGATCACCCAGAGCGTGGCACCGTCATGGAATCGTCGGGCCAGGGCCAGTGCTGCGCAGGCGAGATCCGCGGACAGGTCCGTGTCGACGAGGTGTTCGCCCGCTTCTGTGGTGGCCATTCACGTCGCTCCCGTCCCGGGCCGACTCGTCGGAGGCTGCCGACGTCGCGGCCCGCGCATGGCTGCCGCGGCACCGATCACCGCCTGGCCGAGCGAGAGTCCTCCGTCGTTGGGAGGCACCCGGTGGTGGGTGAGGACTCGATAACCGCTGTTCTCCCAGTGTGCTCTCAACAGCTCGAGGAATAAACGATTTTGAAAGACTCCTCCGGTGAGGCCGACCGTGGTGACACCGTTCGCCGCGGCGGCCCGCCCGACGATGTCCGCTGTGGCGGCCGCGACGGCGTGGTGAAAGCCCAGCGCAATGTCCGCGGGTGGCGTCCCGTCGCGCACGGCCGCAACCATCCCGGAGACCAGTACAGCCAGCCTGAGCTGGTCATTTTCGACCTCCATCGTGAGGGAAGCGGGCTGTGAAGCGGTACGGGCGAGGGCCTCGAGTTCGATGGCTGCCTGTGCTTCGTAGGTGATTCGGTGACGAACGCCGAGCAGCGAGGCGACACCGTCGAACAGGCGGCCCACGCTGGTCGTCCTGATGCAGCCCAGACCTGAGGACAGCTGCGACTCGACGGACGCACGCTCCGCCGCCGGAATCGCCTCTACGCAGGGCAGCCCTTCGCTGTCGGTGACACCGGCCTCGTGCAGCAGCGCCAGCGCGACGCGCACCGGATTGCGAACAGCGGCGTCGCCACCGGGAAGCGAGAACGCCTGCAGGTGCCCCACGCGTCGCGTGGTGAGGATGTCCGGGCCCACCAGGAGGAACTCGCCTCCCCACACCGTCTTGTCGCAGCCGTATCCCGTTCCGTCGAACGCGACGCCGAGCACCGTAGTGCCGACCAGACCGTGTTCGGCCATCAACGAGGCGACGTGTGCATGGTGGTGTTGGACCGTGTGTAGGGGAGTGCCAGTGCGGTCGCTGTAGCTCTGTGCCCACTGCCGGGTCGAGTAACCGGGATGCTGGTCGGCGACCACGGTCCGCGGCGAGATGCCGTGCAGATGCGTCAACTGCCGCACCGATGTCTCGAATGCCCTCCTACTCTCCAGGCTGCCCATGTCGCCGAGGTGCGCGGAACAGAACGCGTAGTCCTGTCGGGTCAGGCAGAAGGTGTTCTTGATTTCAGCCCCGACCGCGAGCACTTCGGGGCCGCGCGACGGGAGGACGACCGGCAGGGGTGCGAATCCCCGCGAGCGTCGAATCGGCAGCACGGTGTTGTGCTCCGTCGCCAGCACGGAATCCTCACACGGCACGGCAATGTGCCGGTCGTGCATCAGGAACATATCCGCGATGTCCCGCAGTCGCGTGCGAGCGTCGTCGTTGTCGAAGCACAGCGGTTCGCCGCCGAGATTGCCCGACGTCATCACCAGCACCTGCGGCGGTATGACATCGCTACCGGGCGGCGGGGTGAAGAGAAGGTGGTGCAGAGCGGTATAGGGGAGCATCACACCGAGATCGTCTATCCCTGGTGCGATGCCGTCGGCTACCGCAGCGAGATGTTTCTTACGCAACAGCATGATGGGTCTGGCCGGATGCCGCAGCAGTGCGCTCTCGGACTCGGAGATCTCGCACAGTTCGGCGGCCATTGTCGGATCGGGCGCCATCACCGCGAATGGCTTGTCCGGCCGGTGTTTCCGATCCCGCAGAGTCGCAACGGCATCGGCGTCGGCGGCATCGCACACCAGGTGGAATCCGCCGAGACCCTTGACCGCCAGGATCTTTCCGTCCCGCAATGCCTCCTGCGCGGCGGTGAGCACGGTGTCATCGCCGTCGAGTCGGTGCCCGTCGATCTCGGCGAAGAGGCGCGGGCCGCAGTCCGGGCAGCAGACCGGCTGGGCGTGGAACCGGCGATCCGTGGGATCGATGTACTCGGCGAGACACCCCTCGCACATAGGGAACTCGGCCATCGTTGTGTTGTGCCGGTCGTAGGGCAGGTCCGTGATCACGGTGAACCGAGGTCCGCAGTTGGTGCAATTGATGAAAGGGTGACGATATCGGCGATCGGATGGGTCGGCCAGTTCGCGGAGGCAATCGGCGCACGTCGCCATGTCCGGCGACACGAGCGTCCTGGAACCGAGGGCATGGCGGCTGTCGACGATACGGAACGACTCGTCGCGCCGGACCGGCAAAGATTGGACTGCCATGTCGACGATTACGGCCATCGGGGGCGCGTCCGTTCGGAGGCGCCGCGTGAACTCGGACAGTGAAGACGGCTGGCCTTCGACTTCAATGAACACGCTGACGTCGTCGTTGCCGCAATGACCGGGAAGACCGAGGTCGTCTGCGAGTCGAGCGACGAACGGCCGGAAGCCGACACCCTGCACCGCCCCGCGGACCGTAATGCGCGATCGCTCGACCGTCATTTCGAGAATTTTTCTCTTGTTATGGTCCTCAGTGCAAGGATTTCGTTCTTCGTCGATGTGCCCGACCGCTGTCGTGGAGATGCGTCAGTCCGTCACAGTCGGACCGGTGGATCTCGGTATGCCGCAGGGTCGATTCACAGATACCGAAAAGGTAGACGTCTCGTCAGAATTTCGATGCCGTTGACAGACTCACTCACCTTCGGGAAAAGTTGGAGTCCTCCCGATATTTACAGATATTTACAAGGGACTCGGCCCACGTCCACGAATTACGACGAACAACGTGGGATCACTTGAAGCTGCCCCACGCATCTCGGACGTTGGCGATTCTTCATCTACGGCTAGCGATGCGCACCTGGAGGAGCGATGATCCAGCCAGACAACCCGTACGGTGCCCGGCCCGGCGGCGGAATCAGCCTTCCCGACTACTACCGGCCGATGACGTCGATCAACAACCGCAACTTCTACTCCCCAGGCACCGAGATCCTGCCCGAGGGCGAGATGCGCATCAGCATCTTGGGCAGCACGCCGTGGCCGCCGACTCGTAGCCAGGCAGGAACTTGCATTCTCGTCGAGTGCGGTACCGGCCGGCCCCAACCGCGACGGTTCTTCTTCGATCTGGGCAACGGAAGCGTGAAGAACGCATTGGCCATGCAGGTGCCACCGATGTTTATCAACGACATCTTCATCAGTCACCTGCACGGCGACCACTATGCCGATCTGCCGTACATGTACCCGTTCACGGCCTGGGCAGGACGATGGCAGCCGTTGCGCCTCTACGGCCCCTCGGGCGCGACGCCCGAGTTGGGGATCGAGCACATGGCCAAGCACATGCGCGAGATGCTGCGCTGGCATGAGGAGAACTTCCTGCACGCGACGATCTCGGCCGGCTACGAAATGGACGTCACGGAGTTCGATTGGAAAGACGAGAACGGCGTCTGCTACGACCAGGACGGCATCGTGGTACGGCATTGGCCGCGTTCCCACGTCAAGGACGGGGCCTCCGCCTACCGCCTCGACTGGGAGGACGCCGGGCTCTCAGTGGTGTGGACCGGCGACGGTCGTCCCGACGAGAAGACCGAGAAGTATGCCTCCGGGTGCGATGTGTTCATCACCGAGGGCCAGATAGACACCCCGTCGCTGATGTCGCTGAAGTTCGGCGTCCCCGAGCAGCTCGCCAAGTACACGATCGACTCGTGGCACACGATGTACTACGCGGCGGGTTATCTGATGGACAAGGTCCAACCGCGGATGGGGATGATCGTCCACTACGAGGCCGGCGGAGCGGCGCTGGACGCCGAGTCGGTTGCCGAGGTCCGGGCGAACTACAAGGGGCTGTTCCAGTTCGGCGGCCCTGACATCCAGGTTGTCAACGTGACCAAAGACCGGATCTGGTCTCGGGAAGCCGCGATCCCGGACGGCGCCGCGATTGCTCCGCTCGATCCGCGGTGGCTGCTGCCCTCGCCGTTGCCGTCCGAGTTGGAACTGCCGCGTCCGGAACTTCCCCGTGAGCAGCAGCAAGAAGAGTTTCTGCGGGATATGGAGATCGATCCACACGAGTACTACCCGCCTGACGCCGACCGCGAACCCGTGCAGAGTTGGCCGGCTGAAGGCTTCAAGATCGATCCGCGAGAGATGCTACGGGCCAGGGGGATAGACCCCGATGCGTCTTGACACGAACACGGCCCCGGGACGGCGTGCGGTCGCCGGCGTCGATTCCAGCGCGATCCCGCTGACGATAATCACCGGGTTCCTGGGTGCGGGAAAGACCACGCTGTTGAACCGGATTCTGGGCGGCAGTCATGGGCTGCGCGCCGCGGTCTTGGTCAACGACTTCGGATCGATCAACATCGACGCCGACCTCGTCGTCGGCGTCGCGGACGACATGATCAGTTTGGCCAACGGCTGCGTCTGCTGTGAGATCCGAGACGACCTACTCGGCGCGGTCGAGCGTCTGGTCAGCTCTGCGACACCACCGGAGCACATCATCCTGGAAGCGAGCGGCGTGGCCGACCCGGCCAGCATCTGGGCGACATTCGCCGGCTCCCAGCGCCCCGACTGGGTTCGGCTGGACGGCGTCACCTGCGTGGTGGACACGGAGCAGATCTTCGAACACCTCGACGAGGCCCCCGACTTATTGATGCTCAAAGCCCGCCAAATCGGTTTCGCAGATCTGGTCGTGCTCAACAAGGTCGACCTGGCCGGCCCCGCAACCGTGGCCTGGGTGCGGCAGTGGATCGACACGATGATGGATCGCGTTCGCGTCGTGGAGGCAGTCCGTGCCGACATTCCGCTCGAGATCCTGCTCGGGATGCGATGCGACGAGCGGGAGCCACGCCTCTCGCAGCAGGACGGGAAATTCCGCCACCGGGAACAGTTTCATACGTGGACCTTTCGGACCAGTCGCTTGTTCGACCCGCTGTCACTCAAAGAAATGATCCGCCGCGACTTGCCCGGCGAGGTGTACCGGTGCAAGGGTTTTGTGTGCGTTGCCGGTGACACACCGTCACGCATGCTGCTGCAATCGGTGGGGCGGCGTTCAGAGCTCATTCCCGCAGAGACTGGAGCTACCGAGAGACGAAGTGAGATCGTGGCGATAGGCACGTCCTCGCTGGACCCGAAGCGGTTACGAGGGCTGTTCGAACATTGCCTCGTCGCGCGGTGACGCATAGGCGGGTTACCGCATCCAGGCGACAAGCGTCTCAGCGGGAACCCCGCATCAGGGCATCACATCTCCACTGTTCGGGCCCAGGGTCTGGCCCAGGTACAGATTCCCACCCGGGTCGGACGCCAATAACACGGCGGTGGGTGCCACCTCTTCCGGCCGTCCCCATCGGCCCAGTGGAATCTCCGCCATCTTGGCCGCCTTCCACTCCTCGGTCATACCGGCGACCAGCGGAGTCGTGACAGGTCCCGGCGCGATGGCGTTGACCAGCACGTTGTGCCGTGATACCTCGAGCGCGAGCGACTTGGTCAGCGCGATCACCCCGGCTTTCGCGGCCGCGTAGTGCGAGAGTGCCACCGCGCCCTTGATGCCGAGTTGCGAAGAGATGTTGATGATGCGGCCTCCACCCGCCGACACCATGGCAGGAACCGCTGCCCGGCACATCAGAAAGGTGCCGGTCAAGTCGATGTCGATCGTGCGGCGCCACACCTCGAGCGGCATGTCGGACAGTTCCGATTCCTCGGCGATGCCGGCCGAGTTGACGAGGACGTCCACCTGTCCGAGCGCGTCGACAGCTCGTGCGTACGCACTGCGCACCGACTCCTCGTCTGCGACGTCGACCCACACCGCTGCGGCCGCCCCGAGTTCTCCTGCGGCCCGTTCCGCCTGCATCTCGTTGCGGTCGGCGATTACGACTGTCGCACCCTCGGCGACATACGACTCGACAATTGCGCGGCCGATACCGCTGGCCCCACCTGTGACGAGTGCCCGTCGGCCGTCCAGGATCCCCATCCGCGTTCTCCTAGTCCTGCATCTTGACGGTGAGACCACCATCGACGACGAGCGATTGCCCTGTGAAATAACGTGATTCGTCACTGACGAGGAACCGGATGACGGTCGCGATCTCGGTGGGCGTTCCGACTCGTCCCCACGGAATGTTCTTGCCTGCCGCTGCCAAACCGTCGGGGCCGAGCGAATTGACCGGATCAATCGACTGAGGAGTCTCGATTATTCCGGGAATTATTGCATTGGAGCGTATTCCGCGCGGGGCGAGCTCGAGCGCGAGTGCCCGGCTGAGTCCGAGCACACCGGCCTTGGCGGCCGAATAGTGGGCGTGATCGCCCCACCCGTAGACCCCGCCCACAATCGAGGACATCGAGACCAGTGAGCCTGGCCCGTCAATCCGGTTGGAGGCGGCGCGCAGGGTTCGCATGACGCCGCTGAGGTCAACCTCGAGCATCTCGGACCAGGCGTTGTCGTCGAGTTCGCCGATCGCGTTCTTCCGGAGAATACCGGCGTTCGCGACGGCGAAGTCGAGTCGCCCCCATTCGGTCAGTGCGCGTTCGGCGAACGCTTCGACCTCCCTGGTCGAACGCACGTCGACCTCATGGATCACGCCCGTGCCGCCGACGTCCTCGACGCTGCGCAGCGTTTCCTTCGGATCATGAGGATCGCCCGGGAAGGTGCCGATGACCACGCTCACGCCCACTTCGGCCAATGCGACCGCGGTTTCGCGGCCTATGCCGCTCGCCGCGCCGGTCACGATTGCCACCCTGTTCTGCAGATTCTCGTACGAGTTGAACATGAGGTCGCTCCTACTTGCCGGTCTGATTCACCGAGGTGTACGGCACGACGGTGAGGTGGGTGTGCGTGCGGATGATGTCGGCGACCTCAGAGGGGGATGACGCGGCGAGGGCCGCGGCGAGCAGGACCCGTGCCTGTGAGGGCCTGAGAAGACCGGCCGGTAGGGCGCCGACTTCGGCCAGGTCGGCCCCACCTCCGTTTCCGTAGCGGGGCATGATGTCGCCGTTTGCGACGCGAGTCGCGACTATCACCGGGATACCAGCAATGATGCAGTCTCGGGCGGCGTCGACGAACGACATGTTCGCGTTGCCGATCCCGGTCGCCTCCAACACGATTCCCCTGGATCCCGCATCGACGGCGGCATCGAGGAGGGTTCGGTCGGCGCCCGGATAGACGGCGACGATGTCGACCCGGGGGAGCTCTTCCGGTACCGGAAGTGATTGTGGGCGAACCGGTTTGGCGAGAAGGCTGAGAACTCCTGTGTCGACTCGGCCTAGAGGGCCGGTGGCGCCGTTGTCGAACGCATCCAGTGCGGTGGTATGTCTCTTCCGGGTGGCGGCAGCAGCGTAGAGGAGGCCGTCGAACACGATGGTTGTGCCGAGGTCATGGGAACGACGGTCGGCAGCGACGGCGATCGCATCCCTCAGGTTGCGCGGTCCGTCGGACGACGGTTTGCCAGCGGTGTTCTGGGCGCCGGTGAATATCACCGGTCGCGGATCGGCATGGTGCAGATCGCTGAGATAGGCGGTTTCCTCCATCGTGTCCGTGCCGTGGGTGACGACGACACCGGATACGGACGGATCGCAGAAGACGGCCTGGATCGCGCGGACGATGCCGAGTTGATCGGCGGGTGTCAGCAGGTAGCTTCCCACCATCAGGAGGTCGCGACTCTCGATCTCGACTTCGAACGGCGCGGTTGCACACACCGAGTCGAGCAGTGCAGACACGTGGTCGGATGCGACGGCATGCCCTTCCGGGTTGTTTCGGGACGCGATGGTCCCACCTGTACCCAGTACCACGACCTTGCTCATGACTTGCCCTTTACGCTGCGCAAACGTTCGTCTCGAACGTTCGCGTTCACCGAACGCCGTCCGAGACACCCCCGACTGTAACCATGCGGAGGAAGGGTGGGTCAGTTGTGCGTCTGACGTGGGTCTTAGGCGCAGTTGTGATCGGCGTGAGGTTCATTGGTGGTGACCGGACGAGAGCAGCAGGTGTCGCCCTTCCAAGCGTTGACGCCTTCTCTTACGGCGATCACAGCGATGATGAGAGCGGCAATAGGGTCTGCCCAGGACCAGCTCAACAGGCTGTTGAGCAGCAGCCCGGCCAGCAGGACCGCGGACAGGTAGGTGCACAACAGCGTCTGCTTCGAATCGGCTACCGCGGACAGCGAACCTAGTTCGCGTCCGGCTCGGCGTTGCGCCCACGAGAGCACGGGCATGATCGCGAGGCTGGCGGCAGCCAAGGCGATGCCGATGGTCGAGTGCCGAGCCTCGTCGGCACCGAGCAGTGAGCGAACCGCTTCAACGGTGACGTAGAAGGCCAGGGCGAAGAACGACCACGCAATGATTCGCAGGGCGGTTCTCTCGCGGGCTCGGGGATCCTTGCCGGCGAACTGCCATGCCACAGCCGCGGCAGAGGACACCTCGATCACCGAATCGAGGCCGAAGCCGATCAGTGCGGTAGAAGAGACCCGCGCTCCCTCCGTGAGCGCGATGCAGGCCTCGAGCACGTTGTAGCTGATCGTCGCTCCAACGAACCAGCGGATTCGCCGTGACAGCACCCGTCGCCGCTCGGTGGAGACGAGCTGCACTGAGTGCAGGCCGACCGAGTCGGTGGCCATCAACAGCACTCGTCGGTGTCGGCAGATGGGCAGCAGGACGGATCAACCGCCAGCACCAGGCCGATCAAATCGTCGAGCGCTCGGCCGATACGGGGATCGGCGAGTTCGTACCGGGTGTGACGTCCTTCCCTCACCGAGACGACCAGCCCGCATCCGCGCAGACACGCCAAATGATTCGACAGGATCTGCCGCGAGACTCCGATCTGTTCGGCAAGCTCGGACGGATATCCCGGTGCCGAGCGAAGGCTCATCAGGATCTGGGTCCGCGTCGTGTCGGACAAGGCGTAGCCGAAGCGTGTGAGCGCATCGCGATGGACAGTCGTTTCCATAACCCAGATAGTACATGGAAATCTGAATTCAGAAAATCATGTATTGAGTGTGCGGGCTTCAGTGCGTAGTTCGCCAGTGAGGTACCGCTGCAGATTGGGGGCTACAAGTTCGACGACCCGTTCGGGCGTGGCCGAGGCCAGTGGTTCGAGGGCGAGCAGGTACCGCATCGTGACCAACCCGATCAGCTGGGCGCCCACCAGGTTCGCGCGCCATTGGGCCATCTCGGGGTCGGTCTCGACGGACTCCACGATCGGTCGCATCGCCCGCTCGAGCAGGAACTCTCGTAGCAGCCTGGCGCTGCGCTCATGTGCGATCGAACTGCGCACCAGTGCCATTGCCGCCGGGCCTGCAGGGGAATCCCAAACTTCCAGTGCCGTGCGCAATATCCGCTCGGCGAGCCGGTCAACGGGACCATCGACGATTGTGTCCACGTATTGTCGCGGGTCGATCGGGGCGTCCATCATCGCCACGAACAATTTTTCCTTGGTGCCGAAGTAGTGGTACACCAACGCCGCATCCACCCCGGCGGATGCGGCGACGGAGCGAACGGTTGTCCCGCCGTAGCCGTGCTGTGCGAAGGCAAGTCTTGCAGCACTGAGGATCTGGTCTCGGGTGTCCTGTTTTCCCGGCCGCCGCCCGCTCCGCCGCCCCGCCGCCATTACGACTCGACTTTCGTATCGCGGTCGATCAGCACCATGGTCTCCTCCAGGGTGGCGGGCACGTCCGTCACCGCCGCAACGACGCCGGCTGCATCGAGCGCACCGCGGACGACGGTGGCGTCGGCCCCCGCGACCCGCACCTCTCGTCCGGCGAGCGTCACGGGAAGTTGCGCCGCCACCAGGGCGTCGAATGCCTGCGCCCACTCGGTCGTCTGTACGGTGACCGCCCTTTGCCCGCCGATGATGTCGTCGAGTGTTCCGTGCGCCACCAGGCGCCCGCGCGACATGATCACCAACCGGTCACACTGTTGGGCCTCCTGCAGATAGTGCGTGGTCACCAGTACCGCACGCCCGGAGTCGGCCTGGTCGTGAATGGTGTCCCACAGCCGGGTGCGGGCCAGCGGGTCCACACCCGAGGTCGGCTCGTCCAGAATCACCAGATCCGGGCGGTGAGACAACGCGCAGTAGAACGCCAGCCGCCGTTGCAGCCCCAATCCGATCTCTCCGACCTGACGCGTCGCGACCGCCTCGAGTGCCTCCGGTAGGGCTTGCGATGTCATGCCGAACGCCTCGGCGACGAAGTCCACGTTCTGCCGGACCGATAGTTCCTGGTACAGACCGAGTCCCTGCGGCATATAGCCGAGTCTGCGGCGCGTGCTCCGCGACGGCGGTGAGCCGAACACCTCGACGGACCCTCGGTCCACCGGCTCTAGCCCGAGGATCATCCGGATGAGGGTGGTCTTGCCGGCCCCGTTTGCACCGATCAGTCCCACGATCTCGCCGGGGTGAACCTGCAGCGACATGTCCCGGACGGCAGTGACCGGCCCGAAGCTCCGCCACACCCCACGTACATCGATCGTCACCGGCTCAGTCATTCCCCGACCCCCGTTGCTCGTCCCGCTGCAACATCAGCGCGATCACCGCGTCCTCGAGGTCGGTTCGTCCGTCCGAATCGGCCTGCCCGTCCGGATCCCAGACCCGGAAGGTGTTGCCCCGCCGCCAGGTTCGGGCCAAGCCGTCGGGCCGCGTCCCTTCGGTGACGATCGTCCCAGGGACAGAGGAGATCACCTTGTCCGGGGTTCCCCACCCGAGCACCGAACCGGCCTCGAGTACCAGCACTCGGTGTGCCCGCTCGGCCTCATCCAGGTACGTCGTCGACATCAGCACCGCCGTGCCCGACGCTGCCGCTTCCGCCACCATCCGCCACAGCTCCACCCGGCTGACCGGATCCACGCCGGTGCTCGGTTCGTCGAGCAGCAGCACCTGCGGGCGAGGCAGCATCGCGAGGCAAAAGCCCAGTTTGTGCCGCATCCCGCCGGACAGCTGTGCGCCGAGCCGGTCGCCGACGCTACCGAGACCGGCCGGACCCAGCAGGGACTCGCTCCGCTCGGCCAGCTGTTTCGACTTCATTCCGTATGCGCTGCCGACGAATTCGATGTTTTCGTCCACGGTCATGTCCAGCCACACTCCAGAGGCACTCGGCTGGAACCCGACCTCGTCCTTGGGAGGCATCGTGACGGTGCCCTCGGCGATCGGTACGCGGCCAGCCAACGCGCCGAGCAGGCTGGTCTTGCCTGCCCCGTCCCCTCCGACGACCGCGGTGACCTCTCCGCGCGGAATGTCGACGGTCACGTCGTCGAGTGCCGGTCTTCCGCCGTAGCGCACCGTCAATCCGATCGCACCCCAGGTGCTTTCACTCGGCACTACGCACCACCGCCCTGCCTGCCGGCGCGATCGACCGCTTCAGCCGGAACACCGCCGCCCCGAAGATCACCACGGCCATCAACACCAACACGCCGATCGGCAGCCACAAGGTGTTCAACTCTGCCCCACGCAGCATCACGCCCTGAGAGATCTTGGTGAAGTACGTCAGCGGCAACAGGTACCCGATCCAACGAACCCCGGCAGCCATCGCGTCGAGTGGAAAGATCATGCCGGACAGCAGGACCTGCGGCAGCATCACCATCAGCGCCGCCTGGATCGCCTGCCCGGTGGTCTTGGAGATCGTCGAGATGAACACCCCCACCCCGAGTACCACGAACAGGAAGACCGCCGCCCCGAGCGCGAAGATCAGCACGTTGCCGTTGAACGGCACACCGAAGATCCATATGCCGAGCAGGGTCACCGCGATCATGTCGAGGGAAGCCAGCAGGAAGTACGGTGCGATCTTGCCGGCGATCACCTCCGCGGGCGAGAACGGCATCACCGCAAGCTGCTCCAGCGTGCCCGCCTCACGCTCCTTGACCAGGCCGATGCTGGTGATGATGCCGCCGATGAACGTCAGGATCAGTCCGATGATCGCGGGCACCATCACCCAAGATGTCTTCAGGTCCGGGTTGTAGAGCACCTCCGAGTCGACAGCGGGTCCCATCTGCGCGACGGCGATCTTGGCTGCTTGGGCGGCGAAGAGATTCGATCCGTCGATGTACACCATCGGCTTCCCGGCTCCCGTGACGATCGCCAGGTCGGAGACGTCATCGCGCAGCGCGTCGCGCGCGGTCGCGTCGGTGCCGGTGGGATCGACCGCATCGATGCGAAACTCTCCCTCCGTCTGCGGGTTTGCCTGGAGTTGGTCGGCCACGGTCTGGGCGTTCGGACCGGTGATGGTCACCCCGAGCGTCCCGACGGTGAAGTTTGCTGCGAAACCGAAGACGATCAGGAGTAGCACCGGTAACGCAACCAACATGGCGAGGGTGCGGCGATCTCGCCGCAGCTCACGAAATTCCTTGACGATCATCGCGCGCATGAGCACTCCCCGGAGGCGGGCGGATAGAAATTCATCAATCAATGAATTGAAGGTAGGCGCTGCCCGGGGAGACGTCAAACCTTCGACTCGGACGCTATGGAATCGTGACCGGCGTGGCGGGGAATTCGGCCATGGTCCCGTTCCGGCCAGAAGACCGATCTCGAGGACGATGATGGGCACTGCGGCCTGGTCGCTTCCATTACCGACGAGACGGGAGAACATCATGTTGCTCGACGGCATCAACCACATTGCGTGGATCTCCAAGGACGTCGCCCGTTTGGCCCAGTTCTATGCCGAGGTGTTCGATGCCGACGTCGGGCCCACGCGTCCCCACGGCCAGGGCGGGAACGAAACGATGACCAACATTCGCATCGGCCCGCATACCGGGCTGAACATCGTCGTCATCGAAGGCAACACCGAACCCGAACGCCAAACACCGATGTGGGGGCGTGGCCGCATCGACCACTTCGGGCTGCAGGCCGCCTCGCCCGAGGCGTTCGCCACGATTCGGCAACGACTTATGGACAACGCTGCCAGTGACGGCACCATCAACGACTTCGGCGCCGTCCACAGCATCTTCTTCCGCGACCCCGATGGGCTCGAGGGTGAGGTTGTGATTGCTAAGCCGTCGAGCTAGGTCGCCGATGCCGTCATCGAACCTTGCTGCGTAGCGCTTCGAGACCGTCGAGGATGAGGTCGAGTCCGAACTCGAACTCGTCGGCGTAGTTGTAGCCGGGTTTCATGGCATGGTCGACGATCATCTCGGTGAGATACGGGAACTCGTCGGCGGGCATGTGGTCGAGGATCGTCTCGGCGACGTCCTCGAGCTCGCCCGGTCCCTCGAACGGCAGATTGAGCTCCTGCAAGACGAAGCCGTACAGATAGCTGTCGATCAGCGAGATCGCATGGGCCGCGCCGGCGATGTCGAAGCCACCTCGGCGCAGGATTCCGATCACGGCATCGTGGTGTCGGAGGGTCGCCGGCCCGGGATTGCCCCTCGAGTCCATCAGACCGATAGCCCACGGGTGGCGAACAAGGACGGCGCGCGCCGAGATGGTCCGCTCGCGCATCGCTGTCCGCCACTCGCCGTCGCTTTCCGGCAGATCGATCTCGGCGAAAACGGTGTCGACCATTCCGTCGAGGATGGCGCCCTTGTTGGCGACGTGGTGATACAGGGACATCGCCTCGACTCCGAGGTGATCGGCGAGTTTGCGCATCGAGAGTGCGGAGACCCCTGCGCGGTCGGCGAGGTCGACGGCCGCGGTGAGGACCGCGTCGAGCGTCAGTGGCGAATGGGGTCGTGCACGACGCGCTGATTTCTCTGTGGGCAAGGGGCCTCCTGCTCGGGTGAACAACTTCAGGGATTGACCCACCTTACTGCGTAAGGTTACCTTACAGTGTAAGTCAGTACTCGACGTGAGGAGATCGCATGGAAACCGCTGATACCCGAGAGAACGGAAACCCGAAGGCAACCGGGAAGGTGTGCATCGTCGGCGCCTCAGGCAAGCTGGGCCGCTACATGGTGCGGCACGCACTCGATCGGGGGTACGACGTCGTCGGCGTCTGCCGCGAGAAGAGCGTGGGCAAGCTAGCGGAGTTCGACGGCCGGATCACCGTCGTCCCCGGAGCGACCAACGATCGCGAGGTCATCGCGAGAGCGGTGGCGGACTGCGACGGCGTCCTGACCGTGCTGGTGCCGTGGGGCATGAGCCACTACGCCTCGGGTACCGCGCAGGCCGTTCTGGACCACGCGCGCCCGGGTGCGCGGCTCGTGTTCTCCTGCGGCTGGCACATCACCCGCGACGGCAAAGATGTCTACACACGCAGGCTGAAGGCGTTCGTCGCGGTTGTCAGTCGGTTGGCCAGGCTCGCGCGGGTGGTGGACATCGACGATCAGGTGGAGGCGTGCCGGCGAATCTTCGCCAGCGACACCCGGTGGACCGTTGTCCGCGGCAGCGACCTGGAAGAAGGTGAGAGCCAGGGGCTGCCGGTCTGGAGCAGGCATGTCGGAGATCCTGTGCTCGCGAGCAACTTGACCCGCCGCGTGGACTTCGCGATGTTCATGGTCGAGGCCCTGCGTGACGACGCACTCGTGCAGGAGGCGCCGGCCATCGTCGGATGCCGGACGCCGTCCGCGCTCGCGTACGCCGAGGGGGCAGCATGAGCGCCACACTCGCATCGTCGGTCACCGCGTCGCCCGCCCAGCCTGCGGGGCCGACTACCGACCGCCTCGCGCGGACCACCGGCTGGTTGTATCTGGCACTGGCTGGATTGGGAATGCTGGGACCGCTCACGCTGGAATCGTTCGTCGTTCCCGGCGACGCTTCCGCGACGGCGGACTCGATCGCGCAGTCGCCGTGGCTCTTCGACATCAGCCTCGTCACCTGGATCGCGATCGTGGCGGTGGACGTCGTACTGTCGGTGACTCTCTACCTGCTGCTGGCACCGGCGGGCCGGGCGCTCTCGCTGACGGCGGCCGCATTCCGGCTGGTCTACTCCGCTGTTCTGGGGGCGCTGCTGATCCTGCCGTTTCTCGCCCGCGCACTGCTTACCGATGGGTCGGGGGATGCGGTCGACCCGCAGAATCAGGCGCTAGCCGCGCTCGAGGCCTTCGCTCGAGGCTTCCTGCTGGCTCTCGTGTTCTTTGGATTCCATCTCCTGACCCTCGGACTACTCCTACTCCGGTCTCGCTACGTCCCACGGATATTCGGTGTTCTTCTGGTGGCGGCGGGTGCCGGCTATATCGCAGACAGCTTGCTGCAACTGATCACCGACGCCGGTGGCGGTGCGATCTCCGCCGTGTTGCTCACTCCTGCCGTCATCGGCGAGATCGGGCTCGCCGTCTGGCTGCTGGTCAAGGGTGTCCAGACCGGGGGAGTCCGGACGCGGTGATCCGGGTGTCTTCGCTGCCGAGGCCGGGTGGTCCGGACGCCCGCCCGCCTGACTCGAGCTCGCCGGATGTGACATTGGTGCGATCAGACCGAACTGATGTCACATTGGACAGCAGGCACGGGTGAGGCGGTGACCCGTGCGGGCACGTCCGTCCGCCGGATTGTCGTCAGGTGACGGTCAGATTCGCGCTGGGCCAGGAGTTGTTGACGTATCCGTGTGGGTTCCACAATTGGGCGGCCGATTCGGGTTGCATGGCAGCGGTGGTGTCCCAGGCCCGCGCGGTGATCGTCAGCGGTCCGGGTGTCGCGTCGACGACCTGTGACCAGCGGCGCCACGACCACGGACTCACCTCGGCGGCGAGTTCCGCTTGCGCCCACGTGCGACCGCCGTCGAGGGATACGTCCACCCGGGCGATCCCGCGACCGTCCCCCGCCAGCGCGTATCCGTGGACGGAAAGTGGCCCCGCCGGGACGGTTGCCCCATCGGCCGGCTCGAGAATGTCGCAGTTCAGTGCGACCGAGGAGAGGGGGATGCCGTCGCCTGGGCGCGCGGAATCGGGGTCTGCGTCGGCAGGGAGGATGTGGTACACGGTGGACTGGAAGTAATTGTCGGACGGGTGGTCCTGAACCTTGATGCCGGTAATCCACTTCACGCTGCGGGCACCGATGTACCCCGGAACCACCACCCGGACCGGGCCGCCGTGAACCCGGGGGAGGGGTTCGGAATTCATCTCCCATGCCAGCAGAACTTCATCCGACAGGGCTTTGGACAGCGGGATCGAGCTGCCGTATTGCTGTGGTGGTGTCGCCTCGTCCGCGACGTCCGGAGCGGTGAACTCCACGTGAAGGGGCCCGTCGGTGCGCACTCCGCAGGCGCTCAGGACGTCCGACAGTCGCACTCCGCGCCACTCGGCGGTGGATGTCGCCCCAGATTCCCAGGGTTCGCCCGGGATATCGCGCACCGCGATGAGGCCCGCCCTGCGGTTGCCCGCACATTGCAGTGTCGCCACGAGGCTGCGGGTCTCGAAACGGCTTTCGAGGTCGGAGAGCGTGAAGTCCTGTTCATGGTTCACCAGTCCGGTGACCGAGAGTCGCCACTTCTTGCCGGGAATGTCAGGGATCTCGCCGTGGTTGCGGCAGTAGAACGTGTCCAAGGCGGTGACCTCGCCGTCCACCAACGCCGAACCTGCAGGTTCGGCGTTATACGGGGACTCTTCGTGGACTAGCATGTCTTCGCGTTTGCCCCACATATGTGCACCTGCAATTCATCTGTGTGCGTGCCGATCTCGTCTGGGCGCGAGCGGTGATACTTGATATCGACTGTAACAAAATCGGGGTTCGGGGAACCTTCTACAGAACGACCTCCCCTCGGCGCCTGTAGAAGGCAGAGTGGACGTATTCCGCCGATTTCAGGAGACGCGATTCATGGCTGAGCCCATCGACGAGTACTTCACCACCACTGTCTCTGCGATGAGTCCTGTCTCTGCGACGAGGCGCGGTGCAAGTGGCGGTTTCGGCGACCGGAACGCACCGCTTCGCGAAGGAGACTTGCTGACGGTAGGGCAGGCGCTCGGGCTCTTCGATTCGCAGTTGGGCAGCCGCCATCTCGATCTGGCGGCGCGGTGGCTTCGATCGCGTGGGGACGGCTTCTACACCATCGGTTCGTCCGGCCACGAAGGGAACGCTGCGGTGGCTGCTGCTTTGCGTCCTACCGACCCGGCTCTGTTGCACTACCGGTCCGGCGGGTTCTTTCTCGAGCGGGCGAGACGGATTCCCGGTAGTGACCCGCTGCGCGATGTCCTGCTCGGGGTCGTCGCGGCTGCCGAGGAACCGATGTCGGGCGGGCGCCACAAGGTCTTCGGTCGCCACGATCTCAACGTGATTCCGCAGACCTCGACGATCGCCTCGCATCTGCCGCGTGCGGTCGGGGTGGCCTTCTCCATCGGCAGGGCCGCCAAACTGCACGTTGCCTCGCCTTGGCCCGCGGATGCGGTCGCAGTATGCAGCTTCGGCGACGCCTCCGCGAACCATTCGACCGCGGTGGGCGCGATCAATACGGCTATTGCGGCCGCGTATCAGGGTCTGCCGCTGCCGCTGCTCTTCGTCTGTGAAGACAACGGGCTCGGGATCAGCACGAAGACCCCGGCAGGGTGGATCGCGTCCGCATTCGGAGCCAGCGAAGGCCTCGAATACTTCGCGGCCGACGGCTCGGACCTATCGGCGGCATTCGCCACTGCATCTGCCGCAGCGCAATGGGTCCGAACCCATCGGCGTCCCGCGTTCCTGCACCTGCACACCGTACGGCTGATGGGGCACGCCGGGTCCGACGTCGAATCCGCCTACCGCAGCCCGGACGAGATCACCGCGGACTTCGACCGCGACCCGGTGCTGTGCACGGCGCGACTGCTGCTCGAGGGCGGTCACCTGACCCCCACCGAGGTGCTCGATCTCTACGAGAACAAGCGTGCCGAAGTGCTCGACCTTGCCGAGCGGGTTGCCACGCAGCCGCAACTCGGCAGTGCCTCGGCGGTGATGGCTCCGTTGCGCGAGAGCCTCGACGAAGCCGCCGCCGCCACCCCTCGGGATCTCGAATCCGCTGGTCGTACGACGGTTCTCAGAACGCCTCTCCCGGAGGACGAGGGCCCCTTGACCCTAGCTTCGTCGATCAACCGAGCCCTGCTCGAGATACTCGCGCTCTATCCGGAGGCGATGGTTTTCGGTGAGGACGTCGGCCGCAAGGGCGGCGTCTACGGGGTGACCAGGGGACTGATGAAGAAGGCTGGCGCCGCCCGAGTATTCGACACCGTGCTCGATGAGCAGGCGATCCTGGGCCTCGCCCTCGGCGCAGGGGTGTCGGGGCTGCTGCCGATCCCGGAGATTCAGTATCTCGCCTATCTGCACAACGCCGCAGATCAGATCCGTGGGGAGGGTGCCACGCTGCAGTTCTTCTCCGACCGGCAGTATCGAAATCCGATGGTGGTGCGAGTCGCCGGGTACGGCTATCAGAAGGGGTTCGGGGGACACTTCCACAACGACAACGCGCTAGGTGCGCTACGCGACATCCCCGGAATCGTGATCGCCTCACCGGCGCGTCCGGACGATGCGGCAGCCATGTTGCACACTGTCGCAGCGGCCGCGCACACCGCAGGGGTGGTGTGTGTATTCCTCGAACCGATTGCGCTGTACCACAACCGGGATCTGTTCGCCGATGGCGACGAGCAGTGGTTGGCGCCGTACCCGGGCCCGGTGACCCGAGCGCAGAGCGAAGTTGCGATCGGAAGGGCGCGAACCTACGGGGACGGAACGGACCTGACCATCGTCACGTTCGGAAACGGGGTGCGGATGAGCCTGCGGGTTGCTCGCCGGCTTCAGAGGGAGAACATCACTGCGCGGGTGGTGGACATGCGATGGCTTGCGCCCCTGCCCATGCCGGACATCCTCCGCGAGGCCGCCGCCACCGGTCGGGTACTCGTCGTCGACGAGACCCGTCACTGCGGGGGTGTGTCCGAGGGCGTGATCACCGCGCTCGTCGACGAAGGCTTCACCGGTCGCTTAGCCCGGGTCACGAGCGAGGACAGCTTCATCCCTCTCGGTGACGCCGCACTCGAGGTTCTGCTGTCCGAAGACACCATCGAGGCTGCTGCGATCGCACTTGTCCGATCGCCGAATGTCACAGCGGTGCAGTCCAAGTGAACCGATGTGACATTGGGTGGGCGTGGACGTCGAGGAGCACGGCAAAGATGGTCAGCGCCGGCGTAGCTGCAGGGTGAACCCCTCAGGCATCAGGGTCAGCCGTTCGGATACCTTCAAGCGGTAGTTGGGGTCACCGACGATTTGGTAGCGGTGCAGGATCGTGCCGAGGACGAGCACTGCCTCGTGCAGAGCGAACTGGCGGCCTATGCACGCCCGTTTGCCGGTGCCGAACGGTTTGTACACGTGCGCAGGACGGGCCCGGACGCGTTCGGGAAGGAAATTGTCCGGGTCGAATGCCTCGGGATCGTCGCCCCACACGGGATCGCGATGTAGGGACGGGATGAGAACGAGGACCCAGTCGCCGACGTTCATCGGATACTTGCCGACGAGGGTCGTAGGGACCTTCGCTTCGCGGCCATATGCGGGAGCGGTCGGCCACAGCCGCAACGACTCGTCGAGCACGCGTCGCACATAGCGGAGTTTGGCGATCTGCTCGAATGTCGGGGCCTCGTCACCCCAGACGGTGTCCACCTCGGCCTGCGCCTTCGCGAGGACCTCGGGGTGCCGCGACAGGTAGTACAGGGCGAATGACAATGCTCCGGAGGTTGTTTCGTGTCCCGCAACGAGAAAGGTGACCACCTGGTGGCGGATGTTCAGTTCGTCGATCCGATTGGGGTCATTTTCTCTGGCGGCTCTCAGCATGAGTTCGAGGAGGTCCTCGGGACCGGCTTCGGCACTGTCACGGCGGCTGCGGATCACCTCGTCGACGACCTCCGCCAGGTACTCGATGTTGGCGACGTTGCGGCGATCGGACCGCCGGGTCAGGAGACGCCCGAGAGTAGTCGCTCTTACGAGTGAAGTGCGTTGCGAATGGCTGAGCGCATTCACCATCGCCTGCACGAATGGATGTGGGCGTTCCCGCTTGAACGAGTCGAACGAGTAGCTGAACCCGGTGCGGCCGATGGTTTCGAGGGTCACCTTCGTCATGTCCGAAGACACGTCCACAGCCCCGCCGTCCACGAACTGGTCCCAGTGCTCGGTCAGTTCGCCCGCGACGTCGAGCATCGTGTCGTGGTACGAGCGCATCGCGGACTTGGTGAATGCTGGAACGAGGAGATGGTGGGCCTTGTCCCAGTTCGGCTCGTGGTCGTACGCGGTGAAAAGGCCGTCACCGCCGATCTCGCGCAGCGAATCGACACCGGGTGCGAGGTGTTTGCCGAACCGGGAATCGTCGGAGAGTTCGGCGACCATTTCGGAACCGGACACGAACACGAACCGAATACCGAACACCCGGCGTTCGAAGATGGGTCCGAGTGGCCTACCGGCCTCCATCGAGTTCTGCAGTGGAGTCCGGATACTGAGCCCGAACACATCACCGAGGACCGGGACGCGCCAGCGTGGATGCGGAATTCTTGCCTTTTGCGCAGCAGGCGCTGATTCGACGCTCATTGGCGACCTTCGTATCGATGGCTGTGGTGCTGAATCGATGTCTGATACGCAAGGTATCACCTACCGGACCGGTGTCAAGTAGTGCGCAGAGCGTGCTGCTGAGGAGCTCACCATGGTCGGGTGGCCTACCCAGCAGAACAGGGGCCGCGTTACTCGGGGTGCGGCCCCGAGTTCGAGCGGTCTGTCAGAGGGCTCGAACGTTCTGAGCCTGCGGGCCCTTCTGGCCCTGGCCGACCTCGAACTCGACGCGTTGGTTCTCGTCGAGCGTCTTGTAGCCGCTGCCGGAGATCTCCGAGTAGTGCACGAACACGTCGGCACTGCCATCGTCCGGTGCGATGAATCCGAAGCCCTTCTCGCTGTTGAACCACTTCACAACGCCCTGCGCCATATCTATCTCTCCCTGAAACTGTCGGGATCTCACATCGAGATCTCGATCGGTGGAAACTCCATCCTGTCATCCCTGAGCCGGAACGGCCTGTTTTCCGTCGGCGGGTCTGGCGAAGTGTTCGGCGGCTGCCATATGGGTGGGTGCTCGAGGACGTGTCACCGGCAATCCGATGCGGATATTGATACTCGCCGGTAGTCGGCAGGACGGTGACTCATTTCAGGCCCCGCGCAGCGCTGCGGGCCGGTAGGGAACCCAGTACCGGTGGTGGAATTCGCTTGGTGACGATTCGGTGGATCAACCGAGCGGCGGTTCGCGCCGTGCGATTGTCGACATCGAAGGCCGGATTGAGTTCGGCCACATCGCAGACTGCGAGCTTTCCGCTTGCTGCGATGGCATCGCAAACGAACTGGATCGTCTCTAGCGGAACACCGTACGCGGCGGGAGCGCTCACTCCCGGGGCGACGCTCGCGGGAAGAACATCGAGGTCGATGCTGAGGTAGACGAGATCTGCATCGGACAGGAAGTTGCTGACGAAGACCGCCACCCGATGGCGGTCGGTGACGGAGCAGTCGTCGTCGAGGAGATATCGGGCGTCCAAACTGTGCGCTGCCTCGAACAGCGCGGTGGTGTTGCTCGGCTGGCTGATGCCGAGAACGGAGTACTGCAGCGAAGTGCCGGCAGCTCGTTCCCGCTCGATCATTTGACGGAACGGGGTACCTGAATTCGCGACCGGATCGGCACGAAGATCGAAGTGGGCGTCCAGATTCAGTACTCCGATCCGTAGATGGGGGCTGCGAGCGGACGACTGCGCGAGACCGAGGTACGTCCCGTATGCGACCTCCTGGCCTCCCCCGAATACGAGCGGGAACTGGCCGGCGTCCAGAGCCGCTGCGACTGTTGCGCCGAGCGCCTCCTGGCCGGCTTCGAGCTGGTCGTCGGCGACCACAATCGTGCCGGCGTCGCAGGCTCGGATGGGCTCGGCGACCGCCATCGACGACAGCGCATTTCGCAGGGCGTCCGGTCCCGCGGCGGCGCCTCGACGTCCCTTGTTCCGCGCTACCCCTTCATCACTCGCAAATCCTATGAAAACACAGGCACAGGAATGGGATTCGTCTCTCAGGGGCGTTACCGCCTGGTGCCACCGCAGATGTTCCTGTGTGGTTCCGTCCACCTGTCCGGTCCAGGTGGGTGGGGGAGCAACCGGATTCTCGGTCATCGTGCACTCCTCGGGCGTCGAGTGGAGGGTTCGGGTACCGGACGTCGAGCGGAACTCTGACGAAAGATATCCGTGTCTTGCCACCTGTCCTGGTCCCAGTGTGCTCTGCTTCGCTCGATATTTCGCCCATGTACGCAACCGTGCATGGAGAAATTCGTCAGATGTGTCCCTCGCGGCAGCCAGCAGATGCAGTCCGGCCAGGTCACCGCTATCTCGGGAGAAACCCGGAGCTCGCCAAGTCTGTAATCTTTAGCAATGGGAAACAGTTCTGTTTCGGAGCAGGACCAAGCGTCTGGCAGCACCTTCCTGGGGCAGCCGGCCGCGCTGGCGAACCTGTTCGGTGTCGAAATGTGGGAACGGTTTTCGTTTTATGGGATGACCGCCATCCTCATCTACTACCTCTATTACCCGGTCACTGACGGTGGCCTTGGTATTTCCCAGGCGGCCGCCACGAGCATCGTCGGTGCATACGGCGGAACGGTGTACTTCTCGACGATCATCGGTGCATGGGTGGCAGACCGACTACTCGGATCCGAGCGCACCCTCTTCTACAGCGCGGTGCTCGTCATTATCGGGCACGTAGCGCTGGCAACCCTGCCCGGACTACCCGGCGTCGGTGTCGGGCTGGTGCTCGTCGCGCTGGGGAGCGGGGCGGTCAAGGCGAACGCCACCTCCATGGTCGGCGAACTGTACGGAGCTGGCGACAACCGCCGCGACGCCGGGTACTCGATCTACTACATGGGGCTCAATCTCGGGGTGTTGGTCGGCCCGTTGCTGACTGGGCTGGTCAATGACATTGCCGGTTTTCGCATCGGATTCGCACTGGCCGCGCTGGGCATGTCGGTGGGACTGACCCAATACGTGCTCTATCGCGGGCGGCTTTCGGGAGTGAGCGCAGAGGCCGCGAACCCGCTGCCAAGGTCGGACCGGCTGAGGTATTCCGCAATTGCCTTGGGTGTGGTGGTGGTCGTCGTGGCGGCATCTGTGACGCATTTGCTCACTGCCGACAACCTCTCCGGCGTCGTGATCGTGGTGACGGTGCTGGCGGCATTCGGGTACTTCACGATCTTTCTGTCGAGCAGGAAGGTTACCGCCGTAGAACGCAGTCGGATTGTCGCGTTCATCCCGTTGTTCATCGTCAGCGCGGTCTTCTGGTCCTTGTTCCAGCAGCAGTTCACGGTCCTGGCGATTTACGCCGACCAGAGACTCGACCGCAACGTGTTCGGTTGGGAATTCCCGGCCGCATGGGTACGGTCGATCACCCCGGTGTTTCTCATCATCTTTGCGGGACTGTTCGCAGCCATGTGGACAAGACTCGGCCCACGTCAACCGACCGCCCCGATCAAGTTCGCAGCCGGCACGGCTTTCACGGGTCTGGCGTTCTGGGCATTTCTGATGTTCGCCGGGAGCGGGCCGAATGGTGCACCGCTTCTCGGAGTCGTCTTCATATGCTTGTTGCTCACCTTCGGTGAACTTCTCATCGCACCGGTAGGGCTGTCACTGGCTTCGAAGCTCGCGCCGGCCGCGTTCCATACACAAACGGTCGCCCTGTACTACCTGTCGATCGCCCTCGGCACCGCCGCCGCCGGCACCCTGGCGCAGTACTATGACGTCGACAACGAGGTTCCCTACTTCGCGACGGTCGGGTCGTTCTCGGTAGGGGTCGGCGTGATCACGGCGCTGATTTCACCGTGGATCATTCGGAGAATGCGCGGTGTGCGGTAGGTGGTTGCCGTGACGGTCGTCGAGTAGTACCTGTCACAGCGGCAGTGTCATGAAGGTGCTGTTCGGGTCGTCGAGGTAGTCGCCGAAAGGCGGGCACTCGATGAAGCCCGCTCTGGCATATAGACGTCGCGCCGGTGCGAAGAAGTCCATAGAGCCGGTCTCCAACGAGATCCGTGTAACCCCTCGACTCCTGGCATCCTGAATCAAGTATTGGAGCAGAGCGTGTGCAACTCCTTGCCCCCGTAGGCGGGGATCGGTGCGCATACTCTTGAGCTCCTCGTGGCCCGGTTCGAACTGGGCAAGCGCGCCGGTCGAGACAACCTCATCGCGATGTCGGACAACCCAGAGACGGACAGACGGCTTCATGAGCCCGGACATGTCGAGAGCATGCTGGCTTTCATCAGGTGCCGTCGGAGCGATGTCGTCGAGGTGCGCCTGCAGGAAGGCAGCAAGACTCTTGTCGCCAAAATCAGCGCGCTCGACTACCAGATTCACACGCGAATTCTGACATGCGCAGATGCCATACTTTGGTCAGTCCCTACGTACCGTCGACACATCGATTGAGGGACAGTCGAAGTGAGAGACCACCCATGTTGAACATCGAGCTGGCGGAAGCCGAAGACGCCCGGGCTATTTTGGCTTTGCGACATGCAGCCACGGCGTGGCTCGCCGAGCGTGGGATACGACAGTGGGACCACAGTGAGATGCCGATGCCCACAGTGCTCGAACACGTTGGACGAGGTGAGTATTACGTTGTCCGTCGGGAATCGGGCGGATCCGTGCTCGGTGCGATCCGTCTTGTGTGGTCGGATCCGGAAATCTGGGGCCACCAGCAAGAATTCTCCGGATACGTGCACGGGTTGGTGATCGACCGTTCTCAATCGGGTACGAAGCTCGGTTCACGGTTGCTCGAATGGGCCGCCGATCGAGCCCGTGATGCCGGCGCCGAGCTATTGCGGCTCGACTGCACCGAACACAACACGGCACTACGCGAATACTATGCGCGAGCCGGATTCGTCGAGGTCGGGCGACGCGACTTCGACGACCTCTGGTACAGCCTCGTTCTGCTCGAGCGCCGTATTTGACGGGAAGAATCGAGCCGGCGATGAAGGGAACTCCCATGTTGAATGTCGACTTGGCGACAGAGGAAGACGGCCATGCAATCCTGGCGTTGCAGAATGCGGGCGAAGCCTGGCTCGCCGAGCGCGGGATTCGGCAATGGGATCGCCGCGAGATGTCCCTGCCAACCGTGCTCGAGCACATTCGACGGCGTGAATACTACGTAGGCCGCGAAGAGCCGGGCGAGGCGGTACGGGCCGCATTTCGGCTGTTGTGGTCGGACGAGGCTGTCTGGGGGCATCAGGCCGAATTCTCAGGCTATGTGCGCGGTTTGGTCATCGACCGTTCCTGTGCCGGCAGGGGGCTCGGTTCGCAGTTGCTCGATTGGGCCGCCGAACGAGCTCGCAATGCCGGTGCGGCGCTGCTGCGCCTGGACTGCGGTCAGGACAATGCTGCGTTGCGCGATTACTACGCGCGGGCCGGATTCGTCGAAGTCGGCAGACGAGACTGCGACCCCCACTGCGGATACGGTGCCGTTCTACTCGAGCGCCGAATAACGAACGCTCACTGACGCGATCGTGACCGGGGTTGAGCGGGCCCTACTCACTACCTTCGATGCGCGCACCGACAGCGTGCAGGACGATGATGCCCGGACCCCAGGGCACCACTTCGGCCACTGATTGTTCGAGGTCGGAGATTGGCGGTAGGTTTCGTGGACCCAGGACTTCGATGACCGCGGTATTGCCTTGCCAAGTGACAGATCCGACGACGGCGTCGGGAGTGTCAGCCAGCCATTGTTGGGTCGATTTGCGGATGTCGTCGGCCCAAACGGTGGCCAGTGAGTTCAAGACCATGGGTATGGCGACGACGACCAGTGCAGCACCCAGTATGGCGTAGATCCGGCCGCGCCGGCTCGAGGCGCTGGAGTCGGATTCGCGAGTGTAGCCGGCGACCGCGAAGACCACGGTCGACGTGATCACCATGGCGACCACGTTGGACGCGAAAAGTACCAGGGCACCGGCGGCCAGCGAGGGTGCGCCCGATCCCAGGCAGACACCTATCACCGCGAGCGGGGGCACGAGGGAGATCGCGATGGCAACCCCTGGTAGTACGTCACCGACATCGCGACGGGTGACGGCGATTGCCCCGGCCAACCCGGTGGCTATCGCGGCCGCGAGATCGTTCAAGGTCGGCGAGGTCCGCCCGGAGACTTGTGAGTTGGTCAGCACGTTCGTGGGGTTGGGCAGCACCTGTGAGAAGAGGTATCCCACAACCGCGACCAGCACGACGCCGGCCAGAACATACAAGATGTTGCGGACCACTGGCCGGCCTCGGCCGGTGACGATGCCGAGACCGATCCCCAGGATCGGTGTCGACAACGGGGCGATGATCATTGCGCCGATCACGGTCGCGGTCGAATCTCCTACGACGCCGGCCGCAGCGATCACTCCGGAGAGGGTGAGCATGATCCAGAAACCTGACCGCTTCGCCCTGCTGTCGCCCGTGTCGAGATCCAGGCGATCCTCGAGTTCCGCCAAACTTCGTCGTTGGCTGTCCGGTACGAGAGCGAAGAGCATCATGGTCCTTTCGACCGGGCCAGAGGGTCTCTCGCAACCGTAAGCCCTCGTCCGATCGAATCGGCGTATTGCGGATCCGGCGATTGTCAGGAGACTCACCCTGCTGAGGTGATGCCCCGGTGTGAACAACTGTTCAATAATCGCTGCATGGATCCTGGTGATGTGAAGGCGTCAGCGTCGGTTATCGACGTCGCGGGTCTCACCCGCCGATTCGGGTCCCGCCGAGGCGTGACCGACCTCGATTTCTCGATAAGTGCCGGTGAAGTGTTCGGGTTCCTCGGACCGAACGGTGCCGGGAAGTCCACCACGATCCGGCTGTTGCTCGGCTTGTATCGGGCCGACTCCGGAACCATGTCCGTTCTCGGCCACGATCCCGTGCATGAAAGCGTGCACATCCACCGGCGTGTGGGTTATCTGCCCGGCGAGGTCGCCCTCTACCCGATGCTGACCGGACGCCGCCACCTCGACACGGTCGCGCGGATACGCGGCCTCACGGATTTGTCGTACCGTGACGAGCTGGTCGAACGCTTCGGCGCCGAACTCGACGCCCCGGTGCGAACACTGTCCAAGGGCAATCGGCAGAAGATCGGTCTGGTGCTGGCCTTCATGCACAAGCCGGAGTTGCTGATACTGGACGAGCCGACGTCAGGGCTCGACCCATTGCTCCAGCAGGAATTCGTAGTGCTGGTCCGGGAAACCGTTGCGCAGGGGCGGACGGTGTTCTTGTCCTCGCACGAGCTCGACGAAGTGCAGAGGTTGGCCGATCGGGTGGCGATCATCAGGGAGGGCCGGCTCGTGGTCACCGACACCGTTGAGAGGCTGCGGCACAATGCACCGCGCACCGTCGAGCTTCGTTTCGACCACGACATCGACACCACGGCGCTGTCGAACCTCGAGGGAGTTCGCGTTGTCACCGACGTCGATCGCCGGGTCACTCTCGCGGTCGCAGGACCTATTGCCCCACTCTTGCGAGTGGTCGCCGACCTCGAACCTGCGGATATGACCGCTCGCGGCGCCGATCTCGACGAGCTGTTCCTGACCTACTACCGCCAGGAGCCTAAAGGGGAGGCCACCGATGCTCACTGAGCTGACCCGACTGGACCTACGACTGCGCCGCCGATCGCTGATCGGCTATTCGTTGGGGATCGCGGTGTATACGTTCGTTATCGTCGCGCTGTATCCAGCCTTCAAGAACGACGCGGGGCTCGACGACTTTGCACAGAGCAACGCCACGATGGCCGCTCTGTTCGGTGTCGGCGACTCGTTGACGAGTTCATCCGGGTGGCTGAACGCCAACCTGTACGCCAACTTCCTGCCTTTGGTGGTGCTGCTCCTCGGAATCGGATACGGGGCATCTTGCTTGGCCGGACAGGACGAGGACGGCACCCTCGGCGTCATGGTCGCTATGCCGATCTCTCGGCGACGTATCGCCGGCCAGAAATTCGCCGCGCTGGGTCTGATCGGAATCCCGGTCGCCATCGTGGCCGCCCTGGTGGTCATATTGGGGCGGGGTTTCGAGTTGACGGTGGACCTCGGGAATCTCGCTGGGGTCACGCTCGGTGTCCTGCTGCTCGGCATCTGTTTCGGTGCACTTGCCATGCTGGTCGGCGGGTTGAGTGGAAGCCGTGGTCTGGCATTGGGCATTTCCTCGGCAGTCGCAGCAGCGTCCTACCTGATCAACTCCCTTGCCCCCATCGTGGATTGGATTCGGCCGGCGCGTTATGCGTCGCCGTTCTACTACGCGATCGGTGACAACCAACTCGAGAACGGTTTGCGCCTGTCCTACGCCGCGGTGCTGGTCGCGGTTGCACTTGCCCTGTTCGCTGCGGCCGTCCTCGCCTTCGAGCGCCTCGACGTGCACTGAAATTCGTCGGGCGCCGAATTTTGTCGGGTGCCGAGTCGTCGCGGTGCTCCGGGAATCGGAGGACGCCGGGTCCGCCTATACTTCTCACGCCTCAACGATCTGAGAAGTGAGCGAGAGTTTGTCGCGGCGTCATCACGTGCCACAGGCACGTAATCCCACTCTCTTACGTTGTTAAAGATCGCTAGAGATCGCCCGCGCCCACCCTTGGAAGCCGACGACGTCTGATTGGGACTGCGCGGGTCGCCACATCGAGAGGATCGCTGATGACTGCAACCGCAGATGCCATCGTGAAGACACAGGTACCGGACTTCGAGTATCAGAGACGGGGGCGGTGGCTCGACCACTGGAATCCCGAGGACGAGCGATTCTGGGAATCGGGCGGCAAGAGGACAGCCTGGAAGAATCTGGCACTGTCGGTGTTCTCCGAACACCTGGGGTTCAACGTCTGGGTGATCTGGACCATTGTCGTCACCAATATGGGTAACGCTGGGTTCGCGTTCATGCAGGGTGAGCAGGCGCTGAACAACGCATTGCTATTGACGTCCGTCCCGGTGCTGGTCGGCGCGGCGCTGCGGGTGCCATACACCTTCGCGATCCCGAAGTTCGGTGGCCGCGCATTCACCGCGTTCAGTGCATCCATGCTGTTGTTCCCGTGTCTCGGACTGGCGTACTTCATCAACCAGCCGAACACCTCGATGGGTGTGTTCCTGGTATTGGCCGCGCTGGCCGGCTTCGGAGGCGGTAACTTCTCCTCCTCGATGGCGAACATTTCCTTCTTCTTCCCGGAGGGTAAGAAGGGCGCGGCGCTCGGCATCAACGCCGCGGGAGGCAACCTCGGTGTCGCGGTGACCCAGCTCGCTCTTCCGCTGGTGATCGCGCTGGGCACGACAGTCGTCGCAAAGTCGCCGGAAGGCTACCGACTGGGGCTTACGATGGCGGCCCTGATCTGGGTGCCCTTCATCGTGCTCGCCGCGATCGGAGCCCTGCTGTTCATGGACAGCATCACCAGCGCCAAGCCTGACGGCCAGTCATACAAGCTGGCGATGACCAACAAGCACAACTGGGTGATGGCTTTCCTCTACGTCGGTACGTTCGGATCGTTCATCGGTTTCTCGTTCGCCTTCCCGACCCTCATCCGGGCAAACTTCCCCGAACTCGAGAACGTCGGAATTCTTGTCGCGCTCGGTAACCTGGCGTTCCTCGGGGCGCTGGTGGGCTCGTTCACCAGGCCGTTCGGTGGCTGGCTCGCCGACCGAATGGGTGGCGGCGCGAAGATCACTCTCGGCGTGTTCGTCAGCCAGGCCGCGGGTATCGGACTGATTCTGATCGCTCTCGAATTGCACAGCTTCCCGCTGTATCTGGCAGCGTTCCTGATCCTGTTCGTCCTCACCGGTATCGGCAACGGCTCGACCTACCGAATGATCCCGACGATCTTCAGTGCCCAGTCCAAGAAGAGGGCCGCCGAGATCGGGCAGGACCCTGCGGAAGCTGCGGCGTCGGCGAAGCGGCAAGCCGGTGCGGCTCTCGGTGTGGTCGGTGCGGTCGGCGCCTTCGGTGGATTCCTGTTGCAGCAGGCCCTGCGCCTGTCCAATATCCACCTGGGCAGCATGACGCCCGCGTTCGGCGCCTATGCAGTGCTGTTCTTGGTGATGGGCGGCGTGACGTGGTGGTTCTACCTGCGCTCGGAGTTCGCGGTGCAGAGGATCCCGTCACTGGCGTACGCGAACGTATAGTTCGTCGAGTTCTCGAAGACGTCGGCCGCGCCGTTGCGGCCGACGTCTTCGTGTGCGGTGCGGATCTGGCGAATGGGCACCCGGCTCGAGCGATTCAGGTCACGTCCCGATCCCGGGTCTCCGAGTACACGTCGGGGATTCCGTCGTGGTCCGCGTCCAGCTCCTCCTGCTCGGCAATCTGTCGGTAGGCGCGGTTGCGGATCCGCAACACGATGGCGGCGAGGAGCGCGGCGATCAGAGAACCGAACAGCACGCCGATCTTGACGTAGACGTCTCGCTCACCCGTGCCGTAGGCGAGTTCGCCGATCAGCAATGACACCGTGAACCCGATCCCGGCCAGCATCGCGACGCCGAAGATGTCGATCCACCGCAGTCCGGAATCGAGTGTCGCCCGAGTGAATCGGGACATCATGAAGGTGGTGCCGAAGATTCCGAAGGTCTTGCCCAGCACGAGGCCGGCGATGATGCCGAGGGTGATCGGGTCCCGCAGGGCGTCTTGCAGCCCACTCAGTCCTCCGATGGTGACCCCGGCCGCGAAGAACGCGAACACGGGCACCGCGAAGCCTGCGGAGACGGGACGAATCCGGTGCTCGAAGTGCTCGGCCAACCCCGGCCCTGCATCGGGCCCGCCCGCGGCCTTGCTCCGCATCACGGGCACGGTGAAGCCCAGTACCACTCCGGCAACCGTGGCGTGTACGCCGGATGCATGAATGAGCGTCCATGCGGCCGCGGCAAGCGGAAGCAACACCCACCACGACCGAATCCTCCGCTGCACCGCAAAGGCGAAAGCGGCCAAGGGGACCAATGCCGCTGCCAATGGCGCTACCGACAAGTGGTCGGTATAGAAGACGGCGATGATCGTGATCGCGAGCAGATCGTCCACCACTGCCAAAGTCAGCAGGAAGATGCGCAGCGTCGAAGGCAGGTGGGTGCTGACGACGGCCAGGATGGCGACGGCGAACGCGATATCGGTGGCCGTTGGAATTGCCCACCCCTCCAGTGCGCCGTCGCCGGTACGAAGGTTGATCAAGACGAACACCAGCGCCGGCAGCGCCATCCCGCCGAGCGCCGCGGCGATCGGCAGCGCGGCCCTCGCGGGATCACGAAGGTCGCCGGCCACGAACTCCCGTTTGAGTTCCAGGCCCACGACGAAGAAGAAGATCGCCAGCAGGCCGTCGGCCGCCCATGTCCCCAGGGACAGGTTCAGATGCAGCGCTTCCGGGCCGAACGTTATATCCCCGAGCGCGGTGTAACCGTCTTTCCACGGCGAGTTCGCCCACACCAGGGCGACGACGGACGCCACCAGCAAGAGTGCACCGCCGACGGTCTCCTTCCGGAGGATCTCGCCGATGCGTGAGGCTTCCGCCCACGATCCGCGAGGGAACAGGGGAGGTCGTGTTGTTGGCGAAGTGCTCACAAAGATTCTTTTTCTTTCTGTACGGGAGGCGTAGACCGGGCCAATCCTGCGATACCAGGTCGTATTCCCTGCACCGCAGCACGACCGCAACGCGGGAGGTTGCGGATGTCTACGCCGAGTAGCAACCGCATCCGCCGCGACGGATCAATGGACCTACACGGACCAATGGAACTGATTATCCGTTTCCACTCCCCGGCCGTGGCCCCTCCGTGTCGGAGATCGATCCTCCAGGTCGGCAGCGGGTGTGACGAGCTGCCGAGACAGCGGTGCCGGGCGGACGTGCTGTACCAGGGAACCGGACCAGCATATCCAACTGCCACGACCCGTCCAGTGCACGGTTGCGTGGGTGACTTGTCCCGTCGGCGGTGATGCACTCCGCGGACGGCAGGGTTGCCTTCGTTGCCTCGGGAGAGTCTTGGCCGGGGTGCAAACCACCGTGCCGTGCACGGAACCCCACGCTCGATCGCGATGCGTGTCATGAGGTCCCCAATTCGTCAGCACATCGAAAAATGACCGACCAGACTTCCCGGTGCACCACTTCCACTCTATCGCTGCATACCGTGGATCAGGTCAGACATCCCACGGACGTGCGATGCATGGCTATCGTCGAATCATGTGCCGAAACATCACCGAGCTACGCGGACTCGAGCCGGCGGCTACCGCAGAGGAGATCGAAGCGGCGGCGCGTCAGTACGTAAGAAAGGTCAGCGGAATCCAGAAGTTGTCGGACGCCAACCGCGAGGCTTTCGAAGACGCGGTTGCCGTGGTTGCGGAGGCCACTACGAAGTTGCTCGAGGCACTGCCGCCCCGGAAGCAGCCGCCGCAAACGGTGCCCCCGCTGCGGCGACCGGAGGTGCGGGATCGCATCATCGCCGCGAAGGCCGCGTCGTCAGGCTGAGCGCCTCGATGCGGTCGGCGGCGTCGGCAACGATCGTCTCGATGAGGTCTTTGCAGGTAGGGAGATCGTCGAGCAGGCCAACTACCTGGCCGGACGCGAGAACCCCCGCGTGGGTGTTGCCGTCGACGAGTCCGGCTTTGAGCAACATCGGAGTGTTGGCGGCCATGATGATCTGCTGCCAGGTGCGATCGCTAGACCTCTTCATGGAGAGACCGTCCCGGACGAGTGTGGACCACTTCATGCCGGTCATGGCCTTGAACTTCGATGCATTGCGGGCCGCCGCGACCAGGCCGCGCAGGTTGCCCGAGTGTTCGAGGCTGTCGACGAGGTCGGTATTGAGCACCCTGTGGGGCATGCCGTCCACTTTGCGGGAGACGACAGTGTCCTGTAGTCCGCGTGCCAGGTATTCCCGTTTCACCGAGTCGGGCACGGTCGATTCCTGGGTGAGCAGAAAGCGCGTGCCCATCGCAACACCGGCGGCGCCGTACGCCAGCGCGGCGGCGAGTCCGCGCCCGTCGTAGAAGCCACCGGCCGCGACGACGGGTATATCCACAGCGTCGAGCACCGACGGCAGTAGCAGGGTGGTCGCCACCGGGCCCGTGTGTCCGCCACCCTCGCCGCCCTGCACGATCACCGCGTCGGCGCCCCATGACGCCACCTTCTTTGCGTGCTTCGCGGCCCCGATCGACGGAATGACCACTACGCCTGCTGCCTTGAGTTGGGCGATCAGCTCCTTTTTCGGGGCGAGCGCGAACGATGCGACGCGGACGTTCTCTCGGATCAGCAGTTCGATGCGCTGTGGAGCGTCGGCGGCGTCGGCGCGAATGTTGACGCCGAACGGCTTGTCAGTGAGCGTCTTCGTCTTCGCGATGGCCGCTTCGAGTTCGGTGTATGTCATGGTCGCCGACGCCAGGATGCCGAGTCCACCTGCATTGGCGGTGCCGGCGACGAGTCGGGATCCGGCGACCCAGCCCATCCCGGTCTGCACGACGGGGTGCTCGACGCCGACCAGTTCGGTCAGTGCCGTTCGGAGAGTGCTCATACCGACACCTCCCGGTCCCGAAGGCTGCGGGGGTCGAGAACCTCGCGAATCAGCCGCAGTTCCTCTTCGGTGGGTTCGCGGGTCGGGGGGGCGTCATCCAATCCGGCCACTTCGAACGAGGTGTTGTCGGCGACCTGCTCCGGGGTGACGCCGGGGTGCAGGCTCAGGGCGCGGAAGGTGTGTCCGGGTCCGCCGAAGTCGAAGACCCCGAGGTTGCTCACGACATGATGGATGTGGTGGAACCGGTATGCGGGATTCTCGGGGTCGACGTGGTCATAGCCGACACCGGAGACGATGTCGACGCTGTCGCAGAACACCCGTGAAGAGTGCTTGCCCACCCAATAACTGGTGGCGTGGTTGATGGTATTTCCGGGCGCCCCCCGGACGCCGAACATTTGACGGGTCGGCTTTTGCAGGGGGCCGAAGGCGGAGAGATTCTGGTTGCCGTGACGGTCGATTTGGTTGGCTCCCATCACCACATGTCGCCGACCGGACGCGACCACGTCGAATACCTTGCGGAAGGGCATCCACCCCTCGATGGCTGCCTTCGTGCCCAGCTCGGGGGTGTCCGCGAGAATCAACGCCTCACCGTCGGTGATCAGTAGGTCGGGCTCGGTCGTGAGCCTGGCCAGCCTGGCCCCGATCAAGGGTAGGGTCGCCATCGGGCTGGCCATGATCTCACCCGCCCCGGAGAAGATTTCGGCGCACGCGATCGCGCAGTACTCTGCCCGCGTCACTCCAGCGATCGTCTGGCTCATGCCTGGTTCTCCTCTGCGAACTTCTTCACGGCCGACTGATAGTCGTCTTCGCTGCCGGACAGGAAGGTGTCGGCGAACTTCTCCCACGACTGGGGGTCCTTCGCCGATTCGGCGTAGTGCCGCTGAAACTTCTCGTCGCGGCCGTAGTCGTCGCCGGCGAGGGTGAAGTGTGCGCCGTTCGGTGCTTCGACGACGCCGTCGACCATCATCCTGTTGAGAATGAGATTTTGCAGCGGAACGGATTTCACCAGTTCCTCCGTCTCGACCACCCGCTCGACCGAAACGAACCGCCTGTCCGCGGCGCCGCAGAAGAGGTCGTCGAAGTAGGGATCTACGCCGGTGTAGGCAGCGTTGCCGTGCTTGTCCCCGAGATTCAGGTGCACCAGTGCCGCATCGAGTTTCAGTGCCGGCATCGCGATCAGCGTCTCAGTCTTGCCGGACGCATCGGGGTATGGGGACGTGACGGTGCGTAATTCGTCACCCCAGAAGTTTCGAACGTCCGAGCCGAGTCCGGCGCGGATCGGCAGGAACGGTAGCCGGGCGGCAGCCGCCTCGAGGCCGCACTTGACCATGCCCTCGTCCATCTCACGGACCTCGATCTCGCCTTTGGTGCGGGCCTTGGCGAACCACGGATCGTAGAACGGCGGCGAGTCGAGCGAGACGAAGCCGTAGTAGGCCTTCTTGACCTTGCCGGCCGAGCACAGCAGGCCCAGGTCGGGTCCACCGTAGGTGACGACGGTGAGATCGGTGACGTCTGAGCGCAGCAGCGCGCGAACCAGCGCCATCGGTTTGCGGCGGGAACCCCAACCGCCGATGCCGATCGTCATTCCGGTGCGGAGTTCGCCCACGACGTCGTCGAGCGACATTCTCTTGTCACGTTTGCCGGTCATGGTTCAGCCTTCCCGGGCGTTCGAGTTGGAGCGGGGCTTTCCGGTCTCGACGAATTCGTCGCGGTGCTCGTCGGAGACACCGATCAGATTGAGCTCGAAGGTGTAGCCCTGCTCGAGGCGGTAACTGCTCTTCACGTCGACGGGATCGATCCCGTTGATGGCTTCCTTGGCGCACCGGATCACACGGGTGTCCTTGGCGGCGATCTTGGCGGCGATATCTCGGGCTGCGTCATCCAGCTTCTCTCGTGGGACGACGTCGTAGACCGAACCGAAGTGCTGAAGTTGCTGCGCGGTGACGTTTTGGGCGGTGTAGTACAGCGTGCGCATCAAGTGTTGCGGAACGAGTCGAGCAAGGTGGGTCGCGGCACCGAGGGCTCCGCGATCGACCTCGGGAAGCCCGAAGACGGCGTCGTCTGACGCGACGATCACGTCGGCGTTCCCGACCAAGCCGATGCCGCCGCCCACACAAAAGCCGTTGACCGCGACCACCACGGGTACGGCGCAGTCGTAGACCGCGGCGAATGCGGCGGCGCAACCGCGGTTGGCGTCGACCAAGGCACCGTAACCCTCCGTGGCCTGCATTTCCTTGATGTCGACCCCGGCGTTGAACCCACGTCCCTCCGCTCGCAGGATCACCACGTGGGTGTCCGGGTTCCGACCGGCGTCGAGTACGGCCTCGGCCAACTCGAACCAACCCTTCGACGGGATGGCGTTCACAGGCGGGTAGTCGACGGTGACCGTGGCGATGCCGGTTCCGTCGGTGGTGGAGGTAATGCCCATGGCATATTCCTAACGTCAGCTACCAAACCAAGCGATTGCTTGGTAAGTTAGCACACGTGCGGCCCGGAGTGCGCTGAGCTGGGTCGGCGGGGACACGCGACAGCGGAGGTATTGGTGACTTCAGGGCTAGACGGCGCGGTCGTGCTCGTGACCGGTGGTGTTCGCGGGGTCGGTGCGGGTATCAGCCGCGCCTTTCTGTTATCTGGCGCGACGGTGGTGACCTGCGCCAGGCGCCCGGCGGAGTCGACCGTGGAGGCGGCGGGACGCTCGGTCGAATTCTTCCCGTGCGATATCCGCGATCCCGCGCAGGTCCACGGTCTCGTGGACCGGATCGTGGAACAGCACGGTCGGCTGGACATCCTCGTCAACAATGCCGGCGGATCGCCGTATGCGCTGGCGGCCGAGGCAAGCCCAAATTTCCATTCCAAGATCATCGAGCTGAACCTCCTTGCACCACTCCTGGTCTCGCAGATCGCGAATGCGGTTATGCAGAAACAGGACTCGGGTGGTGCAATCGTCAACATCTCGAGCGTCAGCGGTTCGCGCCCCTCACCCGGCACTGCGGCATACGGTGCCGCGAAGGCCGGCATCGACAGCCTCACCGGCAGCCTTGCGATCGAGTGGGCGCCGAAGGTGCGTGTGAACTCGGTGGTGGTCGGCCCGGTTCGTACCGAGTTGGCGCACATCCACTACGGGGACGAGAACGGCATCGCGGCGGTGGGGGAGACAATCCCGTTGGGGCGCATGGCCTGCCCCGAGGATGTCGGCAACTGCGCGGTGTTCCTGGCTTCACCGTTGGCTGCATATGTCAGCGGATCGACTCTGACCGTCCATGGTGGCGGCGAACTCCCCGCATTCTTGGCGGCGGCAACAACCGAGGAGAGCAAATGAGTGGATTGGTCGACGGCCGCGTCGTGATCGTGACGGGAGCCGGGCGCGGTATCGGAAGGGCACATGCCCTGGCGTTCGCCGCCGAAGGTGCAAAGGTAGTGGTCAACGATATCGGGGCTGGTCTCGACGGCTCGGCTACCGGGGAAAGCCCCGCAGAGCAGGTGGTCGCCGAGATCGTGTCCACCGGTGGCGAGGCCGTCGTCAATGGTGACGACGTCGCGGACTGGGCTGGTGCCGCGAACCTCGTACAGACGGCCCTGGACAACTACGGCCGTCTCGACGTGCTGGTCAACAACGCCGGGTTCCTTCGCGACCGCATGCTTGTCGGGATGAGTGAGCAGGAGTGGGACGCTGTCGTGCGGGTGCATCTGAAGGGGCACTTCGCGACCTTGCGTCACGCCGCCGCGTACTGGCGTAGTGAGGCGAAGGCCGGAAACGTTGTCGACGCTCGTATCATCAACACGAGTTCCGGTGCAGGGCTTCAAGGTTCGATAGGGCAAGGTAACTATGCGGCCGCGAAGGCCGGCATTGCGGAGATGACGATTCAGGCCGCGGCGGAACTGAGGAACTACGGCGTGACGGTCAACGCGATCGCGCCCGCGGCGCGTACCCGGATGACGGTCAGTGCGGGTGGCGCGATGGCCGAGGCGATGGCCGCACCCGAGGAGGGTTTCGACGCCATGGCGCCGGAGAACATCTCCCCCCTCGTCGTCTGGTTGGGCAGTGCCGAATCGAAGGACGTCAGCGGACGTGTGTTCGAGGTCGAGGGCGGGAAGATCACCGTCGCCGAGGGGTGGCGGCACGGTCCCAGCCAAGACAAGGGCGCGCGATGGGATCCGAGGGAGATCGGACCCGTCGTCGCCGATCTACTCGGCAAGGCAGAGGAGCCCGTTCCGGTCTATGGCGCATGATCACGTCGTTCGTAGCAGAGGGACGTCGTCACCTATCTGTAACCCGGGGCGCCCGAAAGGTGCGTGAATAGTTATGTGTATTCATTGATGCGGCAAGCGTCTAGTTATTAGCCTGCAAAGAGGAAACGGGCTCGGGGCCGAGGAGAATTCGTGAAGTTCGGTGTCTCGCTTTTCACGAGTGACCGCGGGATCGGACCTGCCTCTGCTTCGCGGGGTGCGGAGGCACACGGATTCGACTCCTTCTATGTCCCCGAGCACACGCATATTCCGGTGGCGCGCGTTGCGCCGCATCCTCGAACTGGTGACGCGTCGTTGCCGGACGACCGATACATGCGCACTCTCGACCCGTGGGTGGCGCTGGCGTCGGCGTCGGCGGTCACCGAGCGGATCGAACTGGGGACTTCGGTGGCCTTGCCCGTGGAACACGACCCCATCGCGCTGGCCAAGACCATTGCCTCGCTCGACCACCTCAGTGGCGGCCGTGTGATTCTCGGGGTGGGGTACGGGTGGAACCTGGACGAGCTTTCCGACCACAACGTCCCGCCGAGTCGGCGCAGGACGATGCTGCGCGAGTACCTCGAAGCGATGCGCGCCTTGTGGACCCAGGACGAGGCGTTTTATGAGGGTGAGTTCGTGAGTTTCGGTCCGAGCTGGGCATGGCCCAAGCCGATGCGTGTGCCCCCGGTCATCGTCGGGGCCGCGGGGACCGAGAAGAACTTCAGGTGGATCGCCAAGTCTGCCGATGGTTGGATGAGCACCCCACTCGAGCCGAAGATCGACGACCGTATCGAGGCATTGCAACGCATGTGGCGCGAGGCGGGCAGGGAGGGTGCTCCGCGGATCCTGGTGCTCGACGGCAGACCCGACGTGGACAAGCTGATGCGGTGGAGAGACCTCGGTGTCACCGAGGTTGTCTACGGGTTGCCGGATCGTAGCGAGCAGGACGTCCTGGCCTACCTCGGACGCCTCGCCGAGAAACTGGACGGATTACGCGAGTCCACCGCGGCGGGGTAACCGAGTGCGTTTGGATTGGCTACGGGCACTCGCGAGTGTGAAGATGTTCTGGCATCGTTTGCCCGCTGCTCGAGGAGAGGCCGACCTACGTGCGCATTGCACTCCTGTCGTATCGAAGCAAGCCCCACTGCGGTGGGCAGGGTGTGTATATCCGTCATCTCAGCCGTGAGTTGGTAGAACTCGGCCATCAGGTCGAGGTGTTCTCGGGCCAGCCGTACCCTGAGCTCGACCCCGGAGTGACGCTGACGAAGGTTCCCAGCCTCGATCTCTACCGCGAACCCGATCCGTTCAGAACGCCGCACCTGCGCGAGTTTCGTGACGCCGTCGATGTGCTCGAGGTCGTGACTATGTGGACGGCGGGCTTTCCCGAGCCTCGCACTTTCAGCCTGCGCGCCGCACGACTGTTGAGAGAACGCGCGGACGAGTTCGACGTGGTGCACGACAACCAATGCCTGGGTTCCGGACTCTTGAAAATTCGAGAATTCGGTCTGCCAGTGGTGGCCACGATCCACCACCCCATCACCCGCGACCGAGAACTGGACCTCGCGTCGGCGAAATGGTGGCGCAAGGCCGCGGTGCGGCGGTGGTACGGCTTCCTGCGCATGCAGAAGCGCGTGGCGCGAGCCCTCCCGACACTGCTGACGGTCTCGCAATCGTCCGCTGGCGATATCAGCGCCGCCTTCGACATTCCCCCCGAGAACCTGCGAACCATCCCGCTGGGGGTGGACACCGAGGTTTTCCGTCCACCGACCGCGCAGCGCGTACCCGGCCGGGTGGTTTGCGTAGCCAGTGCCGATATGCCGCTCAAGGGGGTTTCGACGCTCCTCGAAGCGATCGCGAAGATGCACACCGAACGCGCCGTGGAACTGGTACTGGTCGCCAAGCTCGCGCCAGAGGGGCCGACCGCGAAGCTGATCGAAGAGTTGGCCATCGGCAACTTTGTCCGCACTGTGTCGAGCATCGACGACACGGAACTGGCTGCCTTGCTGGGATCGGCGGATATCGCTTGCGTCCCCTCGCTGTACGAGGGCTTCTCGCTCCCCGCCGTCGAGGCGATGGCGTGCGGCACCCCGTTGGTCGCCAGCCGTGCGGGGGCAATTCCTGAGGTCGTGGGCACGAACGGCGAGGCCGGTATCCTGGTCCGTCCGGGCGACCCCCAAGAACTCGCGGATGTGCTGGGTGCATTGCTCGACGACCCGCAACGTAGATCCGAACTCGGGGTCGGCGGCCGTCGGCGAGTGCTCGAGCGCTACAGCTGGGCAGCGGTGGCGGCAAAGACAGCGCAGGCATATGTCGGCGCGATTGCGCAGGCTCGTGAAGGAGATCGATCGTGCTGACCGTGGACTTCGAACGACTGGGTGTGGTGCCGGGCAACAAGGTGATCGACATCGGAGCGGGCGCAGGCCGGCACTCGTTCGAAATGTATCGACGTGGTGCCGATGTCATCGCCTTCGATCAGAACGCCGATGAGTTGGCTGACGTCGAGAAGATGTTCGTCGCGATGGCCGAAGCCGGAGAAGTTCCTGCGGGAGCCTGCGCCCGCATCGAGGTCGGTGATGCGCTGAACCTGCCGTATGCGGATGAGACGTTCGATGTCGTATTGATCTCCGAGGTCCTCGAACATGTTTCGCGTGACGGCCGAGCCATCTTCGAGTTGACGCGGATCTTGAAGCCGGGTGGTGTTGCCGCGGTGACGGTTCCGCGCTGGTTGCCGGAAAAGATCTGCTGGGCACTGTCGGATGCGTATCACGAAGTGGAGGGTGGGCACGTCAGGATCTACCGTGCCGATGAGTTGGCGGAGAAGTTGGAAGCCGCCGGGCTGAAGGTCACGGGTAGCGACCACGCCCATGCCCTGCACTCTCCGTACTGGTGGCTCAAGTGCGCGGTCGGGGTGGACAACGACGACAACCCCCTTACGAAGGTCTATCACCAGATACTGGTGTGGGACATGATGAAAGCCCCCTGGATCACGCGTACCGCAGAGAAGATCCTCAATCCGGTGCTCGGCAAGAGCGTGGTGTTCTATCTCGAGAAGCCGAGGGAATCGAGCGTGGTGAGGGCGACGCGGTGACGCCGCCGCTGGTTCCGTCGGTACCGAATGTGGTGTCCGGGAGCCAGATCAGGCAGACCGCAAAATCCATCGCAACTGTTCAAGAACCGTCCGGCGCACTACCGTGGTTTCCTGGCGGGCACACGGATCCGTGGGATCACGTGGAATCAGCCATGGCCCTGGCAGTTGCAGGACTGATCGATGAAGCGGAAGGCGCGTACGACTGGTCGCGCCGGACGCAGCGTTCGGATGGGTCGTGGCCGATGATGTTCCGCGATTCGGTAGTGGAGAATCACGATTCCGACAGCAACTTCTGCGCTTACCTGGCGGTCGGGGTGTGGCACCACTACCTCATCACGGGCGATCAAGATTTCGTTGACAGGATGTGGCCGTCGGTGCGAGCGGGCCTCGACTTCGTCGTCGACATGCGCTCATCGGGCGGCGAGATCTACTGGGCCCGGGGGGAGAACGGCCAGGACTGTCAAGAGGCCCTGCTGACGGGGAACTCGAGCATCCACCACAGCCTGCACTGCGGACTCCTGTTGGCCCGTTTGGTCGATGATCCGCAGCCCGAATGGGAATTCGCGAAATACACCCTCGGCCATGCGATCAGGCACCACCCGGGGTCATTTTCCATCAAGGATGAATACTCGATGGACTGGTACTACCCGATTCTCGGGGGAGCGGTCCGCGGTGGAGCTGCAGTCGCCCGCATCGTGTCGCGGTGGGACGAATTCGTCGTGGAGGGGCTGGGTATCCGCTGCGTGAATCACCGTCCCTGGGTGACGGGTGCCGAGACGTGTGAGCTGGTGTTGGCGCTCGACGCAATCGGAGAAGACGAGCGTGCGCTCGAGCAGTTCGCCGCGATGCAGCACCTGCGCGACCCGGACGGCTCGTATTGGACCGGACTCGTCTACAGCGACGGCAAGCGATGGCCGGTGGAGCAGACCACCTGGACGGGCGGCGCGATGATCCTCGCTGCGGATGCGCTGTCGCGCACCACGCCCGGGCACGGAATCTTCCGGGACGCTGAGTTGCCGGTCGGACTGCCGATCGGGTTCGACCGCTGCGGTGACCACTGTCAGGTCAGTGGTTCGCCCGTCTGACCGCTCACCCGTTCGAGGACCCGCAACGATCCGGTAGCCGAGACTTCCTTGAACTGCTCTGTTGCCAGGGCTCTTTCGTAGATCTCGAACGGGGGCCGTCCACCGTCCGCCGGGTTCGGGAACACGTCGTGGATCAGAAGAGCGCCCCCGACCTCGACCCACGGTGCCCACCCCTCGAGATCTGTAGATGCCGCCTCCGACGTGTGACCACCGTCGATGAACACGAAGCTGACGGGGGTGCGCCAGAACTCCGAAACCGCCGACGATCTGCCCAGGATCGCTATCACGTACTCCTCGAGCCTCGAATCCGCCATCGTGTGCCGGAACCGTCCGACGGTGTCGAGCAGCCCCGTGTGCGGGTCGACGAATGCCGGTTCGTGGTACTCCCAGCCTGGCTGGTGTTCCTCGGAGCCGTGGTGGTGATCGATCGTGACGATTCGGGCGTCCCTCGCTTTGGCCGCGGCCGCCAGGTAGATCGTGGACCGGCCACAGTAGGTGCCGATTTCGACGCCAGTATCGCCGTGTCCCAGATACCGCATGGCTGCCTCGTGGAGGGCGGTGCCCTCATCCTCGGGCATGAAGCCCGGTGTGGCGTCTATGAGTTCGAGGATGCGGCGGTTGAGGTGTTCAGTACTCACAGCTACGTGGTCTCCGTTCCGCCACCCGTCGCACCGGGATGTCTGGGAGTCAGGCGGGCGCGCGGACGACGAGGGTCGTTCCCGGGAACTCTGCCGCGAACTCGCGACGGCTGTGTTTCACGGCGGCGGTGCCGTAACCCTTCTTCCGGGAGCCGGGGTCGATCCAGATGGCGACGTCCACCTCGTGTCCGGACAGTTCCCCGAAGATCAGCCCCACGGCCCGGTTCTCAGCAGTGTCCTCACAGACGAACCACGCTGCGGACTCGTCACCGATACGGCTCACCCCCTCGGTACGTTCCTTCTCGATGCGATCCTCGGACCACCGGACGCCCGCGTCGTCGACCTGCTCGGCGCAGCGGCGTCGGAACAGCGCAGCGTCAGCCTCGCTTTGTGTGAACGGACGTAGCCGGACCTGCTGGCCAGTACTTGCCGGGCGGTCCGCCGCCGTCCACTCCAGCGTGGAGTCGAGGTCTTCGAGTTCGTTTTGGGTACGCCGCCGTTCGACTTTGGTCAGGCGGCGAAATGTCAGGTTGAGGACGGCTTCCGCATACGCCTCGGATGTGTCGAGCAGGCCGGCCACAGCCGTCAGTGCTTCACCGTGGTCCTCGCTCTCGACTACGGCATCGAGAATCTCGTGGCGCCGTTCGAATGCGCGCAGCAACGCCGCGGTGAGCTCTCGACGATCGTGGACTCGATCTTGAACTTCGGTACTCATTCTGCAATTCCTCGCGTTCTGCAGTTCCCCGCGCTCGGCCATGATGCAAGTTGCGTGTGGGTCCATACTGCAAGATGTTTTCCCGCCGCGGCACCCTTACTCGGCGGTACGTACATCGCTATCGGGGATCGCAGATGACGACGGGAATGGTGCGGTCTGTCCAGGACTGGTAGCTGTCGAATTCGGGGTACATGTCGACCAGTCGCGGCCACAGCCGAGCCCGTTCATCGGGTGTGGCGACCCGTGCGGTCATCGGACGAATCCGCGACCGCACCTGGACCGTTACCTCAGGGTTCGCACGGAGGTTGAGATACCACATCGGGTGTTTCGGAGCGCCACCCTGTGAGGCGACGAGGACGATGCGGTCGTCGTCCTCGAGGAACAGCAGGGGACTGAGCCGCGGCTCACCGCTCTTGCGGCCGGTCGTGGTGAGGAGAGTGACGGGGATTCCGCGGGGGAAGGCGCTGCCGAACCGAAATTTGCTACCCAGCCGCCCGCCGGTTCGCAGGTACAGCGCGACGTTGATCTTCGAGCTCCATTTCATGAGGACCTTGCCCGTCGCCATCCACTTCATGAGTGCGAGCGACCACTTCAGGATCGGGGCGAACGGTTGACGGGGCGCGCGAGTCTGGGATTCCACGGTCGACAGCCTAGACCCTCTCGATGATGGTGCCGGTTGCAAGCGCTCCGCCCGCGCACATCGTGATCAGCGCCGTCGACCCGTCGGTGCGCTCGAGTTCGTGCAGCGCAGTGGTGATGAGCCGAGACCCGGTGCTACCCACGGGATGTCCCAGTGCGAGCGCGCCGCCATTGACGTTGACCTTGTTCATGTCCGGTTCGTGCACCGACGCCCAAGACAACGGCACCGAGGCGAATGCTTCGTTGACCTCGAACAGATCGAGGTCGCCGATCTTCATTCCGCTGCGCTCGAGAACTCGCGTCGTGGCCTGGACGGGCCCATCGAGGTGGAACTCCGGTTCCGATCCGACGAGTGCCTGGGAGACGATCCGTGCTCTCGGTGTCAGTCCGAGCGCCCGCGCTTTGTCCTCGTCCATCAGCATGACCGCGGCTGCCCCGTCGGAAATCTGTGAGGATGTTCCCGCGGTGTGGATGCCGCCGTCGAGAACCGGTTTCAGCTTCGCCAGCGACTCCGCGGTGGTGTCGCGCAGGCCCTGGTCTCGATCGACGATCCGCGTCTCGCCGGTGAGGTTGCCATCCTTGTCCACGACCGGTGCGGTCACCCTCAGTACCTCGCGGTCGAATCGCCCCTCGTCCCACGCCTGCTTGGCGCGCGCCTGCGACCGCACCCCGAAGGTCTCGACATCCGCCCGGGTGATCCCGCGGCGGCGAGCTATGCGTTCGGCGGCTTCGAACTGATTGGGAAGGTCGATGTCCCAGTCGGCCGGTCGGCGGGGTCCGGCGTTCTCACCGACGTTCGCGCCCAGCGGCACCTGGCTCATCGCTTCGATCCCGCACGCGATTCCGATGTCGATGGCGTCCGTGGCGATCAGGCCGGCGATCAGGTGGTTGGCCTGTTGGGCTGAACCGCACTGGCAGTCGATTGTGGTGGCGCCGACCTGCCAGGGCAGTCCCGCGTGCAGCCACGCTGTGCGGGTGATGTTGTTCGACTGTGCGCCGGCCTGGGTGACGCAACCGCCGATCACCTGCTCCACTGCCGCGGGGTCTATCCCGGAGCGGTCGAGAATTCCGCGCTGGGCTGCGCCGAGGATCTCGGCGGCGTGCAACCCGGACAGCCATCCGCCGCGCTTTCCGATCGGGGTTCGTACCGCCTCGACGATTACTGGTGTGCCCACGGGCAGGGCTCCTTTCCTTGTTCTCAGAAATTAGAACAGGTTCAGTCGAGCTTGCAAGGTATGAATGTTGTTCCCTTTGCTAGTCGCCTGGCTTGTGATTCAATGCTAGTAGAACGTGTTCCATATTACAGAGTGCGTATCGCTTCAGGGCAGGAGACAGCAGTGGCGCAGCCCCATCTTCCAGAGGGTTTCGACATCACCGATCCGGACATCTACGCAGAGCGAATCCCGTACGAGGAGTTCGCCGAGCTGCGAAAGACGGCGCCGATCTGGTGGAACCCGCAACCGCCGGAAGTCGGCGGATTCCACGACGACGGCTATTGGGTCGTGAGCAAACTCGAGGATGTCAAGGAGGTGTCACGGCGCAGCGACGTCTTCTCGACGCACGAGAACACCGCGATCGTCCGCTTCGCTGACGACATTCCCCGCGAGAACATCGAGATGCAGCGTGCCATCCTCATCAACAAGGACGCTCCGGAGCACACCAAGCTCCGCAAGCTCGTCTCCCGCGGGTTCACCCCCCGAGCGATCAACAGCCTGCGCGAAGAACTGACCGAGCGCGCGGAGAAGATCGTGAAAGCTGCCGCAGAGGCGGGAGCCGGCGACTTCGTCACGCAGGTGGCGTGTGAGCTTCCGCTGCAGGCGATTGCGGAACTGTTGGGCGTGCCGCAGGAGGACCGCCTCAAGCTCTTCGACTGGTCGAATCAGATGACGGGGTATGACGATCCCGAATTGGATATCGATCCAGAGGCAGCCTCGATGGAGATTCTCGGCTATGCCTATCAGATGGCCGACGAGCGCAAGAAATGCCCGGCGAACGACATCGTGACGACGCTCATCGAAGCGGACATCGATGGCGACGAACTCGCGCCGGAGGAGTTCGGGTTCTTCGTCATCCTCCTCGCGGTGGCCGGCAACGAGACCACGCGCAATGCCATCACGCACGGCATGATCGCCTTCCTCGACAACCCCGACCAGTGGGAGCTGTACAAGAAGGAGCGTCCAGCCACAGCCGCCGACGAGATCGTGCGGTGGGCCACCCCGGTCACGTCGTTCCAGAGGACCGCGCTCGAAGACACCGAGCTCGGGGGAGTGCAGATCAAGAAGGGGCAGCGAGTCGTGATGCTGTACGGCTCGGCCAATTTCGACGAGGACGCCTTCGATCACCCCGAGAAGTTCGACATCATGCGGAAGGATAACCCGCATGTCGGCTTCGGTGGCACGGGTGCGCACTACTGCTTGGGTGCGAACCTCGCGCGACTCGAGATCGATCTGATCTTCAATGCGATTGCAGATCATCTGCCCGACATCAGCAGGCTGGGCGATCCGCGGCGCCTGCGCTCGGGATGGCTCAACGGAATCAAAGAGTTTCAGGTCGACTACCAGACCGGTTCGGGTGGCTGCCCGGTCGCTCACTGACACCACGATCGTACTGCGGCCCCGATCCTGTACAGGATCGGGGCCGCAGTACGTGTCCTGTCGAAACCGACTGCCTTCAGACTTGACGTAGTGTCTTCATCGCCCGATCGACCTCCCAGAATGCGCGTAGGGAGGTGATCTTGCCGGCGTCGTTCACCCGGTAGATGAACACGCCCTCGGCGTCGATCTGCGCTCCCGCGACCGTCGATCGAACGGTCCCGATGTTCACGTTCTCGTTTCCACACACCAGAGAATCGTCGATGAGGAACTCGAGCGATTCCGTGTTCCCGATCGTCATATCGTAGAACCGGGAGATCGCCTCGATTCCGCGGTGTCCCTTGCCTTCCGGATCGAACCCGGAGGGTCCGACGGGATCTTCCACACACGCGTCCTCGGCGAACAGGGCCAGCCACTCCTCCTTGCGCTTGGCACTGGCCGCCTCTCGGGAAGCCTGCCCTGCGAGGCGGGCCGGATGGTCGGCTCTCGTCATCTTCGCACCCCTATTCGATGTACTTCTCGGCGAACCTGTGCAGCGACTCCTGCTTTGCCTCGAGAGGCCCCTCGAAACCGATACCGTCAAAGATCCAGGGGACGACGATGGTGTCGGTCACGCCCGCGTCAGCGAGCTGCGCGTAGCCGTCTTTGCCGAAACGGTCGATGCAGACCGCCTGGATCTCGAAGGGTTCTCCGGCCCTGCCGTATTGTTCGCGAAGTTCTCGCAGTCGGGCGATGACCTGCACGAGATCGTCGTACTTGATCATCGCGGACGTCCACCCGTCGCCGACACGGGCCGCCCGGCGCAGTGCTACGTCGGTGTGACCGCCGACGTAGAACGGTACCGGCCTGGTCGGCGCCGGGCTCATCTGCAGTCGGTCGAAGTCGAAGAACTTGCCGTGATACTCGACCATCCCGCCGCCGAGGATCAGTTTGATGACTTCGATCATCTCGTCGACGCGGGGCCCCCGATTCTTGTACGGTACTCCGCACCACTCGAATTCCTCAGGTGCCCAGCCGATCCCCACGCCAAAGCCGAATCGATTGCCGATGAGGTTGGCGACCGAGCCGACCTGGCGCGCCAAGAGCACCGGATTGCGCGAACCGAGCTTCAGTACCTGCGTGTAGAACTCGATCCTCGACGTCACCGCACCCAGCGCCGCAGCTGCGATCAGTGGATCAACCCACGGAGTTTCCTCGTTCCACATCCGTGACCCGTCCGAGGTGTACGGGTAGTCGGCGCTCTGCTTCTCCATGAAGAACAGGGAGTCTGGCAGTGCGATGGATGAAAACCCACACTCCTCAGCCGTTTTCACAAGAGCAGGCAACTGATCGAGCGGGTTCATTGCGACGCCGACGGTGAACTTCACGTTGGTACCCCCTGCTAGTTGTTCGGTCGGTCGGAGCCGACCACCCACATCGAGAAGTACTGTGAGCCTCCGCCGTAGGCGTGGCCGAAGGCTTTGCGCGCGTTCTGTACCTGATGATCCCCGGCGCGGTGCATCACCTGCATCGCCGCTTCGGCGAAACGGATCATGCCGGACGCGCCGATTGGGTTGGACGACAGGACACCACCGGACGGGTTGACCGGAAGCCTGCCGCCGATCGCCGTTTCCCCGGCCTCGGTCAACTTCCATCCCTCGCCCTCAGGAACGAAGCCGAGGTTCTCGAGCCACATCGGCTCGAACCAGGAGAAGGGGACGTAGATTTCGGCGGCGTCGATTTCGTCGAGCGGATCCGTGATGCCTGCGGCCTTCCACAGCGCGGCCGCGGCCTGACGGCCTGCCTGGGGATTTACCTGGTCTCGTCCCGCGTACGTGGTGGGCTCGGTGCGCATCGAAGTGGCGTGGATCCACGCGACCTCCCGCCCCTGCGCCGTCACCTCGGACGCGGCTTCCTCGTTGCCGATCACCATCGCGCAGGCGCCGTCGGATGACGGGCAGGTCTCGTCGTAGCGGATGGGATCCCACAACATCTGCGAGGCCTGTACGGATTCGAAGGTGATGTCGGGTTGCTGCAGGTGGGCGTAGGGGTTGAGACTGCCGTTGAGCCGGTCCTTCACCGCCACCATTGCGCCGATGTGCTCGGGTGCGCCGGAGCGTCGAATGTACGAGCGGACATGCGGCGCGAAGTAGCCACCCGCGCCGGCGCCCACGGGCATGTTGAACGGGATGGGAATCGACAGCGCCCACATCGCATTCGACTCGGACTGTTTCTCCCAGGCAGCTGTCAGCACACGCTTGTGAACGCCGGCCTTGACGAGGCTCGACGCGACGACCGCTGTCGACCCGCCCACCGAACCCGCCGTATGGACGCGCAGGAGTGGTTTGCCGTTCGCGCCCAGGGCATCGGACATCGCGAGTTCGGGCATCATCGAACCCTCGAACAGGTCGGGAGCTTTGCCGATTACTACGGCGTCGATATCGTCCCAGCCCACCCGCGCATCCTCCATTGCGCGGTCGATCGCCTCACGAACCAGGCCCGACATGGACACATCGTGGCGCTTCGCGACATAGCGAGTCTGACCGGTGCCGAGCACCGCGGCCAATTGCCCTGTTCGGGCCGGACCAGAAGTTGTGTTGTCGGACATCAGTTCCGCCCCTCCATGACTGCGACCAAATTCTGTTGCAGCACAGCGCCACTGGTAGCGTGCGCCAATGTTCGCTCGGCGTCGCCGTCCATGATGGCTTTGGCCGCGTAACCTATGCGTTCGAGTCCGGCGGCGAACATCGGGTTCCCGCTCAGGGGGCCGCCGGACGGATTGACAATCGTCGCATCGGTGAGCCCGATGGCCTCGCGCAAGATCAGCTCCTGATGGGTGAATGGTCCGTGAAGTTCGGCGACGTCCAAGCCGCCGAGGTCGCCTCCGGTCGCGCCGCGCGCGGCGGCAGTCGTCGACGGTGAGACCGTCAGGTCGCGGGCCCCGAAATTGGGGGAGTCGATCCGATGATCGATCCCGGTGATCCACGCCGGGCGCTCGCAGAGTTGGCGGGCACGGTCCCCCGATGCGAGGACGATCGCTGCTGCCCCATCGGTGATCGGTGCGCAGTCGTGCGCGCGAAGGGGGTCGGCAATGAATGGGGTGTCGAGCAAGGTCTCTACGTCTACGCGTCCCGACAGTTGCGTGTTCGGATTCGTTTCTGCCGCCGCCCTGCTGCGTACGGCTACCGCGGCCATTTCTTCGGCCGTCCACTTGCCCGAGTCGAGTCCGAGCCGAGCCTGAAGTCCGGCGATGGACACCGAGTCGAGTCCTAGCGGTGTCACCAGATAAGGGTCGAGTTGCATCGACAGTGTCTTGCGAAGGTTGCCCGCGGAGGACTTGCCGAACCCGTAGACGAGCGCGGTGTCGACCTCTCCGGTCATGATCTTGACCCAGGCCTCGTACAGGGCCCAAGCGGCGTCCATCTCGACGTGTGACTCGTTGATCGGCGGCACCGCGCCGATGGAATCGACCGCGGAGATGAAGGAGAATGCTCTGCCGGCCAGGTAGTCCGACGAACCCGAGCACCAGAACCCGATGTCGGACTTCGTGATTCCAAGCTCCTCGTAGAGCTCTTGGAAACAAGGGACCAGCATCTCGACGCCGTTGGTGGTGCCGGTGGTCTCGCGCACGTGCGGTGCATGCGTGAATCCGACGACTGCGATATCTGACATTGTGTCGCGCCCCTACAGGTGGTGTTTGAAGGTTTCGTAGTCGGCGTCGGGCTCACCCGTCGGCCTGAAGTACTCGATGTTCTCGAGGGTGTAGCCCCACTCCTCGCGGGGTTTCCACTTGGCTTCCACCCGCATGCCCATCCGAACGTCGGCGGCGTCGCACTCGAGGATCAGGTGCAAGAACGCGATGTCCGCGCCGTCGAGCAGCACGTAGGCCGCGACATACGGGGGCTTGATCCGTTGCCCGAGGAAGGGGACATTGACGATGCAGAATGTGGTGACGATGCCCCGGTCGGGCAGTTCCACCTGTTCCTTGGTCGGGATGCCATCGGTGGGGTTGGCGCCGCGCGGCGGGATGTACACCTTCCCGCCCGGCCCGGTGCGGCCTCCGATCAGCTTTCCCTCCTTCAGCCCTCGGAGGTAGAAGCTCTCCTCCGCGGACGCCGAATGCATGAAGTCGAGGTCGACCGGAGTCGTGATCATCGTGACCGGTTCGGCGTCGACCGGGGCAGGTTGTCCGTCTGTCGATTCGCCCGGCTCGAAGCACACGATGTCGTGGATACTGCCGGTACGTTCCTCGGCCCATCTCGCGCGCACCCGCATTCCGGTCCTCATCCTTGCGGGAGAGCCCACGTCCACTGCGTGCAGGAGCGACGTGTCGGCGCCGTCCAGCATGATCAGGGCCCAGGCGAACGGAGTGGTGAGTGGCTGTCCGGCAATGGGTTCCGGCATCCATGTCCAGCTCACCACGGTCCCGGCATCGGAGACATCGACGAAATCGGTGAGGGGCTCCGCGGTGCGCGCGTCGAATTCGGGCGGCGGTACGTAAACGCGCCCGTCCGACCCTCGGGCACCGATGACCCTGCGGTCACGCAGCGCGGTCACGAAGGCTCCGATCGTCGGACCCGTCGATCGCGTGTAGTCGAAGTGAAGTTTCAGCGGGGCGCTCAACGGTTCGTTCGAGAATTTTTCTGTCACGGCGCTCTTTCCCATGCTCACAACTTCGAGTAGAACAGGTTCTAGTGTTTGTGGCAAGCACCACTTGTGACGACGGACGATACGGAGGCCTTTGATGAAGCTCGGGTTGCAATTGGGGTACTGGGGAGCGCAGCCGCCGGCGAACGCGCCGGAGTTGATCGCCGCCGCGGAGGCGGGAGGGTTCGACGCCGTGTTCGCCGCCGAGTCGTGGGGTTCGGACGCCTTCACCCCTCTCGCCTGGTGGGGTTCGAGCACCGAACGGGTGAGGCTGGGTACCTCGGTCGTCCAGATCTCCGCGCGCACGCCCACCAGTACCGCCATGCACGCTCTGACGCTCGACCATCTCAGCGGAGGCCGGGCGATCCTCGGACTCGGTGTGTCCGGCCCTCAGGTGGTCGAGGGGTGGTACGGACAGCCGTTCACGAAACCCCTTGCACGCACGCGTGAATACGTCGAGATCATCCGGAAGGTGCTCGCCCGTCAGGAACCGGTCACCAACGACGGCCCGCACTTCCCGCTGCCCTACACCGGACCCGGTAGTACCGGTCTGGGCAAGCCGTTGAAGCCGATCACCCACCCACTACGCGACGACATTCCGATCTGGCTCGGAGCAGAAGGCCCCAAGAATGTGGCCCTCACTGCCGAAATCGCCGACGGTTGGCTCGCCATCTACTATTCGCCGCGCCTTGCGCCGATGTACAACGAATGGCTCGACGAGGGGTTTGCACGCGCCGGCGCACGTCGCAGCCGGGAGGACTTCGAAGTGGCCGCTACCTGCCAGGTGATCGTCACCGAAGACCGTGCCGCCGCCGTCGCCGGGCTCAAACCGATCACCGCTCTCTACGTCGGTGGGATGGGCGCCCCCGAACTCAACTTCCATGCGCAGGTCTACACACGCATGGGTTATGGCGAGGAGGTCGAGGAGATCGGCCGACTGTTCCGTGCCGGCCGCAAGGAGGAAGCCGCCGCCGTCGTACCGGACGAGATGGTCACCGAGACAATGATCATCGGCAACCTCGACGAGGTTCGCGCCGACGTCAAGCGCTGGGCCGATGCCGGAGTCACCATGCTCCTCGTCTCCTGCCACAGCGCCGACCACGTCCGCCAATTGTCGTCGGCGGTTCTCGGCTGATCCTCTGTCGGTGACCCCCATCGGGGCGAATATGCCTCTCATCGACTCTAATGCGCTGAGAGGCACATTCGCCCGCTAGTGTTTCTCGGCCGCCCTTTCGGCTTCGTGGGGGATGGGGAGGGTGCTCGCTGCCCCGGACCCTCTGCCCCGGCTGATCAGCCAGCCGAAGATCGCGGCGGCCGGGAACATCACCACGCCGTAAACGGCGCCGGGGATCGCGATGTCGACGCTGCCGAGGACGCTGATCGCGATCGCGATCGCGAGGGTGCTGTTGTGGATGCCGATCTCCATCGAGCACGCGATGGACTGGCGCTTGTCGGCGCCGAGGAGCTTCGGAATCCAGTAGCCCACAGTCAAACTCGCGAGACAGAACAGTGTTGTTATCGCTCCGACGTCGGCCAGGTAGCTGCCGACGTTCTCGCTCTCGGCCGCGATGGTGCCGACGATGACGAGCACCAGGACGCCTGCCGACGCGATCCGCACGGGACGGTCCATGCGCCTCGCAAAGTCGACGCGTCTGGCGCGCACCAGCATGCCGATCACGACGGGGACGAGCACGATCGCGAAAACCTGCAGCACCTTGGTGAACTGCATGCCCATCGAGGTCCCGGTGTCCGGGTCGAAGTAGCCGAGCGCGAAGTTCGTGACGATCGGAAGCGTCACCACCGCGATCACCGAGTTCACCGCGGTGAGAGTGATGTTCAGTGCGACATCACCCCGGTAGAGATGGCTGAACAGGTTCGCCGTGGTCCCGCCGGGCGAGGCGGCGAGCACCATCATGCCGACCGCGAGCAGCGGTGGCAGATCGAACAGCAGCACCAACCCGAACGCGACTGCGGGCAGTATCAGCAACTGGCACGCCAGCGCGATCGTCACGACGCGGGGATGACGTGCGACGCGGGCGAAATCGGCCACCGTCAACGACAGCCCGAGTCCGAACATGATGATCGCCAGTGCCGCGGGCAGGCCAACGGTGGCCAGAGGTGAATCCAAGTCGATCGCCGTCCTCGTGTGGGGGTGTCTCGCGCACGCTAGCGGGACCGGAACGTCCGTGTAGTCGATTCGCCCGAATTGGCCACGCCTATTCTGCGAGGCGAACTCTGACTAGCCGTGCGCGATCCCCCAGAGCTACCGCCCTTCGAACTTGGGGCGGCGCTTTTCGGCAAAGGCGCGTGGGCCTTCCTTCGCGTCGGCGCTCTTGAAGACCTCGGTACCCAGGGCGGCATCGATTCGGAATGCCTCTTCCTCGTGCATACCTTCGGTGTCGCGAATAGTCTTCAGGATCGCTTGAACCGCGATGGGGCCGTTGGCGGCGATGAGGTCGGCGATCTCGAGGGCCTCGTCGAGCGCCTGCCCGTCCGGGACGACGTGTCCGATGAGGCCGATCTCCTTGGCCTCGGCCGCCTTGATGTGACGCCCGGTGAGCAGGATGTCGGCCGCGACCGTGTACGGAATCTGCCGCACCAGGCGCACTGCGGATCCACCGAGAGGGAACAGCCCCCACTTCGCTTCGGAAACGCCGAATTTGGCGCTCTCGCCGGCTACGCGAATGTCGGTGCCCTGGAGGATCTCGGTGCCGCCCGCGATAGCGGGGCCTTCGACGGCGGCGATGAGCGGCTTGGTGAGTCGTCGGCCCTTGAGAAGTGCCTCGATCTTCGACAGGTCCCACCCACCGCCGGAGAAGGAGTCGCCGGGGTGTTGCGTGGTCATGGCCTTGAGGTCGGCGCCCGCACAGAACGCTCCGCCCGCACCGGTGAGGATGGCGACCCGGATGTCCGGATCGGAGTCGACCTGATCCCACGCGTCCCTCATGATCGCCATCATTTCGCCGGACAGCGCATTCTTCGCCTCGGGGCGGTTCATCGTGACGATCAGAACGTGCCCGCGCTTCTCGACGAGGCAGTGCGGCGATTGCGTCGAAGCGTCGGAATCTTGGGTTGTTGTGGAGGAGGTGGAGGACGTGGAGGACACTGAAAATCTCCCGAAGGGTGTGTGAGCTGGCTCTCAAATTGGGTCTTGCCAGGAACGGTAACACGTTCTACTTTGTTGACGTGGCCCTTAATATCGCAGACCTCGTAGAGCACACAATCGACCTCGTCCCCGACCGTGTCGCGCTTCTGTCCGGCGATCGAGAGGTGACATATGCGCAGTTGGAGGACCGGGCCAATCGCCTAGGCAATTACCTGCGCGAACAAGGCGTTCAACCCGGAGACAAGGTAGGCATCTACTGCCGTAACACCATCGAAGCGATCGAAGCCATGGTGGCTGTCTTCAAGATCCGCGCCGTGATGGTGAACGTCAACTACCGCTACATCGAGAACGAGTTGCAATACATCTTCGACAACTCGGACATGGTTGCGCTCATCCACGAGCGTCGATACTCCGACAAGGTAGCCGCGGTCCAAGCTCGGACGCCCCAGCTGAAGACCACCATTGTCGTCGAGGACGGCACCGATCTCGACTACGACGGAGTCGAGTACGAGTCTGCGCTGGCGCAGGCTTCACCCGATCGAGACTTCGGTGAACGCAGTAACGACGACCTCTACATGCTCTACACCGGCGGCACCACGGGGAAGCCCAAGGGCGTGATGTGGCGCCAAGAAGACGTGTGGCGAGTGCTCGGTGGCGGCATCAACTTCCTCACCGGCGAATACGTCCAGGACGAGTGGGAACTCGCCAAGGTCGGCGCCGAGAACCCCAGCATGGTCCGCTTTCCGATTCCGCCGATGATCCACGGCGGCAGCCAGTGGGCAGTGTTCCACAGCCTGTTCGGCGGCGGCACGTGCGTCATGCACCCGGAGTTCGACGGTCACGAGATCTGGCAGGTCATCGACAAACACAAGGTCAACCTCATCTTCATTACCGGTGACGCCATGGCGCGTCCGATGCTCGACGCCCTATTGGAAGGCAACAAGGAGACCGGTGAGCCGTACGATCTGTCGTCGTTGTACGTGATGGCGAGTTCGGCGGCGCTCTTCTCGCCGAGCATCAGGGAGAAGTATCTCGAGCTGCTACCGAACCGGATGATCACCGATTCGATCGGTTCGTCCGAGACTGGCTTCGGCGGCCTCGCGGTGGTCGCGAAGGGCGAATCCCACGGCGGCGGCCCGACGGTGAAGATCGACGCGTCCACCACGGTTCTCGACGACGACGGCAACCCGGTGAAGCCGGGTTCGGGTGTGATCGGGGTCCTCGCGCGCAGTGGACACATTCCGCTCGGCTACTACAAGGACGAAGAGAAGACGAAGGCCACCTTCAAGGAATTCAACGGGATCCGCTACGCCATTCCCGGTGACTTCGCGCGGGTGGAGGAAGATGGCACGGTAACCATGCTCGGTCGCGGTTCGGTGTCGATCAACAGTGGGGGCGAGAAGATCTTTCCCGAGGAGGTCGAGGGCGCACTGAAATCGCATCCCGACGTCTTCGACGCCCTCGTCGTCGGTGTTCCGGACGACCGGTTCGGTCAGCGTGTCGCCGCGGTCGTGCAGGCGCGCGAAGGCGCCCGGCCGAGCCTGCAGGATCTCGCCGCTACGGTTCGCAAGGAGCTTGCCGGATACAAGGTTCCACGCAGTCTGTGGTTCGCCGACCAGATCAAGCGTTCGCCGGCCGGTAAGCCCGACTACCGGTGGGCCAAGGAGCAGACCGAGGCTCGTCCGGCCGACGACCAGAACGGCAGCAGCGAGTCCGAGAACGGCCGGGGTGCGTAGATGCACACAGGGCTCAGTGAGAAGTTCGGCATCGAGTACCCGATCTTCGGGTTCACACCGTCCGAACACGTGGCCGCGGCGATTTCCCGGGCCGGCGGCCTGGGAGTCCTCGGCTGCGTCCGCTTCAATGATCCCGAGGAACTCGACTCGGTTCTGACGTGGTTGGACGAGAACACCGACGGCAAGCCGTACGGTGTCGACGTCGTGATGCCGGCGAAGGTTCCGACCGAGGGCACGTCGCCTGACCTTGAATCGCTGATCCCTGCCGAGCACCGTGCGTTCGTCGACCGAACCCTGTCGGAACTGGGTGTACCGCCGTTGGATTCGGGCGTAGAACACGCGGCGGGTGTTCTCGGCTGGCTGCATTCGGTGGCGCGCTCACACGTGGATGTGGCGCTGGGCCACCGTATCGCGCTGATCGCCAATGCCCTCGGATCGCCACCGAAGGATGTGATCGACCAGGCCCACGAGAAGGGTGTGCCCGTGGCGGCGCTTGCCGGTGCGGTCGAGCATGCGCGTAGGCACGTGGCTAACGGAGTCGACCTCGTCATCGCGCAGGGCTACGAGGCCGGCGGGCACACCGGTGAGATCGCGTCGATGGTGCTCGTTCCCGAGATCGTTGATGCTATCGGTGATTCCGCCGCAGTCCTCGCGGCCGGGGGAATCGGGAGTGGGCGCCAGGTTGCGGCAGCGCTGTCGCTGGGGGCGTCCGGTGTGTGGATGGGGTCGTACTGGCTTACCACGACCGAATACAAGCTGGGCGGAGCGTCGGCCGATAAGCCCTCGGCCGTTCAGCAGGCCTTCATTCGGGCAACATCCTCCGACACGGTTCGGTCGCGGATCTTCTCAGGTAAGCCTGCTCGTTTGCTCAAGACCAAGTGGACCGAAGCCTGGTCGAAGCCGGAAGCGCCGGCGCCACTGCCGATGCCGCTTCAGAACATCTTGGTCAGTGAGGCGCATCAGCGGATCTCCGCCTCCGAAGACCCGGACGTCGTCGCGATGCCGGTGGGTCAGATCGTCGGACGGATGAACGAGATCCGTCCGGTGGCCGAGGTGATGGGCGACCTCGTTGCAGAATTCGACTCGGCGGTCTCTCGCCTCGAGGGCTTCAAATAGTGTCCCGGTAAGGGCTGTAGCCGGCCCCGTCGCGAATCCAGACGGGGTCACTGCAGCGCTCCGCTTCGGCGCTGAGCACTCGGGTGAGAACTTTGAACGTTGCGGTCCTGGGAAGTTCGGTACACACCCGGATCAGGCTCGGGCGTTGCTTCGGGCCCAGATCGGACTGTGCGTCCAAGAAGCCGGCGAAGGCGACGGGATCGAAGTCGCGCGTCGGAACGACCGCCGCCATGACGCGATCTCCTACCTCTGGGTCGGGTACCGCATACACCGCGACCTGGGCGAAGCCGTCGTAGCGCTGCAGGATGCGCTCGATGGGCGCGGAACCGATGTTCTCGCCATCGACACGAAGCCAACCAGAACTGCGTCCGGCGAAGTAGACGAAACCGTCCGCGTCCCGGTAGGCGAGGTCGCCGCTCCGGTACATGCCGCCACGGATCCGTTCGGCATCGGCGGCGGGATCGTTGTAGTAGCCGGCGAACGCCCCAGGGCCGGTGGTGTTGACGAGTTCACCAGTCGCCGCATCGGCATTGACCAATCGACCGGAAGCGTCGAACTCTGCCGGGGGGCAGGGATTCCCGGTGTCGCTGCTGAGGATCGCGACTCCGTCCGGGAGCTTGCCCAGCGAGCCCGAGGGCGCTCCGGGTGTGGAGGAAATGGCGATTCCGCCTTCCGTGGAGCCGAACCCGTCGACCACCGCAGTCCCGAACCGCCGCGAGAATGCGGCGACGGCGGATGCAGACCCCTCGTTGCCATACATCAATCGGAGGGTGTTGTCAGCGTCGTCCGGCAGCTCGGGCGTCGCCAGCACGTATGACAGCGGCTTGCCGACATAGTTTGCGTACGTGACTCCGTACTTGCGGACGTCGCTGAGAAAGTTCGACGCTGAAAACTTGCGTCGCAATGCAATCGAGCTGTGTCCGGCCAGTGCGACGGACCACGCTGCCATCATGGCGTTGGAATGGAACATCGGCATCGACATGTACACCACATCGTCCGGCGACAACCCGAAGCGCTGGGCGAGCATGATCCCGGGACCGGCAACCTTCGCGTGGGTGCAGCGAACCGCCTTCGGGTCACCGCTGGTCCCCGAGGTGAAGATGAGCATGAACAGATCGTCGGGCGTTGCTGCCCGAGGGGTGAATTCGGTGTACCCTTCGGACAGCAAGACCGACCAGGCCTCGGAGTCCACATCGATGACCGGAACCGGGAGATCAAGTCCGTCGAGTAGCCCTGTACTGCCGCGTTCGGTGAAAATCACCTGACAGTCAGCGAGTTCGATGTCGCGTGCCAGCGCTTCCCCCCGGCGGGTGGTGTTGAGACCCACCAGCACGGCGCCGGAGAGCGCCGCCGCGCCGGCGAGTAGCGAGAACTCCGGGACGTTCTCCATCAGCACGCCGAGATGCGGGGGCTTGTTCGCATCGAGCAGATCCTCGAGAATCGCTGCTCGATGCGAACTCCCCCGCACGTGATCGGACCACGACAAGAAGTGGTCGCCGAAGTGCAATCCGTGCTCGTCGTCGTCGGCGACGCCCAATAGTAGATCCGTCACCGTCGGCGCGAGCACCGCTGTCATGCGGGGACGGTAGCCAACTCGGAACCGAGGGTCCGCAATTGCGCGGTGGCCGAACCCAGCCGGAACTCGAGAGCCTTGGCGGCCAAGAAGTACCGGTGTACGGGGTGGTCTTCGTCGAGTCCCACGCCGCCGTGGACGTGGATGACGGTATGAGCGACCCGGTGCCCCGCATCGGAGGCCCAGAAGTTGGCGGTCTGGACGTTTCCCTCGCCGGGCAGTCCCTCGCTCAGACGCCACGCGGCCTGCCACAACGTGAGCCGGACGCCTTTGACATCTATGTAGGCGTCGGCGAGCCGTTGCGCCACGGCCTGGAAGCTTCCGATGGGACGGTCGAACTGCACTCGTTCGCGAGCGTATGCCGCGGTGAGCGTCAGCGCCTGGTCGAGCACTCCGTATTGATACGCGCAGGCGCCGAGCGAACCACGCTCGACGAGCCAGTCGACGATCTCACCGCCCTGTTCGATGGTTCCGAGAAGTCGGTCTTCGCCCACCACGACACCGCGCAGGGCCAACTCTCCGACGCTGGACAGGTCGACGGTCTGTTGACGGGTGACGGTGACACCTGCATCGTCCGGCCGGACGAGGAAGACGGCGACACCCTCGGGGGTCGCGGCCGGGACCAGGAACAGATCGGCCGACGGCGCAGCGTCGACTACGACCTTTGTGCCGTCGAGCGTCCAACCCCGAGGGGCGCGTTCGGCGCGTGTGGTGGGCGCACCCGGGGTGTCGCACAGCTCTTCGTCGAGCGCGACGGTGAGGATCTTGTTGCCCTCCGCTGCCTGCGTTCCCCATTCGGAACGCTGTTGCTCGGCGCCATATTTCGCGATGGCACCGGCGGCCATGACGATCGTGGACAGGTAGGGGACCGGGGCGACCGCGCGTCCGAGTTCGATGAGGATGCTGCACTGTTCGAGCACACCGAACCCGTCGCCGCCCACGGACTCCGGGAGCGCAGCGCTGAGGATGCCCGATGTCGCCAGGGCCGACCAGAGGTGACGGTCGAGCCGGTCTTCTGCCGCGTCGAGTTCGCGCAGCCGATCGTTGGTGACGAGTTCAGAGGCGATGCCGCGGGTGAGGCCGGCCAAGTCCTTCTGGGCCTCGGTATGTGTGAAATCCATGGTCGTGTGTCCTAACGCTTGGCTGGGGGCAGGCCGAGGGCGGTCATTCCGATGATGTCGCGTTGCACCTCGTTGGTTCCGCCGCCGAAGGTCAGGATCAGCGACGAGCGGTGCATCCGCTCGAGGCGTCCACGCAGCAGGACGCCGGGAGAGTTCTGACGCAGTGTGGCCGACGGCCCGAGGATCTCCATCAGGAGCCGGTATGCCTCAGTGGCGAATTCGGTGCCGTACACCTTGTTCGCGGATGCGGCTTCGCGACCGGGAGCGTGATCTGTGTTTGCGCCGTCCGCCGAAGTACCCGAAGCGATCTCCCAGTTCATCAACTTCAGGTACTCGGCCTTGGCATGCACCCGGGCGAGGTTGATCTGGACCCATTCCTGGTCGATGACACGGCGACCGTCGGGCAACTTGGTGTTCTGGGCCCATTCGCGCACTTCGTGCAGGGCGGTCAAGACCGGACCGGCGGATGTGAGGGCGACGCGTTCGTGGTTGAGCTGGTTGGTGATCAGAGCCCAGCCGCCGTTCTCGGGTCCCACGAGCGCCGTCGAGGGAACGCGCACGTCCTGATAGTAGGTGGCGCTCGTATCCGGGCCGGCCATCGTGTGGACCGGGGTGTACGAGAAGCCTTCGGCCGTCGTCGGAACAATCAGAACACTGATGCCCTTGTGCTTCTTGGCGTCGGGATCGGTACGGCAGGCCAGCCAAACGTAGTCGGCGTAGGCGATCAGGCTGGTCCACATCTTCTGACCATTGATGACGTAGTCGTCGCCGTCCTTGTTGGCGGTGGTGCGAAGCGCGGCGAGGTCGGTTCCCGCTCCGGGTTCGGAGTAGCCGATGGAGAAATGCAGCTCACCCGCGGAGATCTTGGGCAGGAAGTACGACTTCTGCTCGGGTGTACCGAAGTGCATGATGGTCGGCGCGACCGAGTTGATAGTGAGGAAGGGGACGGGCGCGCCGGCAATGGCCGCCTCGTCGGTAAAAATCAACTGCTCCATCGCCGAACGCTCCTGGCCGCCATACTCTCTGGGCCATCCGAGAGTCAGCCAGCCGTCCTTGCCCATCTGGGCAACGACCTCACGGTAGACGTTGCCCGCCCCGTATTCTCCGGTTGTGGCGGCCAGGGCTTCGCGGCGCTCCGGCGTCATCAGCTTCGCGAAATACGCCCGCAGTTCTTCCCTCAGCTCTTGCTGCTGCGGCGTGTAGGTGATGTGCATCGAAATACCTCTCCGGTCGAGAGCTGGAATCAGCGAAATCTGGCACAGGTTCCAGTCACTGCGGCGCAATGGCGGAATCGGTCCCGCCTGGTCCCGAAGCGAGCCAGGTGGGACCGCTCGCAGTCGTGAAACGAATCATTGCACACGACTGGAACAGGTTCTAGTCTAATGAGAGTAATGGTGTGCGACCACAGCCCGGTCGCGCCCATTGCGTAGGCAGTGCGACGAGGAGAGATGAGGGTTTTTTATGGAGGTCAGAGTCGATTTCGACCGTTGCGAGGCCAATGGCGTCTGTGTGGGGATCGCGCCGGACATCTTCGAGCTCGACGACGACGAGCAGTTGCACATCACGAGCCCAGTTCCGCCCGCTGACCGGGAGGATGACGTGCGCACCGCGATCGCTCAGTGCCCGCGGGCTGCGCTCACCGAGCATCCCTGACCGTTGTTGCCCCGAATAGGAACACGTTCTACAGTTGATCCGTCCTGCCGTCTGGGCGGGGTTCCCGACTTACGGCGAGTGCACGGAACCAGGAGAGCGTGTTCTTAACGGTTCCCCACGGCTGAAGCCGGGGGATTTCAAGCTCAGGCCGCACATTCACCCGACCCGGAGGAGGGATGCACATGTCTTATGCCGTCGACGCTTGTGTGGCCCCGTTCTGCCACAGCCAGAATCACTCTGGCGGCGTTCCTGTCCCGGTCGTCGGTGTGTCCGCAGCATCGGCACAGGAAAGTGCGTTCATCGAGTCCGAGTTGCTGCTTGGCTCTCGCGAAACACCTCGAACACGTCATCGTCGTGTACGCGGGCTTGACCAACACCACCTTCCGGCCAGCCCGCAGACCACGGTCGACAAGTTCGCGTTTCGCCGCCCCGATCGCGGCGTCGGCGGCTTTACGGGCCATCGTCGACCTGGCCAGGAACTTCGGTGCGAAATCCTCCACCGCAAGCAACTGGTGGTTGTCGACGACCTGTTTGGCCCATACCCGCGAATCGTGCCGGGTTTGCCGGGCCGCTTTCTTGTGCAAACGCGCGGCCTCCCCTCTCGCCCGCCGGTATCCGTTCGACTGGGGACCACGTCTACCGCTGTGCCGTCGCGCCGTTTTCCGTTGGGCCTTGGCGAGTTCGGCGGCACACCGCTGCCGGTGCCCCACATAGGGCAGGTCGTGGGCCCTGTCGGTGGTGGTTGCGGTGGTGGTGACACCCCAGTCGATCCCGACCCGGCTCCCGGGGTCGACCTCCGGGGCAGGTGCGTTCTCGCGTCGGACGACGAACGAGGCGTACCAGTGACCCAGGCTGTCTCGAAAGACGCGAACGGAGGCCGGTTCGGACGGCAGCTCCCGGGACCACACCACCGGGATCGTGACGCCCTTCGGCAACACCAATCTACGATCCCGGATGGAGAAGCCTCGAGTGTTGTACTCGAGCGACGGCAGCGTCTTCTTCCGGGCCTTGACCTTCGGGCGCCCACGGCCTTTCACCGTGAAGGAGTGGCTCAGGGCCTGCGTGTAGGTCCGGAGCATCTGCTGCTGGGCGTTCTGGGAGCCGTCTCGCAGCCAGTGGCTTCCCCTGCGGGCTTCGGTGAGGAGCTTGCCCAGCTTCTTCAGGTCCGGCCCGTTTCCCGACTTCTGTTGGTGGACGGCTTCGTTCCACAGGAACCGGCAACGATGCCATTCGGCGAGCAGTGCGCGTTCGGCCTGCGCACCGGGGCGCAGGCGGTAGGTGTAGCGCACCACTTCTTCGGCCACGACCGGAAACCTAATCGACACCACCGACACAAAAGGAGAATGCCCATGTCGGATGCAATACCTGGCCGCCCTTTCCTCCCCGCGGCTAAAGCCAGGGGTTTCCCGGGCGGTGTTCGATGAACGCTGTAACCGACCGTGATGTGAGCTTGGACGGCAAGGTGGGCGTCGTGACCGGTGCGGGATCCGGTCTCGGCAAGTTCGAGGCGATTGCACTCGCACGTGCCGGCGCGTCCGTCGTGGTCAATGACTTGGCCGTCGGCGACGCCGTGGAGGAGACCCTCGAGGAGATTCGGAAGCTGGGCGCGAAGGTCGAGTTCGTGGCCGGCGACATCGGCGAACGATCCACCGCGGACGCGATCATGGAGGCGGCACACGACCGACTCGGCGGCCTCGATGTCCTCGTGAACAATGCGGGCATCACCCGAGATCGAATGTTGTTCAACATGTCCGATGAAGATTGGGATCTGGTTCTCAAGGTTCATCTTCGCGGCCACTTCCTGCTGTGCCGGTCTGCCGCATCGTATTGGCGGGCCAAGTCGAAGGAAACCGGGTCGCTCGTGTACGGGCGGATAGTCAACACGTCTTCAGAGGCGGGTCTGCTGGGACCTGAGGGGCAGGCCAATTACGGAGCGGCCAAGGCCGGTATCACGGCATTGACGCTCTCGGCTGCTCGCGGGTTGTCCCGCTACGGCGTCCGCGCCAATGCGATCTGCCCTCGCGCCCGGACATCGATGACGGAGAACGTCTTCGGTGAGGCTCCTGCGGAGGGAGTCGATCCTCTGTCGCCGGAACACGTGGCCTCTCTGGTCGCGTATCTCGCATCACCCGCCGCAAGTTCCGTCAACGGACAGGTCTTCGTGGTGTACGGACCGATGGTGGCATTGATGGCGGCACCGGTCGTGGAGCGACGCTTCGACGCGGTGGACGGGCAGTGGACACCCGAAGCGCTCGCGGCCGAACTCGGCGGCTATTTCGGTGATCGCGATCCGTCCAGGATGTTCTCCGCTTCCGCGGCTCTGCGCGAGCTGGGTTGATCTCACGCGCCGGAGCGTCTTCGCGACAGGAGGTTCACGATCCGCATCTTTCTTGCCGGCAATTCGCTCCTGATGGGTGATACTGAGGTCGCCGCAGACGGCTCCAAGGGGGAGGAGGCGGGGTGACCTTGAATCGGGGTGCGCGAAAGCGTGCCGAGATCGACAAGAAACGTGTTTCATTTTCTGGTGTCGGCGCCGGAGGTGAACGTTCGCGATGGCCCCGTTCGGTTGCGGCCGGATACCCGTGGCCCGACGCCGCCGATGTGCTGGCGTCGATTCACCGAATACGCTCTGCGCCGACTGCGAATATTGATCAAACTGGTTGTGCTATACGTTATTCAGAGAATTGATCTGGAGTCGTAGATTGTCATTGCGAGTCGTTTCGGAGAATTTCCGCAAACATGTTCGGATGAATCCCCTCTTCGCTGTGGGTTGGGTATCCAAAGATCCTGACCGATGGTTGCTTTTTCTTTTGACAGGTAAACACGTTCTCATTAGTATGATCCGGGTCACAGGCAGGGTCGCCTAGTGAGACGGTCTGTGCCAGGCGCGATCTGAAACGGGGAGGGGTGGATGGTGGACCTCCTCGAGGTGCCGTTACGTGCGGTCGGCGGGTTCTTCATGATGGCAGGCGAGACCTTGAAGGCAATGTTCCAGAGGCCCTTCCAGCGCCGCGAATTCGTCGACCAGGCCTGGTTTATCGCCCGGGTCTCGATGCTGCCCACGGTATTGGTCGCCATTCCCTTCACAGTCCTGGTGAGTTTCACGATCAATATCCTTCTCCGCGAGATCGGGGCGGCGGACCTCAGCGGCGCCGGTGCCGCGCTCGGTACCGTCACTCAGGTCGGCCCTATCGTTACCGTGCTGATCGTGGCCGGCGCCGGCGCGACTGCAATCTGCGCAGATCTCTCCGCTCGCACCATCCGCGAAGAAATCGACGCGATGCGTGTGTTGGGTATCAATCCGATCCAACGACTCGTGGTACCCCGCGTGTTGGCGTCGACAGGGGTGGCACTCCTGCTCAACGGCTTGGTCTGCACGATCGGCATTCTGGGCGGCTTCGTTTTCTCGGTCTACATCCAGGACGTCAATCCGGGCGCGTTCGTCAACGGCATCACTCTGCTCACCGGGTTGGGTGAGCTGGTGATCTCGGAAGTCAAAGCCGGCCTGTTCGGCATGATCGCGGGCCTCGTCGCCTCCTACCTGGGTCTCAACGTCAAGGGTGGCGCGAAGAGTGTCGGTGACGCGGTCAACCAGACCGTGGTGTTCTCGTTCATGGCACTGTTCGTGGTCAACGTTCTCGTTACAGCCGTCGGCATCAAGCTGACGAGCGGGTGATCGACATGGCGGTGAAGTAGATGGTGCTGGCTGCAACCGGGCGCTTTCCTCGAACTCGCCGACGATTCGCGTCGGCATCTCGTTCAATCGATCGGCTTGGTGAACAGGCGCTGTTCTTCGTGAGGGCCATCGGTTCGGCGCCACGCGCCTTGATTCACTACCGCCGGGAGACACTGCGGCTGATCGCCGAGATCAGCATGGGTACGGGTGCGTTGGCCGTCATCGGTGGCACGGTTGTGATCGTCGGCTTCCTCACCCTGTTCACCGGCGGCACCATCGCCGTGCAGGGCTTCAGTTCGCTCGGCAACATCGGTGTCGAGGCACTCACTGGTTTCTTCGCGGCATTCATCAACGTGCGCATCGCGGCCCCCGTCATCGCGGGCATCGGATTGGCCGCCACGATCGGCGCCGGCTCCACCGCCCAGCTCGGCGCGATGCGGGTCTCGGAGGAAATAGACGCGCTCGAGACGATGGCGATCCCGTCGATCCCCTATTTGGTGAGCACCCGCGTGATGGCAGGAATGATCGCGATCGTCCCGCTGTACGCGCTGGCGGTCATCGCGTCCTTCGTCGCGAGCCGGTTCGCTACCGTTGTGCTCTACGGCCAGTCAGCCGGCGTCTACGACCACTACTTCTCCACGTTCCTGATACCAACGGACATCTTGTGGTCGTTCGCCCAGGCCATCGTGATGGCGATTGCGATCATGCTCATCCACACGTACTACGGATTCAACGCCTCCGGCGGCCCCGTCGGTGTTGGAGTCGCTGTCGGCAATGCAGTGCGTTCTTCGCTCATCGCCGTCGTGACCGTTACCCTGCTCATCTCGCTCGCCATCTACGGCGCGTCCGGCAACTTCAACCTCTCGGGATAGGACTGCCGGTAGATGACCGACTCGGGTGTGAAGAAGAAGCTTGCGGCGCTCGTGCTCGTCGCGAGCCTTGTCGCAATCATCGCAGTCTCGCTGGCGATGTTCAGCGGGACCTTCACCAAGTCCGTGCCCGTCACCGTCACGTCGAATCGCTCCGGGCTGGTGATGGACCCTGACGCGAAGGTAAAGCTCCTCGGCGTCGAGGTCGGTCGCGTCGGATCAATCGAGTACGTCACGAACGGCGCAGAGCTGAAGCTCGACATCTATCCCGACATGTTGTCGTTGATCCCCTCCAACGTCTTGGTGGACATCACCTCCACGACAGTGTTCGGCGCGAAGTACGTGAATCTCACGATGCCCGCTGACCCGTCGTCCACCCATCTGCAGTCCGGCGACGTCATTTCCTCCGACAACGTCACCGTCGAGTTCAATACCGTCTTCCAGCACCTGTCCGACGTGCTGGCCCAAGTACAGCCTGAGAAACTCAACGCCACCCTGGGTGCCATCTCTACTGCGCTGCGAGGCCGGGGCGATGAACTCGGCGCTCTGCTCGAGCAGGGAGACGAGTATCTGGCAAAGATGAATCCGAGTCTTCCCCAGTTGCAAGAGGATCTGTCGAAGGCGGCACAGGTCAGTGCCGTATACGCCGACACCGCACCGGATCTGCTGCGAGTGGCCGACAATGCAACGGTGACCAGCGCCACCATCGTGGACGAACAAGACAACCTGGACGCAGTGCTGCTCAACGTCATCGGCCTGTCCGACACCGCCAACATACTGCTCACCGACAACGAGCAGAACACGGAGTCCCTCCTCGACCTCCTTGTCCCGACGACGGAACTGCTGGATGAGTACTCGCCCGGATTCACCTGCTTCATCGTGGGGCTGAACGACCTGATCCCACTGGCGGAAGAAATAATCGGAGGCAATCAGCCGGGCATCGCCATGAATTCCGGCTTCGTGTACGGGCAGGAGCCATACACCTATCCGAAGGACCTGCCAAAGGTCAATGCGACAGGGGGGCCGGCTTGCCACGGTCTTCCGAATCCCGACCCGAATGTGAATGCGAAGTTCGTGGTTGCCGACACGGGAACGGTGCCGTTCGTGCCCTCGACTGAGGTCCAGTTCAACCTGCCAAAGGTTTTCCAGCTTTTGTTCCCGGGCATGTATCCCGAGCAAGGCGGGCGGTAACTGTGCGAGCAACCTCGGTCAAGCTGCTGATATTCGCGACGGTGATGTCGATGATCTTCGCTGGTCTCGCCCTGGTGTTCAGTCAGTACCGGTTCAGTAGTTCCCACGGCTACCACGCCGTATTCACAAGCGTTTCCGGACTCGCCGCCGGTGACAAGGTGCGAATTGCCGGCGTTCCGGTAGGTGCCGTCGACAAGGTGAGCATTAACGACGACAACCTGGCCGTGGTCGATTTCAGCGTCGACACCAAATACTCGTTGTTCGACGGCACCAAGGCGACAGTGCGGTACGAGAACCTCGTCGGCGATCGCTACATGGAACTTCTCGAAGGGGCAGGGTCGGTGGAACCACTGGCTGCCGGCGCCACGATCCCTGTAGCCAACACCTCTCCCGCTCTCGATCTGGATCTGTTGCTCGGTGGCTTCAAACCGCTGCTGCGGGCACTCGATCCGCAGCAGGTCAACGATCTGTCCGCGGCGCTGGTTCAGGTGTTCCAGGGGCAAGGGGGAACGTTGGTGTCGTTGCTCGGCAGCACGAGTTCATTCACGAACACTCTGGCCGACCGGGATGAATTGATCGGCGATGTGATCGACAACCTCAATGAGGTTCTCGGCACGATCGACGAGCGTGACGACCAGTTCCGATCGACGCTGGACTCGCTTCAGCAGTTGGTCAGTGGACTTTCGCAAGATCGCGAGCAGATCGGCGACGCCATCCCTCGAATTTCCACGGCCACCGGAGATCTCGCGAATCTACTCGAGGGCGCACGACCCCCGCTCCAGAGCACGATCTACGAAGCGAACCGGACCGCCACCCAACTCCAGGCCGGAGAAGAGCACGTCGAGTGGGTCCTGCAGAACCTACCGGACGCCTATCGCAAGCTCATCCGAATCGGCACGTACGGCAGCTTCTTCCAGATGTACGTGTGTAGTGTCCGGTTCAAGTTCTCCGGACCGGACGGAGCGGATCTGATCCTCAACTTGCCGGGCGCTCAGACGACGGGGAGGTGCGCACCGTAGTCATGAAGAGTGAACGCGATCCCGTGCAGGTGGGAATCATCGGTATTGCCGTGACGGCCATGATCGTGATTGCCACCCTGCAATACGATCAGCTGCAATTCCTTTCGGGTGGAGCGCAGTACTCGGCCAGATTCGAGGACGCGGGCGGTCTGATGACCGGCGATACCGTGACGCTCGCCGGTGTCGACGTGGGCAAAGTTGCCGAGGTCGAACTCGACGAACAACACGTGCTCGTCACGTTCACGATCGAGGACGGTATCGCCCTCGGCGATGCGTCCGAGGCGAATATCAAGACCAATACCGTCCTCGGGCGCAAGTCGCTCGAGGTCACACCTCGCGGTCAGGACACGATGCCCGTCGGGTCGACGATTCCGTTGGAACGCACGAACTCTCCGTACTCGCTCAACGATGCGCTCGGAGACTTCACCACGACGGCGTCAGAGCTCGATACGGACGAGATCAACGATGCGCTCAACGCGATGTCCGGTGCGCTCGAGAACACCCCGCCCGAACTCCGCACGGCTCTCGACGGGATGACCCGGTTGTCCGAGTCCATCAACTCTCGGGACGAGAGTCTGAAGCAGCTGCTCTCGCGCGCGGAGAACGTGACGGGAATCCTTGCCGAGCGCAGCGACCAGATCAACTCCCTGATCGTGGAAGGGAACGAGTTGTTCGCCGAACTCGATCTGCGGCGGGCGGCGATCAGTCAGCTGATCGTGAATATTTCAGCGGTGTCTCGGCAGTTGACCGGTCTGGTCCTGGACAACCAGGAGCAGATGAAACCGACACTGGACAAACTGAACTCGGTGGTCGACGTTCTGCAGAGGAACAACGAAAATATCGCGCAGGCTCTCGAGGGCCTCGCACCGTACGCGACTCAGCTCGGCGAGACTGTCGGTAGCGGACCGTTCTTCATGGCCTACGTCTACAACATCGGCATCGGGAATCTGCTCCAGGGACTGAGCGATGCGGTGACCTGGCCGGAGCACCTTCCGAATGACCTCGAAGCCTTCACCGAGTCGGGTCCGTCCTTCGAGCTGAGAGAGCCCCAGCCATGACCATCACGGATGCTGTTCGTACCCGGAAGACCTGGTGGATTCGGGCAGGTGTCGCCGCCGTCGCGGTGTCGCTGGTGGTCGGTGCCGTGGTGATCTTCGTGCCCAGAATCTTCCAGGTCACGATCACCGCAGACTTCCCTGCCACCACCGGTCTGTATTCGGGAGACGACGTACGCGTCCTGGGTGTCAAGGTGGGCACGATCGACAGCATCGAACCCGGCGCAGACTTCTCGCGGGTGACGATGTCCGTCGACAGGAGCGTCGAGATTCCTACGGACGCCCTGGCCGTCATCGTCGCTCCTAGCCTGGTGTCGGGGCGGTTTATCCAACTGACGCCGGTGTATGAGGGCGGGCCGACGATGGCCGACGGCGCGAGCATCCCGATCGAGCGCACGGCCGTGCCCGTGGAGTGGGACGAGATCAAGACCGAGCTGACCAAGCTGTCGGAGGCGCTCGGCCCGCAGGGGGCCGACCCGCAGGGCGCGCTGGGTACGTTCATCGACACTGCCGCTGACAATCTCGACGGAAACGGTGAGTCACTGCGCAGCACCCTGCGGGAACTGTCGGAAACCATGCGGATCCTCTCGGACGGCCGGACCGACCTTTTCTCCACCGTCCGCAACCTACAGACGTTTGTGGCGGCCCTGTCGTCGAGCAACGAGCAGATCGTCCAGTTCGAGGGCCGGCTCGCATCGGTATCGAGCATGCTCGCCGACAATTCCGATGAGCTCGGAGCGGCTCTGAACGATCTCGACATAGCGATCGGCGACGTCAACCGGTTCGTGACGGAGAACCGGGCCAGCTTGAGCGAACAGGTGGCCCGCCTCGCCGACGCCACCCAGGTGCTCGCCGACAAGCGGCCCCAACTCGAACAGGTTCTCCACGTCGCCCCCACAGCCCTTGCCAACTTCAACAACATCTACAAGCCGGCGCAGGGGTCGGTGGTCGGCGCGATTGCGTTCTCGAACTTCGCTAACCCCGTCAACTTCATGTGCGGCGCCATTCAGAGCCTGGAATCCAATCAGTCCGACCGCAGCGCCGATCTGTGTACACAGTATCTGTCTCCGGTACTCAACTCCCTGACGGCGAATTACCTGCCCATTCTGACCAACCCGACCACTGGAGTGAATGCGTTTCCGGACCAGATCGAGTACAGCCCACCCAGCCTGGAGGCATCCATGCCGCGGCAGTCTGCTCCGGTGATGACCATTCCGGGGATGCCTCCCGTCGACGTACCCAAGAGTCTGCGAGACCTTCTGACACCGGGGGGTGGGCGATGACAAGACATTCGGGCGCTCGCCGCACCGGTATCGCGGCAGCGGTGGTCGTGGTGTCCCTGACGCTGAGCGCATGCGAGTGGGGAGGGCTGAACTCTCTTCCGTTGCCAGGGACGGAGGGTAGAGGCGACGACGCCTACACGGTCGAGATCCAGATGCCCAATGTGACTACGCTGTCCCAAAACTCGCCGGTACGCGTGAACGACGTGACGGTGGGCACCGTGACCGGAATCGAGGTTCAGGACTGGCATGCGCTCGTGTCCGTCTCGATCAACGGTGACGTCCAGTTGCCGGCGAACGCGACCGCCAAGATCGGCCAGACCAGCCTCCTGGGCTCTCAGCATCTCGAACTGGCTCCGCCCGTCGACACCGAGCCCGAAGGAAGGTTGGAGGACGGCGACGTCATCCCGATCGAGCGGGCGGGCGCCTACCCGACCACGGAACAGACGCTGTCGTCGTTGTCGGTGGTGCTCAACGGTGGCGGGATCGCACAGATCCGCGACATCACCCAGGAACTCAACGCCGCACTGGACGGGCGCGAAGAGTCGATCCGGGATCTACTTCCCAAACTCGACCAACTCGTCACCAGCCTCGACCAGCAGAAGGGCGACATCATCGGTGCGATGGAGGGTCTCGACCGGTTGTCGGAGACCGTCAACGCTCAGAAGGCCACCCTCGACGCGGCACTGGACGGCATCCCACCCGCACTGGCAGTGCTCGTGGAGCAACGCCAGAATCTGACGACCGCACTGGTCGAGGTCGGCAAGCTCAGCGACATCGCGAGTCGGCTGGTGGAGAGCAGTGGTGAGAATCTGACCGAGAATCTGCGCAATCTCACACCGGTTCTGCGGGAACTGGCGAACTCCGGAAGCGCGCTCACCGGGGTGCTGACCCTGCTGCTGACGTATCCGTTCCCGATGACGACGATCGACAGAGTGATCAAGGGGGACTATGCGAACCTCATGATGACGATCGACATGACCAACGAGCGCATCGACAAGAACTTCCTCACGGGGACGGCTCTTCAGGGATCGCTCGGTGGTGTCGAGGGTGCGGTGGGCGCGCTTGCCGGAGTGGCCGGGGAGTCGAGCGATCCGTTGCGGGCGCCGTTGCTGCCGCCGGCCGATCCGGCACCCGCGTTGCCGCCGATCCCCGGGCTTCCCCAGATACCAGGGCTTCCGCAGATACCGGGGCTGCAGATACCCGGACTGCAGATACCTGGACTTCCGCCGCAACTCGGAGGGGTGCCGGCACCATGAGAATGACGCGGTTCGTCCGAATTCAGTTGATCCTCTTCTCGATTCTCACCGTCATCGGCCTGACGGTGATGTCCATCCAGTATGTGAGGGTGCCGATGCTGCTCGGCATCGGCCGCTACGAGGTGACGGTAGAGCTGCCGGCCACGGGAGGGTTGTACCCGCACGCCAACGTCGCGTATCGCGGCACCAATATCGGCGTGGTCGAGGAGGTCACACTCACCGCTGCCGGTGTCGACGCGAAGTTGTCACTCGACAGCAACTACAAGATTCCGGCCGATGCCGACGCCGCCGTCAAGAGCGTGTCGGCGATCGGGGAGCAGTATGTCGATCTGATTCCGCGGGTCGACGGTGCCGACGCCGACGGACCGTATCTCGCGGCCGGAGACGTGATCCCCCTAGGCCGCACAAGCATCCCGCAGGATGTCGGCGAGATGCTCGACCAGGCAGACGTTCTGCTTGCGAGCATTTCGGACACTCGCCTCCAAACGGTGATCGACGAAGCGTTTATGGCATTCAATGGGTCGGGCCCAGAGTTGCAGCGGCTCATCGACTCGGCGCGGCTCTTCGTCGAGGAGGCGGACGCGAACAGTGAGGCAACCCGAGACCTGATCGACCGGGCTGGTCCTCTGCTCGACACGCAGATCGTCAGCAGCGACGCGATCCGTTCTTGGACAAGAGACTTGTCGATCTTCACCGATCAGCTACGAGCAAGTGATCCGAATCTGCGGTCGGTACTCGAGAAGGCTCCGGGCGCAACGCAGGAAACCACTCAGCTGTTTCAGGATTTGCAGCCAACCCTGCCGATCCTGCTCCGGAATCTGGTGAGTGTCGCCGAGGTCGGGGTCATCTACAACAAGAGCATCGAACAGGTCCTGGTCATCTACCCGCCGCTGACCGCGGCGCTCGTGACATCGGCGACGGGCGGACCAGTCGAGGACGGCGCGATCGTCGACTTTGCGCTGCAACTGACGGATCCCCCAGCCTGTACTACGGGATTCCTGCCCGCGGACCAGAGGCGCAGCGGCGACCAGACAGATCTGATCGACACACCGAACAACCTGTACTGTAAGACCGCCCCGGACGACCCGTCCGTCGTGCGCGGTGCACGAAACCTGCCGTGCATGGAGTTCCCTGGCCGCCGCGCGCCGACCGTTGAGGCATGCCGTGACGGCGGCTGGGAGCCGGTGGGCAACAACCCACCCTACGGGCCGGTCATGCCCCCGGATGTACCGTCATACATTGCGGTTCCGAGTTCATACGAAGGCGCCGATAGTGCACCGGTCGCGTCCGTTCCCTACGATCCGGCTACCGGTAGCTTCATCGGTTCGGATGGAATGACATACACCCAAACGGATCTGGCGGGGCAAGGGAAGGACTCCACGTGGCAGACGATGATGACAGACCAGCAGCTTTGAGCTCCACTACGAACGGGCACCCGGCAGAGTCCGTGGACGGATCGACGACCGTACGGGCGCCCGCACAGGCGGGTCGAAACCGGCGAAGGGCTGTCCGCCACGCGGGCCCGCCGGAGGGGAAGGCCGAGGCTCCGGATCCGGTCGTGCTGACGAAATCGGCTGGGCCGATCCCAGAATCCGCTCCTGCCGAGTCCGCGACGGAGCGTATTGCGACGAGTGGACCCTCGTCGGTGTCGGTTGCGGCACCGATGGCGCCGTCGACCGGCAGCGCATCGCCTGCCGCGGAACCGAGGCCCCGCAGTCGGCCGAGGTTCTCCCTCGGGTGGGGATTGACCGGATTGTTGATTGTCGCGCTTCTCGCGGCGACGGTGGTTCTGCTGTTCGACCACCGTTCCGCACAGGAGCGGGACAACCGCCGCCAGGCGTTCGTCGATACTGCCCGGCAAACCGTTTTGAACCTCACCACCATTCACCCCGAGACCGCGAAGGAGGACGTCGACCGGATTGTTGCCGGTGCATCCGGCGAGTTCCTCGACGAGTTCAGGGGGCGTGAGGGACCGTTTGTGGATGTCGTGAAGGCCGCGGAGGTGACCACAACAGGCGAGATCGTCGAGGCGGGCATCGAGTCGGAGACCAACATCTCGGCAAAGGTACTCGTGGCCGCCCGAACAATGGTGACCAGTGCGGACCAACCGGCACCCTCACCGCGCGACTTCCGAATGCGCGTGACCGTTAGCGAAGTCGATGGCAAATTGACGGCATCGAAGGTGGAGTTCGTCCCATGACCGAGAACAATGCTGGGAGCCCGACGGAACCCGCGACCGTCGAAAGCGGGACGAAGCTGGCCGGGAACAATCCGATGGTGCTGAAGATCGTGGCGGCGGTCGTGGTCGTCGCACTCGCTGCGGTGGTGGGTTTCCTCTCGTACGACCGTTGGCAGGACGATTTGGCGCAGCAGGCACGCACCGAGGCCGTCGAGGCCGCAAAGGATCAGGCCGTGGCGATGCTGGCATACGACTTCACCGACGTCGACGACCAATTGGCCTCTGCTGCGGACGGTCTCACGGGCGGGTTCCGTGACGAGTACACCACGCTGGTGCGAGACACTATCGGCCCCGGAGCCAAGGAGAAGCAGCTCACCGTGCAGGTAAGCGTTCAGGCCGCTGCTCCGGTGTCGACCACGCCGACCGAGGCCGTAGTCCTCCTGTATCTCAACCAGATCACCACGAGTGCCGAGGCCCCCGAGGCCAGAACCTCGGGTAGCCGGGTGCGAGTCTCGTTGCAGAAGATCGATGATCGTTGGCTCGTCGATCGGCTCACTCCGGTGTAGCGGCGTCGGGGCTCAGGAGCCGGCTGAGCCGCCGAGTCAGTTCTCTCCGGTGGACTGCCCCGAGTAGTTCGATTCGCCGGCCTCTGCCGGCTCGATCAATGCGGGACCCGCCGCGCCGTCGTGAGCGAGGGCATTGAGGAACGACTTGGCCCACCGGTCGACATCGTGAGTCAGTACCTGTCTGCGTAGGGCACGCATGTGGCGGCGGCCATCCTCGCGCGGCTGGAACAGGGCCTGCTCCATTGCGTCCTTCACGCTGTCGAGGTCGTGGGGGTTACACAAGAACGCCTGCCGCAGTTCGGCTGCCGCACCGGTGAACTCGCTGAGCAGTAGGGCTCCACCGAGATCGCTGCGACAGGCCACGTACTCCTTGGCGACGAGGTTCATGCCGTCGCGCAGCGGTGTCACGAGCATGACGTCGGCGGCGACGAAGAAGGCGATCAAATCGTCGCGGGGGATGGGCCGGTGTAGGTAGTGCACCACGGGCTTGCCGACCTCGCCGTATTCGCCGTTGATCCGCGAGACCATGCGCTCGATCCCGTCGCGCATCTGCACGTAGCTCTCGACCCGTTCCCGGCTCGGCGTGGCGAGTTGAACCATGACCGTCTCGGTTGGGTCGATTCGGTGCTCGTCGAGTAGTTCCTTCAGAGCCGACAGCCGGACATCGATCCCCTTCGTGTAATCGAGGCGATCGACGCCGAGCATGATGTATTTGGGGTTGCCCAGTTCCTTGCGGATTGCTCGGGCGCGGTCGCGGATGGCTTTCGACCTGGACTGTTCGTCCAGCTTTCCCGAGTCGATGGAGATCGGAAACGCGCCGACACGCACCGTGCGGAAACCCACCTGCACGACGCCCAGCTTGGACCGGACCCCCACGTTTCCGCGGGATGTCTGCTGCCCCGCGAGTCGCCGTGCCAGGAACAGGAAGTTCTGGGCGCCGCCCGGCAGATGGAAGCCGATCAGGTCGGCACCGAGGAGACCCTCGACGATTTCGGTGCGCCACGGCATCTGCATGAACAGTTCCACCGGTGGGAACGGAATGTGCAGAAAGAACCCGATGGTCAGGTCGGGGCGCAGCATGCGCAGCATCTTGGGCACGAGCTGCAGTTGGTAGTCCTGCACCCAGACGGTGGCACCGTGGGCCGCAGCCTTCGATGTGGCCTCCGCGAAACGGCGGTTGACCTCGACGTAGGTGTTCCACCAGTCCCGGTTGTATTCGGGCTTGACGATGACGTCGTGGTAGAGCGGCCACAGGGTGGCGTTGGAGAAGCCCTCGTAGTATTCGGCGATCTCCTGGGAGCTCAATGGGACCGGGTAGAGCTCGAGTTCATCCTCGACGACGGGGTCGAGTTCGGCGTCCGCGACGCCCGCCCAGCCGACCCACGCGCCCTGGTTGCGGCGCAGGATCGGCTCGAGCGCCGTGACGAGGCCACCCGGACTGCGTTTCCAACGTGTCGTGCCGTCCGGGAGGCGTTCGAGGTCGACCGGTAGTCGGTTCGCGACCACGACGAAGCTAGCTTGCTCGGAGACAGGATCAACTCTCGAGCTCGAGGACGGTTCTGACGATTCCGAGCTTGCAGCCACTGGCTTCCTTCGCAGTCGAAGTGGATGACTTCTCAGTCGAGCCCTTTTTCAGTCGAGCTTGTTGGGTCCGATTCCGAGCATGGCGAGCAGCATCCTGCACTCGTCGGCATTGTCAGCGTAGGCAGCAACAACGCGCTGTGCCTGATGGGCAGTCTCGTCGGCCAGAGGTTCGAGTTCCTCGTCCATGGTGTCGTCTACGGCGGTCGTCTTCGCAACCATCACTAAATTCCTCTCGGGCTTGCATCTTCCGGCGTGCGCAGAAGTGCGTATCGGCGACTCTATGAGAACCGGGCACGTCGACGCCAGTTGCGCATCGATTAGGGTTCATCAGTTAGGGTCCACTTACTTTATTGGTGGGCGTGAGACGCCGGCGTTTGGAGTTACACGCGTGAAGACTGGTGGCACCGCAATTCTGTATCGCACCCTGGTGCGCAGCCGTGCCCGGCTCGGGATCGGCACCGTTCTGCTCTGCGTTCATCAGGTGGCAGAAACGTTGGTCCCGATTTTGATCGGCGTCATCGTCGACCGAGCTGTCGCAACCGGTGACGTCGTCGCACTCTCGGTGTGGCTGTGCGCGCTGGCGCTGCTGTTCGTTGTTCTGACCATTTCGTGGCGCTACGGTGCGCGCTTCGTCGTGGTGGCAATGCAGAACGAGGCGCACCAGTTGCGGATGGAGGTAGCTCGCCGGATCCTCGACCCTCGCGGTGTGCGCACCGATCTCCGCGCAGGCGAGTTGCTCTCCGTATCCACCTCCGACGCCGACCGCACCGCCTGGATAGTCGATATCGCACCGCGTGCGGCCGCAGCCCTGACTGCGGCAATCGGTTCGGCGGTCGCCCTGCTTGTGATCGACGTTCAGCTCGGACTCGTCGTTCTGCTGGGCACCCCTCTCATACTCGGGCTTCTCCAACTCGCGGCGCCACTCATCACCCGCCGAGCCACTGACCAGCAGGCCTCCGTCGCAAGGGCATCCGCCATGGCGACAGATCTGGTGAGCGGCTTGCGTCCGCTACGGGGGATCGGTGCAGAGAGCTCGGCCTCTTCGCGATACCGGAAAGCCAGTCGTGAGGCCCTCGGCGCCACTGTCCACACGGCCAAGAGCTCCGCGATCTTCGTTGGGGTGTCCATGACCGTCAGCGCCCTGCTCGCTGTCGGTGTGGCTGGGGTTGCGGGCTGGTTCGCACTTCAAGGCCGTATCACCATCGGCGAATTGATCACCGTTGTAGGCCTGTCCCAGTTCTTCATCGAACCGCTCGGTGAGCTGGCAGGCCTGCCCGGACTTCTGGCGCTCGCACGTGCGTCGGCGGATCGTCTCGCGCTCGTCCTGGACGCACGGCCGATGCTCCCCGCCGCGGCCGGCCACATGCCCGACGGCTTTGAGCTGAGCCTGACCGGGGTGTCGTACAGGTCGCTGCGCGCCGTGGATCTCCGGGTCGCGCCCGGAGAATTGCTGGGCGTCGTGGCCTATCGGCCCCAGGATGCAGAGGCGTTGGCTGCGTTGTTGTCGGGTCAGATTCCGCCCGATCACTACGAAGGCGAGTTGACGGTGGGCGGAGTGCGCCTGTCGGATGTCGATCTAGCGCATGCACGGCGGGCGGTACTCGTCGAACCGCACCACGGTGATCTGTTCTCCGGCACTCTCGCGTCGAACGTGACCGCGGGTAGGTCCGACTCCACGTCTACGGAGGTGAGGGCAGCGCTCACCGCCTCCGCGGCAATCGATGTGATCGACGCCCACCCGGCAGGCATCGAAGGCGAGGTGGCCGATCGGGGGACCTCACTGTCCGGCGGGCAGAGACAGCGGGTGGCCCTCGCTCGCGCACTGGTGTCGCGGGCCCCGGTGATGGTGCTGCACGATCCGACGACGGCCGTGGACGCGGTCACCGAGCATTCGATCGCACGCGGTATCGCCGATCTGCGTCATCGGGACATCACGGCCGAGCAGACCACGATTCTCATCACGAGTAGTCCTGCCCTGCTGTCTGTGACCGATCGGGTGGTCGTGCTCGACGAGGGAACGGTCGTCAGTGAGGGAGCACATACCGAATTGGTGGCCGAGGACCCCACCTACCGGCGGGTGGTCCTGCGATGAGTGACCTGCTGCCCGTTGCGAACGCACGCGACACCTGGGCCTGGCTGGCATCGGAACTAGGCCGACGGCGCACTCGAAGCATATGCACGCTGCTGGTCGCAGCGACGGCAGCGGGCATGGCATTGGTGCCTGTCTACGTATTCGGTGTGCTCGTCGACCGGGTTGCGGCTGGCGCGCCACCGTCGACGATCGGATGGGTCGTTGCAGTAATCGCCGGGGCAGCGGTTGTCGGCGGCGTCTGTGCCGGGTTCGCGTCGTATCTGATCCGCAGTGTGGGCGAGGCGATCCTGGCGGATCTGCGAGAACGCACTGTCGACCGCGCGCTGCGGTTGCCGATCCAGACCGTCGAGCGCGTCGGCAAGGGCGACTTGCTCTCGCGGGCGGGCGACGACGTCGCGGTGATCGGTAAGGCCGTAACCGATGTCGTGCCCAGTCTGGTCGCGGCGGTCCTGTTGGTCGTGCTGAGCATGATCGCGATGCTCGGCATCGATTGGCGGCTCGGACTCGCAGGCATGGTGGCGCTCCCGATGTATGCGCTGGCGATGCGCTGGTACCTGCCTCGATCTGCGCCGGTCTACGCCGCCGAACGTGTCGCGATGGGGGACCGTTCACAGGCCCTGATCAGCAGCATGCAGGGCGCCCGCACCGTGCGCGCCTACGGCCTCGAAGAAAGCCACCTCGAGCAGATCAACGGTGCGTCAGGCAAGGCTCGTGACTTGTCGGTGGGCGTGTTCTCGCTGTTCACGAGGTTGATCGGGCGAGGAAACCGGGCCGAGTTCGTGGGGCTTGCCATCATTCTCGCCACCGGTTTCGCGTTGGTCAGAGCGGATATCGTCACCGTCGGGCAGACCACCGCCGCAGCGCTGCTCTTCCATCGGCTGTTCAACCCGATCGGCATGCTGATGTACACGTTCGACGAGGTGCAATCGGCGGGTGCGAGCCTGGCGCGGCTCGTCGGCGTCGTGAAACTCGAAGACGAATCTGGCGGGGGAGCGGTCGCTGTCGTCGAGCCCAGGGATTCGACGCTCGAACTCGCCGGGGTTCGCCACACCTACGACGGCGGCCACGAGGTGCTGCACGGCATCGATCTGCGGGTGGGACCTGGTGAACGAGTCGCCCTGGTCGGCTCGACCGGAGCGGGCAAGAGCACCGTCGCGGCGATTGCGGCCGGGTCGATCTCCCCGACTTCCGGTTCGGTGACAATCGGCGGAAGCGCCCTGTCGGAATTGGGGCAGGCGACTCTCCGGCGCCGGGTTGCCATTGTCAGCCAGGAAGTCCACGTGTTCGCGGGACCCTTGATCGACGACCTTCGGCTCGCGGCCCCCCATGCTTCCGAGGAGGATGCGGCGATGGCGCTGAAGACCGTGGGCGCGGGTGGCTGGGTGAATGCCCTAGACGACGGCATTCAGGCCGTGGTCGGAGAAGGCGGACACGAACTCACCGCAGCGCAGGCTCAGCAGCTGGCCCTGGCCAGGCTGGTTCTCGCGGACCCAGCTGTCGCTGTTCTGGACGAGGCAACCGCAGAGGCGGGCAGCGCAGGCGCGCGCGAGTTGGAGGCATCGGCAGACGCCGCGACCCGAGGTCGCACGACATTGGTGGTCGCCCACCGATTGACGCAGGCGGCCACCGCAGATCGGGTAGTGGTCCTCGAACACGGTCGGATCGTGGAGGAAGGGCCTCACGCACAGCTCGTCGCAGCAGGTGGCCGGTACGCCCAGTTGTGGTCGGCATGGGAGGGGCGGTAGCGAACCCCGGTGGACGACCGAGCAGTTAGCTACCTGCAGTAACCCCCGCCGTGGGGGAAGAAGTCGGTTCCCGCGAGTTCGGTGCCGTCGTCGAGGCGGACGCGTTGAATCTTCAGCCCCTTGCCCCGGCCGGTGCGGGCGTCGGGGCCGGCGACGATGACCATGCCGTCACCTTCCCGGATGAAGACACGCCCGGGGGTTCCGCCGTAATTTCCATTGGACACGGCGGCTTTCAAGACCCGAATTCGCTGGCCCTTGTAGTGGGTGAACGCGTTGGGGTACGGATCGGACTGTGCGCGGACGAGACGCTCGATGGCGTCGGCGGGCCACGTCCAGTCGATGTGGCTGTCTTCGGGTGCCCGCTTGTGGAAGAACGTAGCCTGCGACCGGTCCTGTGGTGTCCAGTCCGTGCGACCGGACGCGATGAGATCGAGCGCGTCGAGGGTGATTGGGCCGATCATGTCGACCGTGCGGTGGAACAGATCGGTGACGGTGTCCGTGGGCCCGACGGGTGTCGACCGCTGCAAGACGATGTCACCGGCGTCGAGTTCCTCGTCCATCAGGTGCGCGGTGAGGCCCACCTCTTCTTCGCCGTTGATCAGTGCCCAGATCAGCGGAGAGAATCCCGTGTACTTGGGCAACAGCGAGTCGTGGATGTTGAGGGTGCCGTAGCGCGGGGCATCGAAGACGTCCCTTGGCAGCCATGTACGCCAGTTGTTGGCGACGACGATGTCGGGGTCGGCCCGCTTCAGTGCTGCCTTGAAGTCTTCGTCCGGCTTGGTGGCGATGTGCACCGGAACCCCGTGATCCGTCGCGAGGTCGGCGACCGAATCGGCCCACATCTGCTCGTAGGCATGATCGCTCGGAGGATGCGTAATCGCGAGTACGACCTCATGTTCCGACTCGAGAAGGGCCTGCAGGGTACGGTGACCCCAGGTTTGATATCCGAGTGTGGCGACTCTCAACGCGGTCCTCCTGGACGAGCTTGTCGGTCAGTGCCGCACACGAGCGGCAGCGCAGCCAGCTTAGGCTATCCAACCTTGATTGGTGAACCGTCACTTGGAAGGAAGCAGACATGACGATCGCTACGATCAACGGAATTCCCTTGAATTACCAGGTCAAGGGTTCCGGAGATCTTGTGGTGCTCATCATGGGAACCGGTAGTCCGGGCCGCGTGTGGGACCTGCATCAGACGCCGGCGTTGATCGATGCGGGCTACAGCGTCTGCACGTTCGACAACCGCGGCATCGCCCCGTCCGGGGAGAGCGTCGACGGGATCACCATGGACGACATGGTCTCCGACACCGCGGGGTTGATCGAGCACCTCGGGGGTGGAGCGGTCCGTGTCGTCGGCACGTCGATGGGCGCTCGCGTCGCTCAGGAACTCGCGTTGTCACGCCCCGACTTGGTGCGCAAGGCGGCGTTTCTTGCCGGGCATGCCCGGATGGACTATTTCCAGAAGACGCTGAGCGAGGGTGAGAGTGCCCTGTACGACAACGGCGTCGAGCTGCCGGCCAAGTATCAGGCTGCGGTCACTGCGGTGATGAATCTGTCTCCGGCGTCGCTGGTCGATCCGCACACCGCCCGCGACTGGCTCGACCTCTTCGAGTTCAGTGGGGGCAAGATGTCGGAAGGCGTGCGCGCCCAGATGAGGATGGATCGCAGCTTCGATCGCCGCGAGGCATACCGGGCGATTACCGTGCCGTGCCTGTCCATCGGGTTCGCCGATGACCGGATGATTCCGCCGTATCTCTCCCGTGAGGTGGCCGAAGTAATACCGTCCGCCCGGTACTACGAGATCTCCGACGTGGGCCATTACGGCTACCTCGAGCGTCCCGATGTGGTGAACAAGGTGCTGCTCGAGTTCCTCGCCGGATGACTTGGGGTTCGAGTGACACCCGCTCGTCCTGTGGAAGTCGGGTTGTTGTGAGTGGGTAGCCTAACCTAAACTCCATCGCGGGCTCGTCGCGCCGGCGAGTGCTCTCGACGGACGATGGGATCATCATGTCTCCGGACCATGCGGTGTCTCCGGACCACGCGGCGGCTGCCCGCCCTCAGTCGTCCTCCACGCTGCCCTCTTCGATGCGCACAGTGCTCCCACTGACTGCCGCTCAGACAGAGGTGTGGGTCGGGCAACAATTGCACCCGGAGAGTCCCGTCTACAACGTGTCGATGGCCGGCGAAGTCAACGATCCGATCGATATCGATCGTCTGATCACCTCGATCCGCAGGACCGTGGAGCGGGCCGAAGCCGTACACGTGCGCTTCGAAAGGGGCGAGGGCAAGGACCTGAGACAGGTTCCCCGCGATCCCCAGGATTGGACGCTGGAAGTAGTCGACCTGCGCGGTGAAGAGAATCCCGACGCGAGCGCTCGCGCATGGATGGATCGCGACATGCGGACCGTAATCGACCTCGGTGCAGACGCCCCCATGTTCCGGCAAGCCCTGCTTCGTACCGGCGACGAATCGCTGGTGTGGTACCAGCGTTATCACCACGCCGTCATGGACGGCTACGGGGTCGCCTTGCTGGTTGCCGAAGTAGTCGAGCGATACGACAGTCCTGACTTCGAGGTCGAGCCTGTCCCTTGGCCTCTCGACGCTCTCGTTACATCCGATCGCGAGTACCGCGCATCGAAGCGCTTCGCCGCTGACCGTGACTTCTGGATCGGGCAGGTGATCGATGCGCCCGAGCCGCCGAGGCTGCTCCCGCACGTCGTGGACGGTTCCGCTATCCCGATCTCCGCCTTGGTCGAGATTGACGGTGACGACGCCGACCAGCTCTACGCCTACGCCGCGGACGCCGGTATCAGGCGGACTCGTTTGCCGCTGGCTGCCGTCGTGGCATACATCCACCGTATGACGGGTGTACGCGACCTCATGCTGTCGTTGCCGATGACCGCCCGGGTGGGCCGCGACATGCGCCGCATTCCTGGAATGTGCTCGACGATCCTGCCGCTACGTATTCAGGTCGATCCGGACATGACAGTAGGCGAGTTGGCGAAGCGGATCGACACCACCCTCATTTCGATTCTGCGCCATGGGCGCTACCGCGGCGAGGATCTCGCCCGCGACCTTCGGTCGATCGATCCGGATCGTCAGATATTCGGTCCCGGTATCAATTCCATGATGTTCGAGCACGCGCTGACGCTCGGTGGCTTTCCCACACGGGTGCGCAGTTCAGCCACCGGAGTGGTGCGCGACCTCGACTTCTCGATTCGCGGCGGGCAGGATTCCGAGCCCATCGAGATCGACCTGCGGGCGCCTGCCGGTCTTCATGCTGAACTCGACGAGCACCGTCGCAGGCTCTCGCACTTCTTGGGTCAGTTCGTCGCCGAACCTTCGCTGAGCATTGCGTCGCTCGATCCGATGACGCTCGATGAGCGCAGGCAGTTGCTCGAGGAGTTCAACAACACTGCTGCTCAGCAGGAATCGACGACAGTCTCCGCTTTGTTCGAGGCGCAGGTGGCCAGCACCCCGGATGCCGAGGCGCTCGTCTCGGGGGCGGTGCGCCTGACCTACCGAGAGCTGGGAGAGCGTGTTGCGCAGCTCGCGCATCACTTGAGGGCCCGAGGAGTGGAGTCGGAAGAGGTTGTGGCGGTGGGTCTGCCGCGATCAGCCGAGATGGTGATCGGGCTGCTGGCCGTCATGTGCGCCGGGGGTGCGTTCGTACCGCTCGATCCGTCCTGGCCCCAGGATCGCCGCAGGTCGGTGCTCGCGGATGCCGGGGCTTCGCTCGTTCTCACCGGTCCCGGCGGCGTAGCTGACGCTGGGGAGTGGGCAGTGCCGGTAGATCTCGAGGATTGGGCGCATGCCGCGCAGCCCCCGGAGCTTCCTGTCGAGGCTGTTCAGGGTTCTTCACTGGCCTACGTCATCTTCACCTCGGGTTCGACGGGCCGTCCCAAGGGCGCGATGATCCGGCACGAAGCCGTGTGCGCGCGACTGCTGTGGCAGCGCGACGAGATCCTGCGCTTCGGCCCGGGGGACGCGTCGCTGTTCAAGGCGCCGCTTTCGTTCGATATTTCCGTGAACGAGATATTGCTGCCCCTCGTGTCGGGGGGGCGATTGGTGGTGGCCGAGCCAGGTGGGGAACGTGATCCGCAGTATCTCCTCGACCTGATCGCACGCGAGTCGGTGACATTCGTCTACCTGGTGTCCTCGATGCTCGACGTTTTGCTCGATCTGTCCCGCGGAACGGATCTACTGTCCGAGCTGAAACACGTTTGGTGTGGCGGCGAGGTTCTCACCCCGGAACTGTTCGAGAGGTTCAGGTCCCAGCTCGCGACCACGCTGTATCACGGCTACGGCCCGGCGGAGACGACTATCGGTGTGTCGCATGTGATCTACCGATCCGATGCCGCACGGATCGCGACCTCGATCGGCCGGCCGAATCCGAATACCCAGCTATACGTGCTGGACGAGCACTTGAACCCAGTGCCGATCGGGGTCGGTGGTGAACTGTATGCGGGCGGATTCCTCCTCGGGCGCGGGTATGTGAGTGCGCCCGGGCTTACGGCTGCCCGATTCGTTGCCAATCCCTTCGCGGACGACGGGTCGCGACTGTACCGGACGGGCGACCGAGCACGATGGACCGCGGACGGATCGCTGGACTTCCTCGGCCGCGCCGACAACCAGGTCAAGATCCGGGGCATGCGCCTGGAACTCGAGGACGTCGAGGCGGGGCTGGTGTCGCATCCGAGCGTCCGGCACAGCGCCGTCGTCGTTCGCCAGATTCCTTCCGGCACGAAGTATCTTGCTGCATACGTGGTCGCGGAACAGGGCATTGACCTGGATATCGCCGATCTGAGGGTGTGGGCGTCGTCGAAGTTGCCCGAGTACATGGTGCCGTCAGCGTTCGTCGTCCTCGACAGCTTCCCGCTCACACCCAATGGGAAGTTGGATCGCAGGGCACTACCTGAACCCGACCTCGCTGCGGCGAGCGAGGACTTGGCGCCGCGGACCGCGGTCGAGGAAAGGCTGTGTGCGCTCATTGCCGGCGTCCTCGGAGTGGAGACGGTGGGCGTGACGGACGATTTCTTCGCCCTCGGCGGTGACAGCATCGTCGCGATCCAATTGGTGAACCGTGCTCGACAAGAAGGGTTCTCGATCAGTCCCCGAGAGGTCTTCCAGCTCCGCACGGCCGAGGCGCTCGCCCGGACACAGGACGGCCGCGTTCGAGTCGAGGTCGACTCGGATGATGTCGCGGTTGGCGAGGTGCGAACCACCCCGATCCTGGCGCGTACCGGCGAGCGGGGCGCCGACGTCGCGGCGTTCCACCAGTCGGTGCTCGTGCAGACTCCTGCCGATCTGGCCGCGGAGACCGCCCGTACCGCCCTGGCCGCGGTCCTCGAAAGACACGACGCACTGAGAGCCAGACTCGTTCGCGGTGTGCGCTGGACGCTGTCGGTGCCGGAGTGGGATCCGGCTGCAGCCCACGACGTGCTTCGCGTCGTCCAGTTCGACGGCAGTCAGGCGCAACTCGATTCGGAAACCCGTGCGGCTGTCGGTCGCCTCGATCCCGACGCTGGGGCAATGGTGCAGGCGGTCCTGTTTTTCGACCAGGACGGTCCCGGGCGGATGTTGCTGGTCGCCCACCATGCGGTGGTAGACGGGGTGTCCTGGCGCATCATCCTCGAAGACCTTGCGAGCGCGGCCATGTCGGTCATGGCGGGTGGCACTCCCGAACTAGCGAAGGTCGGGATGTCGCTGCGACGGTGGTCGGAAGTGCTGAACGAGCATGTGAGGGAGGGCGCGTTCGACCACGAGTTGCCCTTCTGGTCCGAAGCGATCGCTACTCCCGATCCGAACATCGGTTCGCGGGCATTGGATCCGCTGCTCGACAAGGCCGGAGATGCGCAATCCCTCACGGTGGCATTGCCACCGGAGTTCACACACCCTCTTCTCACATCCGTACCGGCGGCGTTTCACGCCCAGGTGGGCGATGTGCTGCTCACTGGGCTTGCCGTGGCGTTGCGGAAGTGGCGTGCCGCGTGCGGAGCCGGCACGGATTCGGGCGCAGTACTTCTCGATCTCGAAGGTCATGGACGCGAGGAAGACGCGCTTCGTCGCGACGACGGAGGAATGGTCGACCTCTCCCGAACCGTCGGATGGTTCACCACCGTCTACCCGGTGGCGATCGACCCGGGGACGACGACAGCAGAGGAGGACCGCGAAGCGGACATGGCCCGTGCTCTGAAGGCGGTCAAGGACCAGCTTCGCCGGATTCCGGGGTCAGGGTTCGGCTACGGAGCTCTGCGCTACCTCGGCACGCCGAGACCGGAACTCGAGCGGGCACCGATCCCGCAGGTGCTGTTCAACTACCTCGGCCGGGTGCCGTCGGCGGCGGACGTCGACTGGCTTCCTCGTGCCATGAGCGGCGCCGACGACCCGCGAATGCCGCTCGGCCACGTACTGACCTTCGACGTGATCGCTGAGGAGGGCCCTGACGGCCCGGCGCTGACCAGCACGATGACCTGGGCGCCAGGGGTTCTCACGCGCGCGAGCGTCGAGGCGCTTGCCGAGGAGTGGACGGCGGCGCTCCGGGTGCTGGCCGGAGCGCAGCGCCACGGCGGGCATACGCCCTCGGACTTCCTGCTGGTCTCGCTGACTCGAGCGGACGTCGAGGCGCTACAGGGTACGGCGTCAACGGGAAGACTGGCGGAAGTCCTGCCGTTGACGCCGTTACAGGAAGGGATCTACTTCCAATCGGCTTTCGAGGACGCCAATTCCGATCCCTATGTGGTGCAGCAGGTGATCGAACTGACCGGACCCGTCGATGCGGCAGCGTTGCACCGTGGACTTCAGACAGTCGTCGACCGGCACGCCGCTCTCCGCGTCGGCGTTCAGGCGGTGTCGGACGGCCGGATCGTGCAGGTTGTCCGGGACGGCGTGCGGGTGCCGATGGAAGTGGTGGACCTGACCGCAGAAGCGGAACCGGCACAGCGAGTGGATGAGTTGCTGGCCGCCGACCGGGCCATCGGTTTCGACCTCGGACGCGCGCCCCTGGTGCGCTACACGCTTGCAAGGATCGCGGACAGGGATGCGGACGGAGTCGCGGCACCGAAGTTCCTTCTGCTGCAGTCGATCCACCACATCGTCGCGGACGGCTGGTCGGTACCGGTCATGCTGCGTGAACTGATGGCGCTCTACAGCGCCGAGGCAACACCGCCGACGCTGCCGGCACCCACGCCGTACCGCAGCTACCTCGAGTGGCTCGGGTCCCGGGACCGTGCGGCATCGCTTGCCGTGTGGCGGGAAGTGCTCGCCGATCTACCGGAACCCGTGGAGCTTCCGAATCCCCTGCTGCAGGGCCAATCCGGGATCCGCAAGATACGGATGCAGCTTCCGCCGGAAGAGACTGCCGCACTCACCACAATGGGTCGCGCTCGCGGACTGACCCTCAGCACGCTGGTCCACGGAACGTGGGGACTGGTTCTGGGCAGGCTGACGGGCGTAGAAGACGTGGTGTTCGGGTCGACGGTATCGGGTCGCGGCGGCGATCTACCCGGTATCGCGACCATGGTGGGCTTGTTCATCAACACCATTCCGACCCGGCTGCGATACCGGCCCGCCGACACGGTGGTGGATACCCTCGCCCGGTGGCAGCACGAGCAGTCGACGCTACTCGACCACCAGTATCTCGGTCTGTCCGACCTGCGCCGGGAAGCCGGACTGCACAACCTCTTCGAGACGCTGGTCGTCTTCGAGAACTATCCGCTCGGGGAAAGCGCCCTCACCGACCCCTCCGGTGCGGTGCAGGTGACGGACATTCGATTCGACGAACGCCCGCCGTATCCCATGACCTTGATCGTCGTTCCCGGCGGCGAGCTCACGCTCGACCTCGATTACGACGCGGCGCGCATCGACGAGACGACCGCGATCCGGTTCGCGGAGTCGACCGTCGCATATCTCACCGAGTTGACCCGCGACATGGATCAGAGTGTGTCACGAGTCGCGCTGGCCTCGCGTGAGTCGATCGACACGGCACTGCGCGAAGTACGGGTGGAGTTCCCTCGGACGACGGTGACGGCCCTCCTCGAGGAGCAGGCGAAGCGGACACCCGACGCCGTGGCGGTTGTGAGCGAGGACGAGCAACTTACGTATGCGCAGTTGCATGAGCGGGCCAACCGTCTGGCCCGGTTGCTCGTTGAGCGAGGGGTGGCACCGGAGTCGAAGGTGGCGGTGGCGTTGCCCCGTTCGCTGGACCTGATGGTCGCTCTCCTGGCGGTGGGGAAGGCGGGCGGCGCATACGTGCCACTCGATACCAGCTACCCCGTAGACCGATTGTCGTACATGCTCGATGACGCCGAACCGGTGTGCCTTCTGACCGACTCGGCTGCACCATTCGCCGGTGTCGACGTTCCACAGGTCCGGGTTTCCGATGCCGTGGGCTACTCGTCCGAGCCGCTGTCCGGTGTCGCGCTCGCTCCGCAGCACCCGGCTTACGTGATCTACACCTCGGGGTCGACCGGTCGCCCCAAGGGGGTTGTGGTACCCCATGCCGCAATCGTCAACCGATTGCTCTGGGAGCAACGCTTCCGGCCGATGACGGCCTCGGACAATGTGTTGCAGAAGACTCCCTCGAGTTTCGATGTGTCGGTCCCGGAGTTCTTCGGGCCGCTGCTGGCCGGCGCGACACTCGTCCTGGCGAGGCCGGACGGTCACAAGGATCCGGCATACCTCGCGGATGTCATCATCCAGCGGTCGATCACTCGGGTGCGGTTCGTCCCGTCGATGCTCGAGGCGTTCCTCGCCGAGCCTGCCGCAGCGCGATGCACCGGATTGCGCATCATCTCCTGCAGTGGGGAAGCGCTGCCGGTGACGTCGGCCCGGCGAGTTGCCGAAGTCCTGCCCGGAGTGGAACTCGACAACCTCTACGGTCCTACCGAGGCGTCGGTGGAGGTCAGCTTCGCGGCGTCCGTCCAGGGAATCGAAGCCTCGGCGCCGTCTGTGCCGATCGGCTTGCCGACCTCCAACACCGGTCTGTACGTGCTCGACCGCTACCTGCAACCGGTGCCGGATGGTACTTCGGGTGAGCTGTATCTGTCCGGGGCGCAACTGGCCAGGGGGTATTTGGGCAGGCCCGCACTCAGCGCCGAGCGTTTCGTGGCTGATCCGTTCTCTGCTAAGGGATCTCGGATGTACCGGACCGGTGACATCGCTCGAATCGGCGCGGGGGGTGCTGTCGAGTACGTCGGTCGGGCAGACGATCAGGTGAAGCTGCGAGGCTTCCGCATCGAACTGGGCGAGATCGAAGCTCAGATGGCCGCGTGCCCCGGTGTGCGGCAGGCGGCCGCAATCGTGCGCTCGGATCGGCCGGGCCTGCAACAACTGGTCGGGTATCTGGGCGGTGACGCCGATCCGGACGACGTCCGACAGCGCCTGACTGCCACCCTGCCGGAGTTCATGGTGCCGGTCGCGTTCGTGACGCTGGCGGAGTTCCCGGTCAGCCCGAGCGGCAAGCTGGATCGCAAAGCCCTGCCTGCGCCAGACTTCTCGGCGCATGTCACTACCACTCAGATTGACGTGGCAACGGTTGACCACAGTGGTGTGGCAGCGGTGCTGGCCGGCCACTATGCCCAGATCCTCGGCCTTGAAGCAGTCGGCCAGAATGATGACTTCTTCGCGCTCGGCGGCGACAGTATCCTCGCCATTCGCCTGGTGAATCTTGCTCGCCGCGAGGGGATCACGATCACTCCGCGGCAGATTTTCGAGCATCGAACGCCGTCTGTACTGGCAGGAGCGGTCAGCGGGTCCGGCGTTGCCCCGCTCGCCGCAGTGGACGACTCCGGGACCGGCGTCGTGTGGCCGCTTCCGGTTGTGCACCGGCTCTCGGAGTGGAGCGGCGGAAAGAACCGTTTCAATCAGGCGGTACTCCTGAACACTCCGGCCGGCACCAGCACCGAGGTGCTCGGGCGCGCCCTGCACGGGGTACTCGACCACCACGACGGCCTGCGGCAGCGGCTTACTCGGCACGCGCCGGGGGTGTGGTCGCTCGAGATCACCGAATCAGCGGAACTGGCTCTGCGACGCATCGATGTCACCGGTCTCGATGACGTTGCACTGCGTGAATCGGTGTCGGCGGAATCCGATGCGGCCACCGATCGCCTCGACCCCGACAGCGGAGTCATGCTCTCTGCGGTGTGGTTCGACGCCGGTCCGGATGACCTCGGGAGGCTCTTGCTCGTCGCTCACCACCTCGTGGTCGACGCGGTGTCGTGGCGGATCTTGGTCGAGGACCTGGCCATGGCGTGGGTGGCCACCGACAGCGGTCAACCCGCGGCACTCGACCCGGTGGGTACGTCGCTGCGCGGATTCGCGCGCGTACTCACCGAGCAGGCACACGAACCCGCCCGGCTCGGGGAGCTCGATCACTGGCTGCAGGTCACCGAACCCGGTGCGGAACTGGTACCCGGTGCCACCGGTCATGCGGTTGTCAGCAGCGGAGCACGGCGCACCGTACGTGTGGACGCCGAGCTCACGAAGACCCTGTTGACCAGGGTTCCAGGAGTCGTCGGCGCCGATGTCACCGATGTGCTGCTCGCGGGGCTGGCTCTGGCCGTCGACCGGTGGTTCGCCGGCCGCGAGCACGGTCCGGACCTGCTGGTGGACCTCGAGCGGCACGGACGCGAGGAGTTGGCCCGGGGCGTGGATCTATCCCGCACCGTCGGCTGGATCACCAATGTCACCCCGGTCCGGTTGGGCAGCCGGGGAGATGCACTAGAGACGCTGAAGGACGTCAAGGAACGGTTGCGCGGCGCGCCCGACGGCGGAATCGGCTACGGAATGCTCCGGTACCTCAACGCCAGTACCTCGAGAGTGCTCGAGGCAAGGTCGGAGTCGCAGGTGCTGTTCAACTACCTCGGCCGCCTGCCGCAGGCGGAGACCGGTGTCTGGACGTATGCTGCCGAATCCGATTCCCTGGCAACCGATCCCGACGGAGACTTGGGTGGACCCTATCGGCTCGTGATCAATGCGCTGTGCGAGGAAGCCGAGCATGGCGCCGAACTGCAGGCGGTCTTCGCCTGGTCGGAGGACGACCTCAGCGAGGACGATGCGATCGCGATCAGCGACGGCTGGGTGAGGGCGCTGCGCGATCTCGCCGACGCCGCGGCGGCACACGACGGACCGGCGATCCTGACCCCGTCCGATCTCCCGCTCGTGACGCTGAAGCAGCGAGAGGTCGATCGGATAGTGGCGGCAAGTCCTACCGGGGTCGACACGATACTGCCGCTGTCGCCGCTACAGGAAGGTCTGTACTTTCAGGCCGGGTTCGACGCCGGGTCCGACATCTACACGGCGCAGTTCACCCTGGACTTCGGGCATCGCCTCGACATCGAACGCCTCGCCGGCGCTCTGCGAACTCTCCAGCGCCGCAATCCCACCCTGAGAGCGGGTTTCGTCAGCGAAGGACTCAGCGCGCCTGTACAGTTCGTCGCTTCCGGCCTAGACGTTCCGATCGTCGAGTTCGATCTTCGTGAACTCGACGAGGGCGATCGAAACGCCCGCGCTGCCGAGTTGGCGGCACAGGATCGGCTGACGCCGTTCGATCTCACCTCACCCCCGCTGTGGCGGGTCATGGTTCTGCGTCTGACGGACACGCACGATCGCCTGGTGGTCAACCGCCAGTTCCTGCTGTGGGACGGATGGTCCAATTCGATCGTGGTGAGCCAGTTGCTGGCTCTCTACGAATCGGGTGGCGACGACTCCGGGTTCGGTTCCCCCGAAGGTACATTCGAGGACTATCTGACCTGGCTCGCCGCGCGGGACACCGGCGCCGCGCAGGCCGCGTGGGCCGAGGCGCTGCGCGGACTCGAGGAACCGACACAGCTCGCGGTGAGTTCCCCAGGGGATCCGCTGCCGCCCCGGCAGTACGATGCGGTGCTGCCTGAGGAACTGAGCGAGCGACTGCGCGCGAGCGCCAGAGGTGCGGGTGTCACGCTCAATGCGGTGCTCAGCGCGGCTCTGGCCGTCGTTCTCGGGGTCGAGACTGGGCGTCAGGACCTGGTTTTCGGCACCACCGTCGCCGGTCGCCCGCCGGAGGTTCCGGGGCTGGACGGGGTGGCTGGGATGTTCCTCAATACGGTTCCCGTCCGGATGACGTTGCGTCCGAACGAGAGTGTGGTCGACCTACTGCGCCGGACACAGTCCGACCGGTTGTCGCTGAGCCCCTACGACTATCTCGGGTTGGCATCCATTCAGCGGGTCACCGAGCATCGCCGGCTGTTCGACGTGTTGTACGTGCTGCAGAACTTCGTGGACGAGAAGCAGGTGTCGGCCCTCAACGATGCGCACGACATCAGTGGCGGCGACAGCATCGATCACACCCACTACCCGGTCACGGTCGTCGTGACGCCGGGGGCGAGTGTGAAAGTGAAGTTCGAGTTCCACCCCGAGACGGTCGCGGACTATCGCGTCGAACGCATGCTGTCCCGGTTCGTGGCCGTTCTCGAGCAATGGTCCACCGACGTCACGGGCGCGGTCGCCGGAATCGTCGGAGCCGCCGAGCCGGTGCCCAGCGAGCCGAGGCCGCTACCCGACGCGACGGTTGCAGAGTTGCTCGGGGATATCGCGCGCGTTCAGCCCGACGAGACTGCCCTGGTCTTCGGTGAACGGACGGTGAGCTACGCCGAACTCGACGCCGACGTGAATCGGATGGCCAGGCTCCTGCTCGGTCACGGGGCAGGCCCCGAACAGATCGTGGCTCTTGCCCTGCCTCGGTCGGTGGAGATGGTGGTGGCGCTGTTCGCTGTGCTGCGCACCGGTTCGGCATACCTGCCGCTCGAACTCGATCACCCGGCAGAGCGCTTGATCGGAATGCTCGAGGACGCGGGCCCGACCACACTGGTGACCACGTCGTCGCTCGCGCAGACCCTGGCCGCGGCCGCGGTGGACGTGCTCGTCCTCGACGAAGTGGACTTCACGGCAGTCCCGTCCGCGCCACTGTCCGATGCCGAACTCCGCGGTTTCGCGCCCGGAAATCCCAGGCGACTCGAGCACCCGGCATACGTCATCTACACCTCGGGATCGACGGGGAAGCCGAAGGGTGTCGTGACCGGGTACCGCGGTCTGACCAATATGCAGCTCAATCACCGCGAGGCGATCTTCGACCCCGCGGTGAGAGCGACGGGTGGACGGCGACTGCGAATCGCGCACACCGTGTCGTTTGCATTCGACATGTCGTGGGAAGAGTTGTTGTGGCTGGTGGAGGGCCATGAGGTACACATATGCGACGAGAACCTCCGACGCGATGCCGAGGCCCTCGTCGCCTACTGCGACGCCCGCGAGATCGACGTCGTCAATGTGACGCCGACGTACGCGCAGCATCTCTTCGAGGAGGGGCTACTCGAAGACAGCCCAGGACGCCACCGGCCACCACTGGTGCTGCTCGGCGGCGAGGCAGTGTCGGATTCGGTGTGGAACCGGTTGCGCGACACCGACGGGACCTTTGGATACAACCTGTACGGCCCGACCGAGTACACGATCAACACTCTCGGCGCGAGTACCGCGGACAGTGCCACGTCGACGATCGGCGCGCCGATCTGGAACACGTCAGCCTACGTGCTCGATCCTTGGCTTCGTCCGGTTCCGGACGGTGTCACCGGCGAGTTGTACATCTCCGGGGTCGGGTTGGCTCGAGGCTATCTGGGCCGATTCGCGCTGACGGCGGAGCGTTTCGTGGCGAACCCGTTCGAGGAGTCCGTACGTATGTATCGGACGGGCGATCTGGTGCGTCGCCGCATGGACGGAAACCTCGACTACCTCGGCCGCACCGACGATCAGGTGAAGATTCGTGGTCATCGGGTGGAGTTGGGCGAGATCTCCTCGGCGCTCGAATCGTTGGACACTGTGCGCCAGGCGACTGTCGTGGTCGATTCGGGCCCCGGTGGATTCACCCGTCTGGTCGGGTACGTGGTGTCCGCACGCCCTCGCGGCTCGCAGGGTGCCGACCAGTACCGTCCGGCGGTGCGTGGGCTGCTGCCCGACTACATGGTGCCGGCCGCGATCATCGAGGTCGACAGCTTGCCGATGACGATGAACGGCAAACTCGACGTCAAGGCGCTGCCGTCCGCGGATGAGGTTCTGGGTGCCCGCGGTGGCGAACGGACGCAGCCGAGCAACGACACCGAACGCATCCTGGCCGGTCTGTTCGGAGAGGTTCTCGGGGTTCCGACTCCCGGCATCGACGACAACTTCTTCGATCTCGGTGGTCATTCGCTGCTGGCGACGAGGCTGATCAGTCGTGCACGGAGTGCGCTCGAGGCGGACTTGACCATGCGCGATCTGTTCGAGGCACCCACTGTCGCGGAGCTGGCTTCCCGTATCGGCAACGACACGAGCTCGAAACGGCCCGCCCTGGTAGCACGGCCGAGGCCCGAGAATCTGCCGCTCTCTGCTGCGCAACAACGACTCTGGCTGTTGCAGCAGATCGACGGGGCATCTGCTGCATACAACTTCCCGATCGTCCTGCGGCTGCAAGCAGCACTCGACCCGGGGTTGTTCCAGCAGGCACTGACCGACGTGGTGAGGCGGCACGAGTCTTTGCGGACGGTCTTCGGAGAGCACGACGGCGAACCGATTCAGTTGATCCTGAACGACGTTCGCCCCGAGGTGACCGAGTGTGACGCCACGGAAGCCGAACTCGCCCAATTGGTCGCCGAGACCGTGGGCCGCCCGTTCGATTTGGGCGCGGAGATCCCGATCCGGGCAAGGCTGATCACGGTCGCCGGGGAACAGGTGCTGGCGATAGTGCTGCACCACATCACCACCGACGAGTGGTCGGACCGCCCATTCCTGCGCGATCTGATGACCGCGTATACCGCCCGGGCGCAGGGAGCGGCACCATCGTGGGAACCGCTCGGCGTGCAGTATGCCGACTACACGCTGTGGCAACGAGATCTGCTCGGTGACCCGGACGACCCCTCGAGTGTCATGAGCGGTCAACTCGGCTACTGGGCAAAGACACTCGATTCGGTCCCGGAGGAGTTGGCGCTCCCCACCGATCACACTCGCCCCGCCTGGCCGAGTTTCACAGGCGGAGCAATCGAGATGACACTCGACGCCGCGACCACACGGGCCCTACGGTCTCTCGCACGGGCGTCGGGAGCCACCATGTTCATGGTTCTGCACGCGGCGTCCGCAGCGTTGCTGCACCGGCTTGGTGCGGGCGATGACCTGCCGCTCGGCGCGCCGGTCGCCGGGCGCAGCGAGCAGGGACTGGACGAGCTGATCGGCTTCTTCGTCAACACCGTAGTGTTGCGGACCGACGTGTCGGGCAACCCCACCTTCGACGAACTGCTGGCTCGGGTCCGCGACACAGACCTGGCGGCCTTCGCGAATGCGGACGTCCCCTTCGAAACCGTTGTGGAGAGGGTGAATCCCGCACGCACTCCGGCCCGGAACCCGCTGTTCCAGGTGATGGTCGGCTACCACACCCGGGCGTCCGACTCGGTGGTTGCGGAAGGGGCCGTCCCGGTCTCGTTCGAAGAGCGCACGGCCAAGTTCGATCTGGTGTTCAACTACACCGAGTACCTCGACGCCGAGCGCGTGGAATTGCGCCTCGAGTACGGCTCCGACCTCTTCGATCGCGATACCGCGGCGAAGATCGCGCGCCGTCAGATCGCGGTTCTCGATGCACTGGCGTCCGATTCCGGTGTGGTGATCGGCGATCTCGACGTCTTTCTCGACGACGAGCGTGATCTGGTGTTGCACGGGTTCAACGACACAGGGCAGGAGGTACCGGAGGAGACGTTCTTCGAGGCGTTCATGCGCCACGTCGCGTCGACCCCGGAGGCTGTCGCTGTGATCGACTCGCACGGTCAGGTGACATATGCAGAACTGAGCGACCGAGCCGACCGCATTGCCGCACTCTTGCATCGGCGCGGTGTATCCGTCGAAAGCGTGGTGGGATTGGCGCTACCGCGGTCGATCGAGATGGTGGCGACAGTCGTCGGTGTGCTCAGGCTCGGAGCGGCGTACCTGCCGCTCGATCTGAACCACCCGGCAGAGCGCATCTCCTACATGCTTGCCGATTCGGCCGCACAGGTGTTGGTGACAACGGTGCGGGACAGCACCTACATCGCCAAGGCAAACACACTCGACCGCGTTGTCATCGACGATCCGTCGATCATCGCCGAACTCGACGGCGCCGATGGTGTGGACCTGCCACACCCGCCGAGCGGCCTGGACCATGCCGCGTACGTCATCTACACATCGGGTTCGACCGGCAAACCCAAGGGCGCGGTCCTTACTCACGACGGAATTCCCAGCCTCGTCGCCACGGCCGAGGAGAGAATGCGACTGGTTCGCGGCTCGGTGGTGATGCAGTTCGCCTCGATCGGATTCGACGTCGCCGTGTTCGAGCTGTCCATGGCGCTGTGCACGGGTTCGCGTTTGGTGATCGTGCCGGACGAGTCCCGTGTGGCGGGCCCGGAGCTCACCGACTTCATGGCCGAACACGCTGTGACGCACGCGATCATTCCGCCGTCGTTGATGGCGGCGCTACCGCCCGGATGCGATGTCCCGGCAGGGTGCACGGTGCTGGTGGGTACGGAGACCGTGCCGCCCGAACTGATCGGCCGCTGGGCCGAGCGGCTGAATCTGTTGGCGGCATATGGTCTCACCGAAGCCACCGTCAACAACACCCTGTGGCAGGCCCGGCCTGGATGGGACTCGGCAGTACCGATCGGAATTCCTGATCCCAACGAGCAGGCGTACGTACTCGACGATCTGCTGAATCCGGTTCCGCCCGGGGTGGCGGGCGAGTTGTACATCGCCGGACGCGGTCTCGCCCGCGGATACCTGGGGAAGTCTGCCCTCACCTCCGGACGATTCGTATCGAACCCGTTCGGTGAGGCTGGATCTCGGATGTACCGGACCGGCGACCGTGCGCGCTGGCGGGCGGACGGAAATATCGACTTCCTCGGACGTGTCGATGATCAGGTGAAGATTCGCGGATTCCGTATCGAACTCGGCGAGATCATCGCGGCCCTCGGTAGCCACGCCGATGTGAAACAGTCGGCGGTGCTGGCGGATCGGGAGGGCGACATCGTCCGCCTCGTCGGCTACGTGACCGTGTCCGATGGCCGGGCCGAGCGCGTCGATCCACAGGCACTGCGTGCCCATGCCGCCGACCGCCTGCCGGACTACATGGTGCCGACCGTGGTCGTCGTTCTCGACGGCGATCTGCCGCTGACCCCCAACGGCAAACTCGACCGCAAGGCGCTTCCGCGACCGGACTGGTCGGCGCTGACCGGGGTCGTCGCCGCGCAGACCCCGCAGCAGAAAGAGATAGCGGAGGTATTCGCCGAGATCCTGCACCTGCCCTCAGTGGGCATCCACGACAACTTCTTCGACCTCGGCGGCAACTCCATGGCGTCGATGAGGTTGGTTGGAACCCTTCGCAAGCGGTTCGGAGTCGACCTGACCATCAGGGACGTGTTCGACAGTTCCACTGTGGCCGGACTCTCCGAGATCGTCGCCGGCGCGGCCAGATCCGGCCGGCCGGTACTGGTGCCCGCAGGCCCAAGGCCGGAGACGCTACCGCTGTCCGGACCGCAACGGCGGTTCTGGAGGCAATTCCGCGCGGGGGGCGCCGAGGCGCAGGCCAGTCACGCACTGTCGGTGCAGATTCGCGGCACAGTTGATCCGGAAATCCTGGCACGGGCACTCGACGACGTCACGTCCCGGCACGAACCACTGCGCACTGTGTACGCCGAACTCGGCGATACCGTTGTCGCGCGGGAAGCGGTTCGCCCTGTTCTCGCAGTCGTCGACGTCGGTGGCGGTGACGTACACCGGACGGTCTTCGAGTTGGCGCAACAGCCAATGGACCTCACCGAACAGGCACCGCTACGGGCTCATCTCGTCAGCGCTGCGGACGGCACGCAGGTGCTGCTCCTGGCGATGCACTACATTGCGGTGGACGAGTGGTCGGTGGTGCCGCTGCTCAGCGATCTGATGGGCGCGTACGCTTCCCGGTCCAGCGGCGACGAACCCGACTGGGAACCACTAACTGTCGAGTACCCCGATTACGTCGTGTGGCATGAGGCGCTGACCGGCGATCCCCACGATCCGGACAGTCGATATTCCCGCCAGCTCGCCTACTGGCGGGAGAGATTGGCCGGCATGCCGCCCCGGCTCGAGCTACCGGCACCGAGCGGGTCCGGATCCCGGACCCCAGAAGTGACTCTGCAGTTGATACCTGTCGAGATCGACTCGGAATTGCATTCTTCGATCGATGCTTTCGCTAGGGATACCGGAACGAGTCTGTTCATGGTGCTGCAGGCCGCTCTCGCGACCGTGCTGACCCGTCACGGCGCCGGCACGGATATTCCGCTCGGATCGCTGGTTGCGGGTCGCTCCGAGCAAGCACTCGACGCGCTGATCGGTTGCTTCTTCAACATCGTTCTGTTGCGAACGGATACGAGCGGCGATCCGGATCCCGTAGAGCTGCTGCAGCGTATCCGCAGATCGAATCTCGATGCGCTCGACAATCAGGACGTGGCCTTCGCGGATGTCGTGGACGCTGTGGGAGATGGGTCGGCCGTGCTGCGCCCGCAGGTCATGCTCGTACACCACGAACAGGCGAGGCTCGATCATCTGGACGCATTGGGTGCACTGATGCCGGTCCCGGTGGGCGTTCCGGATGTGGATCTGACGCTCAGTTTCTACGAACCGATCGACGACGGGCCCGTGCACGCGTACTTCTCGTTCTCCTCGGAAGTACTGGACGTCGAGACGGTCCGCTGCTGGGCATCGGAGATGTCGAGCCTGGCCGCTCAGTGGACTGGCAACATTCGATGATCAGGGGTGACCGAGATCTCATTTCTGTGAACAATGGGGCCTGAGTTCAGCGATTTACGGCTTGTTACGGGAACCTAAATAAGGATAGGCTTCGCTACAGTTTCGAGCGGACGGTGGCTGGGCCGAGTACGGCACGGCGTCGAGGACGGATGACGAATGATGAGTGAATCGCCGAAGATTGTCGGAACCGATGATCTTCCAGAGCGAGATATCGTGGGTGTCGGGTTCGGGCCCGCGAATCTCGCTCTGGCCATTGCCATCGAGGAACACAACGCCACGTGTGCGCCGGGCGAGCGGATCAGCGCACAATTCTTCGAGGCACGGAACCGATTCGAGTGGCATCCCGGCATGCTCCTCGACGGTGCGACGATGCAGATCGCCTTCCCCAAGGATCTGGTCACGTTCCGCAATCCACGTAGCGCATTCACCTTCTTCAACTACCTCTTCGAGCAGGGCCGTCTCGTCGATTTCGTCAATCACCAAACCTTCTTCCCCACGCGGCACGAGTTCAACGACTACCTGAAGTGGGCGGCCCGGCACGTTGAAGCCGACGTCCGCTACGACACAGCGGTGGAGTCGGTGCGCGGAATCCGGGGCGAGGACGGCGTCGTCGATCGGCTCGAGGTCAGGGCGTCCGGAGGTGCCAGGGTGATCGCGCGCAACGTGGTGATGGGTCTGGGCCTTCGGGAGCGAGTACCGGAGTGGGCCAATCTCTCGACGCGCTGCTTCCACAATCACCAGTTCCTCTATCGTGTCGCCGAGATGCCCGCCCCGGTACATCAGCGGTTCGTCGTTCTCGGTGCGGGCCAAAGTGCCGCGGAGATCGTGCAGTACCTGCACACCAACTATCCCGAAGCCGAAGTCCACAACGTCTTCTCGCGATACGGTTACAGCCCGGCCGACGACAGTCCCTACGCCAACCGCATCTTCGACCCTCAGGCCGTCGACGATCTCCACGGTGCCCCGGAGGACGAGCGCCTTCGACTGCTCGATACACACAGAGGCACCAACTATTCGGTGGTCGACATCGACCTCATCAACGAGATCTACGCGACCGAGTATCAGGAGCGTGTGCGCGGGCATCGTCGTCTGTTCATGCGCCGTGCCTCTGAGGTGGTAGCAGTCGAGGAAACGTCGGACGGAATCGATGTTGCTGTGCACAGCGCGCTCGATGGCCTCACCGATTCGCTCACGTGTGATGCACTGATCCTGGCCACCGGGTTCGCGCCCGCACCTCTCGACCCGCTTCTCGGCGATCTGGCGCCAGAAGCCGACGGGCCATACGCGGTGGGTCGTGACTATCGATTGGCGGTTTCGCCCGACGTCGCAGCGGGAATCTACATGCAGGGCGGGACGGAGAAGACGCACGGAATCACGTCGTCGCTCCTGTCGAACGTGGCCGTGCGAGCAGGAGAGATCGTGACATCTGTCGTAAGAAGACGTGGTCGCGACGGCGCCCTTGCTACTGTGAAAGCACAGGACACGTACGTGACAAGCGAGGCGAAATGAGCACCAATCCGTTTGATGACGAAGAAGGCCGCTTTTACGTGCTGGTGAACGACGAGGAACAGCACTCACTGTGGCCCACGTTCTCTGAGGTGCCAGCGGGCTGGCGCGTGGTTTTCGGGGAAGAAAGCCGGGCGGCATGCCTCGAATACGTGGAGAAGAACTGGACCGATATGAGGCCTAAGAGCCTGCGTGAGGCCATGGAGGCCGACGAGAAATCGAGAGTCGACAATAGCTGAGGCTTGTGGCGCTGCCGGCCGCCCGAAGGCGGGCAGCGCAGCGCTGGATTCTTAGTGGCCTTGGTTCCTGAGGTAGCGGTGCATGACGCCTGTGTCAGGCCACCTTTTCAGCTTCGAGCGGCCTTCGTCTGCGTGTCTTGAAGACGGGTCGACGGATGTCGTCTACGCGACGCAACATGCGCGGTTTCCGCAAGGTCCGCGCGATCCATTCACCGAGTGAGACTCCGGCCGCGAGTGCGCAGCCGATACCGAATGCGGACAGCAAAGCGCTGAGTCCGACCAGTAGTTGGTCGTTGAGTAGGGAGTACAAGCCCCTGTACAGGGACAGTCCCGGCAGTAGGGGCATGATCCCGGCCACCGCGACCACGAGAGGCGGCGTCAGCGCGCGGCGGGCCATCAGGCCGCCGGCGAATCCGACCACCGTCGCGGCAAGAGCGGCCCCGATGACCGGGCCGACACCGAACTGTTGCGTCACCACGAAGACCAGGGCGCCGGCGGCGCCTCCGATCCAGGCGACTGTGAGTGCACGCTTCTCGGCGTAGCAGGCCAGCGCGTAGAACATCGCTGCGAAAGCACCTGACAGCACCATGACGGGTACCCGTGCGAGTTGCGTGGCCTCCACGTTGACGGGTGGCAGCGTCGAGCCCAACATGCCGGCCAGGCGCAGCGATATGGCCACACCGGCGATGATTCCGCCGGTCATCATGAGGACCTCGAAAAACCGGGCCGCCGCAGTGATCGGTGCTCCGGTGATGGCGTCCTGTACGGAGCCGACCATCGACAGGCCGGACAGCAGCACCACCACGCCGGCCGCGATGATCTGTGACGGTCTGATTTCCACACCAAGTTGGTCTTGGAACGTGTACAGCGTCGCGGCAGGGGCGGCTGCTACGAGACCGCCTACCACCTGCTGGAAGAAGAAGGGCAGGCCAATGCGGTTGAGGACGCGGTTGACCCGGTAGATCACCATCGTCGTGAGGAAGGCAACTGACGCGACCAGCACGCCGCCACCGACCAACACCGAGATCGACGCAGCCATCCCAGACCACGCGAGCGTGGCGATCCACCGGTTGTACGGGTGCGGCGCAGTTGTCACCGTGGTGAGGGACTCGTGCGCCTCCTTCGGAGTGATCGCTTCCCGGCGGATCCGTCGCGTGAGCCGGTCGACGGCCGCGAGTCGGGTGAAGTCCATCGACCGGTAGTGCACGATCCGCATGGTGCTCGCCGGGGGAAGCGTCGGACCGCGATATGCGGACAGCACGATGGAGTTGAACGTGACATCTACATCGCACTGGGCAAGACCGTAGGTGGCGGCGATGAACTGTACCTGCTCGGCGGTGTCCATCGCGCCGGTGCCCGATGCGAGAAGTACCTCACCGACACGGACGGCGAGGTCGAGTGCTTCGGCAACCGCGGCGTCGTCGGTGAGATCGATCGGCTGCAGCGGAGACGGTGCAGTGGTGAGCACATCGACGGTGGCGCGCCGGTCGCCCGTGACGCGCGGGAAGGAGTTTGTGAGTTTGGCCATACTATGAGTCAGAGACGAGGTCTTTCTCGGTCAGATCGGTACTGGAGAGTGCAAGCTCGAGGGTCTCATGGCGGAACGTGGAGATCACCTGATCATTGACGACACGAAATGCGGACGCCACGATACGTGATTCCGCAGGATCGGTGGTCGACCTGGCTTCTTGCTCGACCACCAGAACACCGTTGTAGTAGTACATCCTCCTGGGCGTCAAGGTGATACCGGCGGTCGATGCCCACTCTCTCAGTGCGGGAAGCCCTTGACTGGCACCCGTCGGGCCACCCAGCTCGATGTCATCGCTCGACAGGGAAAGCAGTGTGTCGATGTCACCGGCGTTGAGGGCGTCGTGCCAGGCGAGGACGGTGGCGATTTCCGAGGTACTCATGGCTTCAACGCTATCCAAAACGGGCGGGCGTCGGCGACGACTCGGCTATGGATATGATGGGCGCGCACGTTCGCCTCCCGGCGCGCGTCCGCCTCCTTAGCTCAGTGGTAGAGCACTCGCCTTGTAAGCGAGCGGTCGTCAGTTCAATCCTGACAGGGGGCTCCATCGGAACGGCCCGCCGCCTCGTGTGAGGCGGCGGGCCGTTTTGTCGTCTCCGAGGTCAGCAGTCGCCGCGCTCGATCATCTGTGCCGCCTCGATGTAGGAGGCTTGCGTGTCGGGTGTCGCGGACGTCCAGTTAGTGCTGGTCTGCATTAACTCAAGTATGACCTGGGGATCGTCGGTTCCAAGTTGGCCCATGGCGGTAGTCAGCTCGTCGCACGCCTGGCCAAGGCTCACGTCCGACGACGGCGCGGCGTCCGCCTCCGTTGTGGCGGCCGATGTCGTTTCTGAGGGTGCGGTCGGTGTTCCTGCCGCGGCGGTGGGGGTTTGGGTCTTCGTTGCGACGACTTCGTCGTGGTTCGGCATCCGCGACGGCGGGGCCGATTCGGGAAGACCGGTAGCAGTCCATGTGGCGGCTGGGAACATTCCGTCCGCGAGATAGGAGATTTCCTTGACCTCGAGGCCGGGTTCTCCTGTCCAGGTAACCATTCCGGAACGTTCATGCCCGGCCGGCACCTCGCCTGTGGTGTCGATGTCGTCCGACTCGCCACCGATCGACAGGTTCATGGATCTGCCATCCACCAGGACTGCCTTGAACGCGTTCGAGTACAAAGGAGTCTCGCCACTGATCGATCGGACGGAGACAGCCGCCCGATACTGGTGGTCCGGCTTGATCTCGCCGTAGTAGTCCATTTCGCGGGTGATCAGGTCCGAGACGGTGATCTCTGCTTCCCAGCCGTCACCCTTGACGGTCTGCGACTTGCCGAGTTCGGCGGTCGGTACCGAGTTCGATGAGCCTGTGTCAGAGTTGGAGCACGCCCCGAGCACCAGCGCGGCGGTGGATAGGGCGACTGCGGTGATAGTGCGTTTCATCGGGATATGAAACCATCCGGTCGGTCCTTAACTCGATCCGCCCTCCGTCAAATGGGGCGCAAACCCTCCCTGTCCTGTTCAGCTTCGCCGACTGTCTACCGACCTTTGCAACCCGACCTGTCGGTATCTATGGCACGATCGCCAGTCACAACATCACCGACGAAAGGGAAACCTTGAAGGCATCTGTCCGCACGGCCGTGACGGCAGTGGTCGCCGCCCCTCTCCTGGCTACTGTATTCGCGGCACCGGCCAACGCCGCCCCCGAGGACGTGACTGCTTCGGCGACCGTCGAGGGCAAGAACATCACCGTGACCGTCGTCAACGGCTCTCCATACAATCTGGGTTGCGAAATCACCTCGATGCGCGACGCGGAACCCAGGTTTCAGTATTCGACCCACGGTTCGGTCGACCCCTATTCCACCGAGGACATCGTCGTGTTCGATGTCGCCACCAGCGATTACAAAGTTCACTGGAGGTGCTTTACGGTAGAGACGGACGAGCAGTGGGGAACTTGGGTACTCGGAGCGCAACCGACGGCTGACCCGATCCCGCTCACCGTCGGCAACGCGCTAACCGGCTCACTCGAGATGCTCGGCTCGCTCGACCTGTGGGGCTCGCTCGACGGGGACGGTTCGGTGGGTGCGATCCTCGGTAGCTGATCCACCACGCGACAACGCCCCCACCCCACCAGGCGGTTTCAACTGGTCGTCGAGACTCCTGAAGGCTGGGAGTTTTCGACGAGTTGACGCGCCCCCGGGGTGGGGGCGTTTCGTTGTCTCTACAGTTCCGCTGGCCGCTAGTTCCCGCACAGACCGCGCTCATCCGGTCAGGTGCAGTTCGTGCCGGGTCTGGGCGTCTCGTAAGTCTTTGCGCCGCTGAGATTGCGCGGACCTTCCCGGCAAAGTGTGGAAACGTTTCAAATTCGGGTCGGCTCCAATTTGTACGTGAACAAATCCAACCTGATTGGGTGGCACCCCTCGTAAGACTGCTTTAATTTGTCTTAATCCCAGCAGGTTTCGGTGCCTGTATGTATCCCGTCGGTGATGCTGCTGACCACCGGCTAGACCAGGCGCCTACCGTCAGGACCCTAGTATTTCGGGCGCGGGAGGACAGATTTCGGCGAGATTTTAATGGGGTTCAACTGCGTCGCCCCGATCCAAACATTCTTGTAAGTGTGAGTGCCCAGTCGTCGATCGACCAAGGCGTCAGCCTGAATGTCCGGCGCCGGAGGGAGATATGGATTCACCGAGGGGTCCGTCAGACTCATATGCTGTTCCCTACTACCGAAGGTCGGTGGAGCACGCTGGCCGGCATGGTGCGTCCCACAGGCGGCCTTCTTCCCTTGCCTTTGATTGGGCTGACACCATCGCAGGCGCCGTGTGGCCGCCAAACTTGACCCTCTGCTTCACCGACGCCATGATCGCCGCAATCGACGACCCCATCGCTCACGCCGACGGCGACAGTGCGGGCTGGCGGGAAACGGCGCACCCCACGACTCCACCAGCACCGGCCGACTCAGGTCGCTGACATGACACACGTCCCGCCACCTCATCCGAGGTGGCGGGACGTTTCGTTGTCTCGGGATCGGTATTCAGCATTCGCCGTTCGCGGCCGCATTCACCGATGCGATAAACCCGGCCTGTTCGGATGGTGTGTTGCTTGCCCACGACCCGTCCGACTCGAAGGTGACGTTTTCGGTCGAATCCTCGACTTCGAGCTGAGCGATTGCCAGGAACGATTCCGCGTCGTCGAACCCGTACATTTCAAGCGCCATTTTGGCTTCGCTGCACCACTGTGCAAGTTCCTCCGATGACGCGGTTATCGGCGCGTTCACGGCAGTCGTCACGCCATTCTCCGACACCTCGTAAATGCTCGTGGTCTCCTCCGACGGATCGACAGTCGCGGTCACCGACTCGGTGGTCGTCGCTGCGACCGGCGTAGAGCTGGGAGCTGCCATGTCGGCGGACTCACCCGACGAGCAGCCTGCGAGAAGCAGTGTGGCGGGGGCCACCAGTGTGAGAAGTGTCCGTTTCATCCGGGTATCAAACCATCCGGTCCGGTCCGGCCTCGCGCCGGTCCTCCCGCTTCCATCCGGGGTGCGTAGTGTTCCTCGTTCTTCTCGAGGGTTGTCACGCTCGCCGACGATGGTGTTTGAGGGTGGGGCGTTTCGCTGTTCCGAGGTGCGCACCCACCGACCCTCCGCAACCCGACCCGTCGGTATCTGTGGCACCATCGCCAGTCATAACATCACCGACGAAAGGGAAACCTTGAAGACATCTGTTCGCGCGGCCGTGACGGCAGTGGTCGCCGCCCCTCTCCTGGCTACTCTATTCGCGGCACCGGCCAACGCCGCCCCCGAGGACGTGACCGTTTCGGCAGCCGTCGAGGGAAAGAACATCACTGTGAGCGTCGTCAACGACTCCCCATACAATTTGAGTTGCGATTGGACCGCGAAACGCGACACCGAACCCAGGTATCAGTACGGGACTCAAGATTGGGTCTTCCCCGATTCCACTGAGGACTTCGCCGTGTTCAACGTTGCGACAGGCGATTACAAGGTTCACTGGAGTTGCGTTACGGTAGAGACGGAAGAGCGGTGGGGAACCTGGGCCGTGTCAACGCAGCCGACGGCTGACCCGATCCCGCTCACGGTCGGCAACGCACTGACCGGCTCACTCGACGCGCTCGGCTCGCTCGACCTCTGGGGCTCACTTGACGCGTTCGGTTCACTCGGTTCGGCGGGTTTGCTCCTCGGTAGCTGATCCACTACGCAACAACGCCCCACCCCATCAGGCGGTTTCAACTGGTCGTCGCAGCTCCGCAGGCTGGGTGTTGCGAGGAGTTGCCGCTCCCCGGGGTGGGGCGTTTCGTTGCCTCATAGGTTCGCGGGTTCGGCACCGCGCCCCGCTCTGCCCACATTTTGCCCACACTTGAAAGCCATGCAGTGCCAAGCAACGCCAGCAGGCGCCTGATAATGCCAGTTCAGAGAATTTCTACCCGCTGCACCACGGGGTCGAGAACAGTTCAATCCTGACAGGGGGCTCTGCTCCTGCAGAAGAAGTTCTATAGGTGAGGCCCGGTTTCCGAGAAGGGAGACCGGGCCTCATGCATTCTCTGCCCACACGAAGAACCAAGGCATGGACGTCGATGCTCGCTTCCTGAGATCCCCGGAAAAGAACGGTGGAAATCCTCGGAGAGGCCTCGAACTCGGTCACTGCGCCACGTACCTCGTTGTTGACGGCGATAACGAGGTGGAGTGCGAACGCAATGCCCGCACGGTGGCTGGAAGTCAGGGTCCACGGCGCGCAGCCATAGCCTCAGTTTTGACAGGCAAGTAATTTCTTGCCTATCGTTTCTGGCGTGGAGGACATCTTCAAGGCTTTGGCGGACTCCACGCGCTGCACGATCCTCGACGAGTTGACCGACCGAAACGGCCAGACGCTTTTCGAGATCTGCTCGCGTTTGACAACCAAGCACGGCATTGGTCTTACGAGGCAAGCGATTTCACAGCACCTCGGCATCCTGGAAGCCGCCGGACTGATCAAGACCATGCGCAAAGGCAGATACAAGCTCCACTACATCAACACCAAGCCGCTCGAACCGATCGTCCAACGGTGGCTTGACAAGAACGCGGCCAACTATATCGATGACGACCACGATGCCGGCACTGTCGACAGAAGGGACCACGATGAGAATCAACCTAACCAGCGTGCTCGTTGACGATCAGGACAAAGCGCTCCGTTTCTACACGGAGATCCTCAAATTCACAGAGAAGAACAACATTCCACTGGGTAAGTTCCGTTGGCTCACCGTGGTGTCACCCGAGGATCCTGATGGCACCGAACTCCTACTCGAACCCGACGACCACCCAGCGGCCAAGTCATACAAGACCGCACTGGTAGCCGACGGCATACCGTGCACCTCGTTCGCCGTGGACGACGCGCAAGCCGAGTACCAGCGGCTGCGTGGACTCGGGGTGCACTTTACCCAGGAACCCGTCGATATGGGCTCGGTAACTACCGCCGTCTTCGACGACACGTGCGGCAATCTAATCCAAATCGCGCAGCAAGCCGCTGGTAGATGACCCGTGAGCCAATCGGCTTTCGCCCAAGATCTCTGAACGGTCAGTTCCCGGTGAGGTTCTCCACGCATTCATCGACCGCCCGTACGCGGCTGTCGCTGGTCTGAATACCCAAAGATTCGCGTGCCCTGGGCCAATTGGTGTCGTTGCGTGCCCGATCTGTCGACGAGTAGACCTGGCCCTCGAACACCACCCACACATCCGCCCGACTCTGAACGCTCCCCGCATTGTCGACAACTGTTGCACCGAAGAAAGTCAGGGCACCGTCTTCGATCACTGTTGCGTTGGTCAAGCTCCGATTGGGCTTTGTCAGACCTGACGAGACGAGGTCGATGAGTGCCGGGTCTGCGGGTTTGCAGCGGGGATCGGAAGTTGAATCGGGCCGCTGCGCCGAAGCGCCGGTGTCATCCATGGGTGGGCTTACGATCAAGCCGATGATCGCGAATACCGCGAACGCGGTCGCCAAACCGAACAGCAACTTCTGCCAGATCGGACGCTTCTTCCCTGGATCCCCTCGAGTCCCGGTCATGCGCGTATCAAACCATGCGTCCTGTTGCGTCGTGGGGAAATCGGAGCGTCGGATGATCTTGGTTGCAAGAAAGGCCGGATGGTCGGCTCCCGTCGCACCGACGTTCCCGAGAGCACATGGTCGGAGCTCTTCGGAAGTCCACCGGTTGTCGGAGCCAGTTTGTTGTTGATCCAGATTCGGCAGATGCCGCGAGTCATTCGACGCTGGGGGATTGGACGCTGGGGGATTGGACACTGGGGGATTGGACACTGGGGGATTGGACGCTGAGGGATTGACAGTTGCTCGAACCGGGCACTCAGATGATGTGGGGCGCTACTTCGAGGAGTGCGGTATTGCGGACCGACAACCTGCAGGAGATGGTCGATCGCTTGGCGGTGCGGCTGCAACGATCCGTCACGGTCACTGACCCAGAGATTCGAATTCTTGCCGCGAGCGCTCACTACGACGACGAGGACGAGGCCCGGGTTCGGGCCGTGCTGGCTCGGGTTGCGCTACCCGAGGTCTATCGACATATCCACTCCTTCGGGGTCAGAAGTTGGAGCGAGCCGGGCACCGTTGCTGCCGCACCGACGTTGGGTTTCGAGCAGCGATTCGTGATACCGATTCGGCAAGGACGAACCTTGCTGGCGCTGCTCATGATTATCGATCGGGACGCGAACGGGCTGACCGACGTCGAACTGAATGCGGCGATGCAGACGACTCGAGCGATGGTCGGCATTCTCGATCGAGACCAAGCGGACCTGCAGCGACGCCAGGCGCAACGGTCCCAACTCCTCTCCGACCTTCTCAGCGATCATGACGCTGTGCGAGAGCAGGCTCGCTCGCAGGCGGCCCACATCATGGGCGGTCCCGTCGATCAAGCCGTGGTGATGACGATGAAGATCGGTAGCCCCGGGCGCTACGGCGCCGAGGTCGGCCTCGAGGTCGATGCCGGAATTGCAAACGTGGAGCTGAGAGAGGGCTCTCGACTCGCGCACGTGTACCAGGACGGAACTGTGACGATATGCGCGGTCACCGAGCACCCACCAAGTGAGGAGAGCATTCGCGAGCAAGGAAGGCGCATCCTGGACTCGGTCAGTTCACTTCTTGACGAGAACGCCTGTTGCACAATGGGATTGTGCGACGAACCGACGCAGCTGAGCATGATACGCACGGCGCACAGAAGATCGCGACTGGCCGCCGAGGCCGCAACGTGGCTCCCCCAGTTCCGGCCGGTGGCGGCGTATTCCGACCTGGGAGTGTTCTCCGTCCTCCTTCGGCTACGGCGTGAAGATCTCGAAGAGGCAGTTCCATCAGCTCTGTGCCGGCTTCTCGAGGACGACACGCACGGTGTGCTCGGCGAGACGCTGGCGCTGTACCTGGTATCGGGCGGATCGATACCTGTTACCGCCCAGGGTCTTAGACTGCACCGAACGTCGCTCTACTACCGCTTGAACCAGATCGAAACGCAGCTCGGGATGAGCCTTCACGATGGCGAAGCACGCCAAGTTCTCCACCTCGGACTCAAAGCGATGGAACTGCTTGACGCGTACACCCGCTCGTGATCGGTTTCATAGTCGACGCAGAAGTGGCGCGACGAGGGTCTTTCTACGAAACGTGAAAGTCGCCGTCGCATCTCGCGACAAAGTGCGGTGGTGCGCTCCGACGCTCGCGCCGACGATGGCTTTAGGCATCCGAGAAAGGTTGCGAACACGACATCGAGCGGCCGAAAAGGAGAGACGTCATGACCGAGACAGTGGAGCGCCAATCCATCTACCAACCTCAGCAACAGGGGCTGAAGTTCCCTGAGCTACCGACATTTAAGTCTCTGGAGGAAGACCGCCTGCATCGAAAGGAACGGCTCGCCGCCGCATGTCGTGCTTTCGGCAAGTTCGGCTTCAGCTACGGAACGGGCGGTCACCTCACGGTCCGCGATCCCAAGGACCCCGATCTCTACTGGACGAATCCCTTCGCCGTGCCGTTCTCACACGTCAAGGTGTCGAACCTGATCCTCGTCGATCACGGCGGCAGGGTCGTGGAAGGTGACCATACCGCGAACCGGGCCGGCTTCGTCCTGCACTCCGCCATACATGAGGCGAACCCCGACATTGTGGCTTCGTGCCATGCCCACACGGTTCACGGTGCGGCCTGGGCCGCCATGGGGCGATTGCTACCGCCGAACACCCAAGATGCCTGCGTTTTCTTCGAGCACCACACCGTCATCGAGGAAGAAGCCGGCGCGATCGTCGTCGAAGTCGACGCGGGCAAGGCTGTCGGTTCCAAGTTCGGCAACAACAAAGCCGTCGTTCACCAGAACCACGGGCTGTTCTCGGCCGGAACGCACAGCATCGACGAAGCGGCCTGGTGGTTCATCGCCCTCGAGCACGCCTGCCGGGTACAGCTGTTGATCGAGGCATCGGCAACGCCGCCCAAGCCGGTCGCGCCCGACGCAGCGAGGCACACCCGCCACCACTTCGGCACCCCGTACATGGGGTGGCTCAACTTTCAGCCGATCTACGAGAGCCTTGTCCACGAGGAGCCCGACCTGTTGACCTGACGAGAGTTCCGACGCTGACCCCGCTACCGCAGTGTGTCCAAATCGGCGGTAGCGGGACTGTAAGTCGCGCGTGGCAGCCCGAGCACGGTAGGCAAGGCGTTGGGTGCATGGACCCGCGTGGACGGCCGCAAACTGATCTCCCGGTCGGGGGCGAGTCGCGCGTTCGGGTACGTGGTGAGGAACTCTTCGAGTGCGGTGGTGAGCTCGAGTCGTGCCAGGGATGCTCCGATGCAGTAGTGAATACCGTGCCCGAAGCTCAAGTGCTGCTGAGCTCCGGCGTTGGTTTCGCGTGTGGCCAGAAGTATCGTGCTGCCGGAGGGGATGACCGTGTCACCGACCTCGATGTCGGTGGTGGGGAAGCGGCGTATCGCATGCTTCACCCCGTCGTGGAGGCGAATGATGTTCTCTCGGAGCGGGTCGCTGATTGTTCCTGTGCGGGTGAGGGATTCGGTGATTTCTGCTGCGAGATCCCCGGAGGTGAGTACGGCATGCAACGTGTTGGTGAGCAGGTTCGCGGCATTCTCGTACCCCGCGCCGAGGAGCAGGAAGGCCAGGGATAGCAACTCGTCATCCGTCAACGCGTCGCGGTTATCGCGTGCGGCAATCAGGTCGCTGATCAGATCGTCCTGGGGCCGGTTGCGTTTCGTGGCAATCAGCTTCATCAGATAGAGGACGATCGCGCCGGCAGCCTGCTTGACGGATTCTGGATCAGTTGTGGCGTTGTTCACCAATGTCGTTGTCCAGCGAGAGAAGTCCTCCGTGTCTTCTACAGGTACACCCAACAGATCGGCGATTGCCCGACATGGAATCACACTGGTGAATGCCGGGATCAGGTCGACGACGCCGTGCTCGTCAGCCTGGCCGGGCAATGCGGCAAGAAGTTCCTTGCACGTGGAGCGCACGTGCGGCTCGAGTGCTTCGGTTCTGCGAGTGGTGAATGCTGCGGCTACGAGTTTTCGGATGCGAGTGTGTTCCGGTGGGTCCATGTTCAGCAGGTTCGCATCGAGTGCGGGGGGCAACGAAAGCCCTGTATAGCCACTGGTGGAGTGTTTCCGGTTCAACGACAACCGCTGATCGCCCAGGAGATGCCGAACAGTGTCGTAGCCGGCGATCTCCCAGGCCGTGGTCGAATCGGGCAGGGTGATGCGCTCGATGCGTGTGTCGGCACCGACGGGAACAGACGTCATGGGTGTCCTAGTCCGAAGGGGTGAAATGCCCTGAGAGTTTACGAGCTGGCTCGCGCGCCGGAACTACATCCCTCGAGTGGGACAGCAGCAGGGGCCAGCATTTAACGACGGTTCGTATCACGCGAAACGGATGCCATGCGAAATACGTACCTTCTTGCCGGCCCCTGCCACAACCCCTCGACTATTGCGAATCAGTGCAGAACCTTCAGGCCGACGACGCATCCCACGATTCCCACTATCAGCAGGACTTTCACCAGCGATGCGGCCTCGCTACCCGTCAGCATTGCGTAGGCAACGGTCAACGAGGCGCCGATTCCCACCCAGACTGCATAGGAGGTTCCGGTGGGAAGATCGCGCATCGCGTATGCCAGACCCGCCATGCTGAGAATCAACGCAACACCGAAGAGGGCGCTGGGTCCGAGTTTGGAGAATCCTTCAGAGCGGCCGAGGGCAGTGGCCCAGACGGCCTCCAAGATTCCCGACACCACTAATACGATCCATGCCATGACGAGCTCCTGTGCACCGTCTTGTCGCTGGCCGGGTACGGTGCGCTCGTCCGGATGTCGTATCGACGACCAATATGTTACCCAACTGGGGGCTCGGGGCAAGTGAGCGTGACCCCGGCCCGAGTGCGTCAGGTCGTCGAGTGGTGAGTGGGCAAGGAAGCCTTCGATCAGACGGGGACCGTGTCGGCGTACCCGAGTTCACGAAGGCTTGCCTTGATCTTGTCAGCTGCCTCGTCGAGGGATTCCGGAGACGGGTTCGGATCCGCGTTGCTGATGTTGAAGTCGCCGAGGCCGTAGGCAGGGAAGACGTGCACGTGTAAATGGGGTACCTCGAGGCCTGCAATGAGCAAACCTGCGCGAGGGGCCTCGAATGCGGGGCGTACAGCGCGGCCGATCGTCCGGGAGACATCCATGACCTTGGTCCACACGTCATCGTCGACGTCCTGCCACTGGTCCACCTCCCTGCGCGGCACGACCAGGGTGTGACCCTGCGTGACGGGCGCGATGGTGAGGAACGCGACGACGTCGTCGTCCTCCCACACGAATCGTCCGGGCAGATCTCCGTTGATGATGGCACTGAATACAGATCCCATGTGGTGAGGTTATGCGCTCGGACGGGCGCGCCGTAGGCTGACCTCGTGCGCGTACTCGTTATAGGCTCCGGAGCCCGTGAACATGCCCTCCTTCTCGCCCTCTCTCGCGACCCGAGTGTCACTGCCCTGATGTGTGCACCCGGCAACGCCGGGATCGGCAAGA